>NZ_JBQERM010000019.1:0-70461 GCF_056535045.1 Ruegeria sp. O6 | reverse complement strand
CGGCACTATCGCCGAACAGGGAAACCTCGACCAACTCATGCAGAAAAACGGACCCTTCAAAAACCTCTTCGACCAACAGTTCAATAAACACAAACAAAAACAAAAAGTCGCTCAGTAATGAGAGGGGGAAGAACTGAGCGCAAAGCTCTTTTCAGGCCAAAAATCTCCTGATTGCCACGTACCGCTGAACAGAGGGCTTCCGCCATTCACGTAATATGCGCATGTTTGACGCGCATATCGTGTGATGGTAAAATGGCGCAGTTCAGAGGGTAATCAAATGAATGCTCCATCTCGTAGACCGACAAATCTATCACTGGATGGCGATATGCTGTCCGAGGCGCGGGATCTGAAGATCAATCTTTCCCGCGCAGCCGAAGACGGCATTCGGGCCGCAGTCGCCAGCGCAAAAGCGGAACGCTGGAATGCCGAAAACAAGGCCGCACTTGAGAGTTCCAACGCGTATGTCGAGCGTAATGGCTTACCGCTGGACACCTACCGACAGTTCTGATGCCAAAATACGACGTGTTCCCCAACCCGTCAGGTGACGGGTATCTTCTGGACATCCAGAGCGATCTGCTGAGCGGGTTGAACACACGCGTCGTCGTGCCCCTGCTTCCCGAAGCGACCGCGCCGATCCCAGCCACCCGGCTCAATCCCGTCTTTGATATCCAGGGCAAACCGTTTGTAATGGCAACCCAATTCATGGCTGCCGTTCCGGTGGGCATTCTAAAATCGCCGGTCGACAACCTTGATGATCACTTTGCGCAGATCACCGCCGGCGTCGACATGCTAATGCAGGGATTCTGACAAGCTTCTGGCCCTTGGAGAACCAAGAGCCAGGAACAAGTATGATAATGAAGATCAGTCGTACAGCACTGCCGCGATCTTTGGATCGTCGATGTTGGATGCGTCGTAATAGTAGAACCCGGTATCAATCAGGGCAGGAACTTCTTCGCCCTTCATCGCGGCCACAGCAGCCTTGACGGTTTCATACCCGATGCCCACGGGATTCTGAGTGATTGCACCCGCCATCAGCCCGCTTTTGATCGCATCTTTCTGGGCCTTGCCACTGTCATATCCGATGATGGTCAGCCCCTCGGTCCCCAGTTCCTGCACACCATTCACCACACCGATGGCCGAGCCTTCGTTGGTGCCGAAGATGCCATTCAGATCGGGGTTCGCCGTCAGGATCGCTTTGGTCACCTCGGTCGATTTCAGGTGGTCACCCTGACCGTATTGAACCGTGACAACTTCGATGTCCGGGTATTTTTCAGCAATGCGATTGACGAAGCCGTCGCGCCGGTCGATGCCTGTGCGGCTGGTCTGGTCATGCGCAACAACGGCGACTTTGCCTTTGCCGCCAATCATCTCGGCCATCTTGTCCGCAGCCAGCGCAGCCGCGGCCTGATTGTCTGTTGTTGCTGTAGAAACTGGGATGTCGCTGTCAACGCCACTGTCAAAAGCGATGATCGGAATGCCTTTTTCATCAGCTTGCTTCAGCAGTGGAATGGCGGCCTGGCTGTCCAGAGCGGCAAAACCGATGGCCTTGGGGTTATTGGCCAAGGCCGCCGCCAGCATGTCGATCTGACGATCCACCATGGTTTCGTTGTCCGGGCCTTCAAAGGTGATCGTGACACCGTATTCCTCCGCGGCCTGTTCCGCACCGGACTTTACCGCCTGCCAGAACTGGTGCTGAAACCCTTTGGACACCAGCGGAATATATATGTCTTCCGCTGATGACATAGTTGCAGGTATCGAAAGGCTGGCCGCACTCAGGGCCCCCAAAATGAAACGACGTGTTAGCATGTCTTCTCCTCCAGTTGGTCTTCGTTTCTGATTTTTGTGACTGTTCAACCTGTCTTCCTGCGCCGCGCCATATCGGCGTAAACGGCCAGAATGATGATCGCGCCGGTGACAACGGTCTGCCATTCCTGCGCGACGGACAGCACTCGCAAACCATTGGTCAGAACTGCCATGATCAGGGCACCGATCAGGGTTCCAAGGATTGTACCACGCCCACCGGACAGGGACGTGCCCCCGATCACGACGGCAGCGATGGCTTCCAGCTCGTAGCCAAGCCCCAGCGCGGGCTGCGCCGAATTCAGTCGCGACGCGATCAGAATTCCACCGATACCGCAGATCCCACCTGCCAGAGCGTAAATACGCATCTTCCAAAGATCGGTATTCACCCCCGATAGGCGCACCGCCTCTTCGTTTGATCCCAGCGCAAAGGTGTATCTGCCCAGAACCGTGCGCCCCAGAATGTACGAAGCTGCAATGGCAACAAGGAAAAGGATCAGCACGCCATTGGGGATCGGTAATGCGGGAAAAACCTTTCCGATCAGCGACCCGCGCGAAATCTGGTCAAAGCCCGGCGTGTCGTTGAAGTAGATGGGCCGCGTGCCGGAAATCACCAGCGACAACCCTTTTAGGATCAGCATCATACCCAGCGTGGCAATGAAGGGCGGGATTTTCATCTTGGCGACAAAGGTGCCCGAGCACAGCCCGCAGAACGCACCCGCCGCAATCGCTGCCGTAACCCCCAACAACAGTGGCATTCCGAGATAGGTCAGCACGACACCGGCGATAACGGCACAGAATGTCATCAGAGTTCCCACGGACAGGTCGATCCCGCCAGTTATGATGACCAATGTTGCAGCAACCGCCAGCACCCCATTGACCGATGTCGCCTGCAAGATGGCGATCATGTTTGAAGTTTGCATGAAGTTCGGCGACGCGATTGAAAACCCGATCAGCAAGGCAATCAAGCTGGCGAAGGCCAGCAGCTTTTGGTAGGCGCCGCTTTCCGAGAGCCCCGCCAGTGGGCTTTTCTTTTCGATTTCCGTTGCTGAGGTCATTACGCTGTTCCTGTTATCTGCATCGCCGCCGCCCGCTGCGTCGCCAGATGCATGATGTCTTCCTGAGTGGTGGCTTTGCCGCCCGGCAAAATGCCGGTCAGTCGGCCTTCGCACATCACGGCAATGCGATGGCTTAGGCGCATGATCTCGGGCAGTTCCGACGAAATCACGATGATCGTCTTGCCCTGCCCGGCCAGTTCTTCCAGCAGCTTGTAGATTTCAGATTTTGCGCCCACGTCGATACCGCGCGTGGGCTCATCGAAAATCAGGATATCGCAATCCCGCAGCAGCCATTTGGCAATGACAACTTTCTGCTGATTGCCGCCGGACAGCAGGCGTACCTCCTGCGTGTCCGAAGGCGTGCGAATGCCCAGCTGCGTGATGTAACCCTTGGCCGTCGTGCTGATTTCACCATCGTTCAGAACACCGACACGTCCGGTGAACATATCCATCGAAGCCAAGGCAACATTGTCACGAACGCTCATCCCTGTGGCGAGGCCGAAATGCTTGCGATCCTCGGAAAGATAGCCGATGCCCGCCTTGACGGCATCGGATGGTGTCCTGATCGAGACCACCTGCCCATGCACCCGGATTTCTCCGCTATCTTTGGGATCAGCCCCGAAGATTGCCCGCGCAACTTCGGTACGTCCGGCCCCCATCAGCCCGGCAAAGCCCAGGATCTCACCCTTCAGGACCGAAAAGCTGACATCGCGGATTTCGTGACCCCGACACAGCCCGGTCACTTCCAGCGAAACCTCGGCATCGCTCAGATCGGGGGGGACCAGCGGCTCTTCCTTGACTTCGCGACCTACCATCATCGCGATAATCTGGCTGATCGGCGTTGCTGCCGCGTCAACGGTGCCAACGTATTCTCCGTCGCGCATCACCGTAACCCGGTCAGCAATCTGCTTCAGCTCATCCATTTTGTGGCTGATATAGACAATGCCCACGCCTTCAGCCTTCAGACGGCGGATGATCACGAACAGCTCGGCAATTTCAGCATCGTTCAGGGCCGCGGTCGGTTCATCCATGATCAGAACCCTGGACCGGTAAGAAAGAGCCTTGGCGATCTCGACCATCTGTTGTTTCGCAATGGTCAGACTGCCGACCTGCGCCTTGGGGTCGAGGTTTAGGTTCATGGACGCAAAGATCTCGGCCGTATGTGCATTCAACGCAGCATCGTTCAGTCGGCCAAACCGTTTACGAGGTTCGCGGCCGATAAAAATATTCTGTGCCACTGTCAGATCATTCATCAGGCTCAGTTCCTGATGGATGATGCCGATACCCAAAGCCTGCGCCTCGCGTGGCGTGGTTGGGTTTGCATCACGTCCTTCGATTTGCAATGTGCCACCGTCGCGCTGATAAATCCCCGAGAGGATTTTCATCAGCGTGCTTTTTCCCGCGCCGTTCTCGCCCATCAGCGCATGGACTTCACCGGGCACCAGATCGAACTGCACTGATTTCAGCGCATGGACTCCGGGAAAGTGTTTCTCGATCCCCGACATGTCGACCAGTTTTTTCATTTATCCTCCCAAACACCCCTCTCCCCAAGGGGTGGTGCCGCCTACATCACCGCGCCGATTTGCCAGGGCACAAATTCGACCCCACCAAAGCCAAGTTCTTCACTTTTTGTTTGTTCACCCGATGCGACGCGGATCAGCATTTCGAACAGCTCTTCGCCTTTTGCCTCAATGCTCACACCGTCTGTGACGATATCCCCACAGTTCAGATCCATGTCTTCCGACATCCGGGCATACATTTCGGAATTGGTAGCCAGCTTGATGCAGGGTGTTGGTTGATATCCCGAAACCGAGCCCCGCCCGGTGGTGAACACGATCAGGTTCGCACCTGACGCTACCTGCCCCGTGACCGAGCATGGATCAAAACCGGGGCTGTCCATGAAAACAAAGCCGGCCTTGTCGATTTTCTCGCCGAACTTGTAAACACCGCGCAAGGGCGCGGTGCCGCCCTTGGCGACGGCGCCAAGCGATTTCTCAAGAATGGTCGTCAACCCGCCGCGCTTGTTGCCCGGGCTTGGGTTGTTGTTCATCTCGCCGCCGTTGCGCTGTGTATACCCCTCCCACCAGCGAATGCGTTCGATCAGCTTTTCCCCGACCTCAACGGTCTCGGCCCGCCGGGTCAAAAGGTGTTCCGCGCCATAGATTTCCGAGGTTTCGGACAGGATCGTCGTACCGCCATGCCGCACCAACAGATCCGACGCATAACCCAAAGCAGGATTGGCGGTGATCCCGGAATACCCATCCGACCCGCCGCATTGCATTCCGACCGTTATCGCACTGATCGGCGCAGGTTTGCGTTCGGCCTTGTTCGCGAGGTCGGCAATCCCGCGCAGCTCGTTCAATCCACGTTCAATGGTACGGCGTGTGCCGCCCTCACTCTGAATGGTCATGTAACGCAGCACGCCATCAGGACGGATCGGACGACCGCCAACCAGATCGGCCACCTGCATCACCTCGCAGCCCAAACCGATCAACAGGATACCGGCGAAATTCGGGTGCTGGGCATATCCCGCCAGCGTTCGAAACAACGTGGCGTAGCCTTCATCTTTGCCCGACATGCCGCATCCAGTGCCATGAACGATCGGGACGATACCGTCCACATTCGGGTACGCGTCCAATAAGCCCCGTTTCTCGGCGGCTTCGGCGATGAACCGCGCCACGGAGCCAGAGCAATTCACCGTTGTCAAAATGCCGATGTAGTTGCGCGTGCCGACCTTGCCATCGGCGCGGTGGAAGCCCTGGAAGATACGGTCGCCTGAAATCTCGGGCAGCGGCGCGTTCGCGCTTGCATATGCGTAGTCCTGCTGATGCGCCCCCATACCCAGATTATGGACATGAACATGCTCGCCCGCGGCGATATCCGCTTTGGCCTGACCTATGATCTGTCCATAGCGGATCACATTTTCACCCGCCGCAATCGGGGCGGTGGCGATCTTGTGCCCGCGTGCGATATCCGTGGGAAGCCGTATCGATATCCCATCCGGTTGCGCGTCGGCTTTCAGGTCGCGCAACGCGATGATCACGTTGTCATCCGGGTTCAGCCGGATTGTGTCACGGGCCGGGCCTCCCGGGGTTTTGATCTCTGAAACTGGGCGCATGGATTCCCCGCTTGTTCGCCACAGAGCTACGGGGATAATCCACTCTTGTCAACTAACATGTTAGTATGATAGTTCAGATTCATGAACCACCCATATGACATTGACGCCACCCGCCTGCCCGACATTTCAACATTTGAGGGATCGCTTGCGCAGCGGGTTTACCAATCCATCAAACAGGCGATCCTGGCACTGGATTTCCCTCCCGGTGCCAATCTGAGAAAGGCACCAATCTGCACGCGCCTGGGTGTATCCCGCGCACCTGTCGCGGACGCCATCACCAGGCTTGCCGCCGAAGGACTGGTGGATGTGGTGCCGCAATCGGGTACACGCGTGTCCTATTTCTCGATGGATGAAATACGCGAAGGCGCCTTTCTGCGAGAGGCCCTGGAGCTGGCAACTGTGGCCAAGGTTGCGCGTGACCTGACCGATGATCAGCGCAAAAAGCTGAGCCGC
The DNA here is from genome assembly GCF_056535045.1 of Ruegeria sp. O6. Classification (NCBI taxonomy): domain Bacteria; kingdom Pseudomonadati; phylum Pseudomonadota; class Alphaproteobacteria; order Rhodobacterales; family Roseobacteraceae; genus Ruegeria; species Ruegeria sp. O6. The sequence continues at coordinate 64,032 of NZ_JBQERM010000019.1, read as the reverse complement.
AACGTGCGCCTGCAAGAGCTGTTGATCGAAGATGACGACATTGCCGGGTTCTATCACGCGGATGAAGAATTCCACGCCCTGTTGATGGCGTTCACCGGGATGCTTCGCTTGCCGGATGTGGCGCAGACGGTGTCGCTACAGGTCAGCCGCGCGCGTATGTTGCTGTTGCCGACACCCGGCCGCATCGCGGAAACACTGGCCGAACACCGGGCGATATTCGATGCCATCTGCGCCCATGATGAACGTGCAGCACAAGACGCCATGCGCCATCACCTTGGGCAACTGATGCCTCGGATAGAACAGCTGCAACAGGAAAGACCGCAGCTGTTCAATTTACCCCCCCAAAACACCCGAGAGGCAGGATGACCGTTTCGCAAACCGCCCTTCTGAACAACAGGACGTCCCGGCCTGTACCGCTGACCCGCATGGGGTTTGGCGGCGCGCCATTGGGCAATCTTTATCGCAAGGTCTCGGATGCTGATGCGCAGGCTGCGTTGCAATCCGCTTTTGACGCAGGCATCCGGTTCTTCGACACCGCGCCGCAATACGGGTTGGGGCGGTCCGAGTATCGCTTTGGCGAAGCGATCAGGCGGTTTGGGCGTGAGAACATTCAGCTATCAACCAAAATCGGTCGTCTGCTGTTGGATTGCGAACCACATGAGGTGACACCCGAAGCGTTTGTGGACGTTCCGCAGAAACGCATTGTGTTCGACTATACCTATGACGGCGTCATGCGGTCATATGAGGCAAGCCGGGACCGGACAGGTGTTGCCAATGCGGACATTCTTCTGGTGCATGACGTCTGCGCTTTCAGTCAGGGCAGTCAGGAAATGTCAGACGCCAAAGTACGCGAGTTGTTCGATGGCGGCGGGTACAAGGCGCTGGTTGAACTGCGCGATGCAGGTGAGATCGCTGCGATTGGCGCCGGCGTGAATGAATGGCAGGTTTGCGAAAAACTGCTGGGTCTTGGCGATTTCGACGGGTTCCTGCTGGCAGGTCGGTATACGCTTTTGGAGCAGGAAGCTTTGGACAGTTTTCTGCCACTTTGCGAGAAACGCGATGTGGGCATCATTCTGGGCGGGCCGTATAACTCAGGTATCCTCGCCACCGGACCGGTGCCTGGGGCCAAGTATAACTATTCCGATGCGCCTGAGGATATTCTTGAACGGGTGCGCAGGATCGAAACTGTCTGTGCGGCCCATGACACACCGCTGATCGCAGCCGCGCTGCAATTTGTTCTGGGACACCCCGCCGTGAAAACGGTTGTTCCGGGCGCCGTCAATGCGGCCGAGGTTCAAGCCAATGTCGCCCTGCTGGAGCGGACTATCCCCGCCCAGCTTTGGTCAGACCTGCGTACCGAAGGCCTGATCCGGTCAGATGCCCCTTTGCCCAAGGAACCTGTCAATGCTGCGTAACCTCGACCCGCTGTTGTCTCCTGAGTTGCTGTACGCCCTGCGTGCCATGGGCCATGGCGATGACATCGTTATTGCGGACGCCAATTTCCCGGGCTCAAGCCTTGGGCCCGACTGCATCCGTGCGGATGGTTCAACAGCAAGCGACCTGCTTGGCGCGGTGTTGTCTGTCATGCCGCTGGATACATTCGTGCCCGACCCCGCGCTGACCATGCAGGTTGTCGGTGATCCCGAAGCCGTGCCCGAGGCCGTCGCAGATTTCCAAAAGATCATCGACGCGCAGGCTGACAACCCCGCGCAAATTCAGGGTCTGGACCGGTTCGACTTCTACCAACGCGCGGCATCCGCATTTGCCATCATTCAGACCGGCGAGCGCAGGCTGTACGGCAACATCATCCTGAAGAAAGGCGTGATTGCATGAAGATCGACGCCCATCAGCATTTTTGGGCGCTGGCACGTGGTGACTATGGGTGGCTGACACCGGATTTGGGCCAGATTTACCGGGACTTCGGGCCAGGTGATCTTGCGCCATTGTTGCAAGCACAGGGCATCGACGGGACAATTCTGGTTCAGGCAGCGTCGACCGTCGCCGAAACGAAGTACCTGTTGTCACTGGCGGACAAGACACCTTTTATCAAAGGTGTGGTTGGCTGGGTCGGTTTCGACGCCCCTGATGCGCGTGCACAAATCATCAGACTAGCCACTCATCCCGCTTTGGTTGGTCTGCGGCCAATGATTCAGGATATCGCTGATCCGAACTGGATGCTCGGCGCAGCCCTGAGACCTGCCTTTGAGGCCATCCAATCTAAAGATCTGACTTTCGATGCCCTCACCCTGCCCCGGCACCTGGGGCCGTTGCGTCGCCTTCTGACACAGCACCCGGACATGCGGGTTGTGATTGACCATGGCTCGAAACCTCTGATCCGGGACGGTGCATTTGACGGGTGGGCCGAAGACATGGCCGCCATCGCGCGGGACACCAACGCGTTCTGCAAACTGTCCGGTCTTGTCACCGAAGCTGCACCTGACTGGACGGTTCGGGACCTGTACCCCTATGTGGATCACCTACTGAACACGTTCGGACCATCGCGGTTGATCTGGGGCAGCGACTGGCCGGTCTGCACATTGGCCAGCAGCTATGAACGATGGGTAGATGCAACCGACGAACTGCTAAGCGCACTTTCCTCCAATGACCGTGCGGCCATCCTCGGAGGGAATGCGGCAAAGGCTTATCACATCAGGATTTGACGGTGCCGCACCGAACCCCAAACACGCACTGCTTTGCGCCCGCTGAACCTGCCCAATCTTTTCCCTGAGGCGCGAACAACAAGGCAGTTATCCCCAACACACCACCCGGCTTCGGGAAAATCATGAGGACCAGAATGACATCGCATCAGCCTTCTGACCGACTAAAAGGCAAAACCGCATTCATCAGCGCCGCTGGGCAGGGCATCGGACGTGCCACGGCCGAACTGTTCGCAGCCGAAGGCGCGCATGTCTTTGCAAGCGACATCAACGAAACCACTTTGGCCGGGCTTTCGGAGATCGACAGGATCTCTCCAATCCATCTCGACGTGACAGACGCGCATGCCGTAAAACGTGCCGTGGCTGAATTGCCACCGTTGGATATCCTGTTCAATTGCGCGGGTTACGTGGCAAACGGCACCATTCTTGAGTGCGAAGAGGACGACTGGGATTTCAGTTTCGATCTTAATGTGAAGGCTATGTATCGCCTGATCCGTCTGACCCTGCCCGCGATGTTGAAAAACGGCGGGGGGTCGATCATCAATATGTCCTCGGTCGCATCGTCGATGAAGGGCGTTCCAAACCGGTTTGTATATTGCGCATCAAAGGCTGCCGTAATTGGCCTGACCAAGTCGATCGCCGCCGATTTCGTCACGCAGGGCATCCGGTGCAATGCTATCTGCCCCGGCACCGTTGACAGCCCCAGCCTGCATGAGCGTTTGCGGGCGACGGGCGACTACGAAAAGGCGATGACGGATTTCATCGCCCGCCAGCCGATGGGGCGCATTGGGACTGCCGACGAGATTGCCGAACTGGCGCTCTACCTTGCGAGTGACAGCAGCGCATTTACCACAGGTCAGCCCTTTGCCATTGATGGCGGATGGGCGATTTAATCTGAAAGGGATCACAATATGAAACTACTGCGGTTTGGCGCCTTGGGTGCAGAAAAGCCTGGGCTACTGCACGACGATGGCACAATTCGCGACCTGTCAGGCGTCATCGACGATATTTCGGGCGACGTTCTCAGCGACGAAGGTTTGGCGCGACTGCGCGCGCTGGATCCACAGGATTTGCCGATGGTTGAAGGCAACACCCGTTTAGGGGCGTGTGTCGGCCAAGTGGGCAAGTTCATTTGCATCGGCCTGAACTATGCCGACCACGCGGCAGAAAGCGGTATGGAGTTGCCGCAGGAACCTGTGATCTTTTTCAAGGCGACATCGGCCATTGTCGGGCCGAACGACACGGTGGAAATCCCGCGCGGGTCCGTCAAGACCGACTGGGAGGTCGAATTGGGCGTGGTGATCGGCAAGGAAGCGAAATACATCTCCGAGGCCGAAGCGATGGATCACGTCGCAGGCTATTGTGTGGTCAATGACCTGTCGGAACGTGATTTTCAGCTTCACCGCTCGGGGCAGTGGGTCAAGGGCAAGTCGGCAGACACATTCGGCCCCATCGGTCCATGGCTGGTGACGCGGGACGAGGTTGCAGACCCTCAGAATCTGCCGATGTATCTTGAGGTCAACGGCCACCGTTATCAGGACGGCTCGACCCGGACGATGCACTTCGGGGTGGCAACTGTGATCTCACACCTGTCGCAATTCATGTCCCTGCAACCGGGCGATGTGATCTCGACCGGAACTCCGCCGGGTGTGGGCATGGGGCAAAACCCGCAAGTCTATCTGAAACCCGGCGACACGATGGAATTGGGCATCGAAGGCCTGGGTGTTCAAAAACAGAATGTGATCGCGGGATAATCGGGCACTATCAGATGTCTGCCCGAACACAATATCAGGCGAGGTTTCCCTCGCCTGACGATTTTTGACTTAGGCTACCAGATCGAACCGGTCGTTGGTCATGACCTTTGTCCAGGCCGCCACGAAGTCCCGCACGAACTTCTGGGCATTATCGTCCTGGGCATAGACCTCGGCGTAGCCACGCAGGATCGAGTTCGAGCCGAAGACCAGATCCGCGCTGGTAGCGGTGAACCTGACCTCGCCCGAGGCGCGATCACGCAGCTCATATGTGCCGCCGTCAACCGGGTGCCAGCTGAGCGACATATCCGTCAGGTTGACGAAGAAGTCGGTGGTCAACTGACCCACGCGATCCGTGAAGACCCCATGCGCCGAGCCGCCATGATTGGCGCCCAGCACACGCAGGCCACCCACCAGAACCGTCATTTCGGCTGCGGTCAGACCCAGCAGTTGCGCGCGGTCCAGCATCATCGCCTCGGGTGATACCGCGTATTCCTTCAGCTGCCAGTTTCTGAACCCGTCCGCCAGCGGCTCCAGCACCGAGAAGCTATCGGCATCGGTCTGCTCATCCGTTGCGTCGCCGCGACCAGCCGAGAACGGAACCGTCACGTCAAAGCCTGCGGCTTTGATCGACTGTTCCAGACCAACGTTACCCGCCAGAACGATCACGTCGGCGATCGAGGCCCCGGTTTCCGCTGCAATCGGCTCCAGCACGCCCAGCACTTTTGCCAGACGTTCGGGCTCGTTCCCTGCCCAGTCTTTCTGCGGTGCCAGACGGATACGCGCACCATTTGCTCCGCCGCGTTTGTCCGAGCCACGGAAGGTACGGGCACTGTCCCACGCGGTGGTGATCATCTCGACCGCGGTCAGACCACTGTCGGCGATCTTTGCTTTGACGGCATCGACGTCATACCCGGTCGAACCGACAGGGATCGGGTCCTGCCAGATCAGCTCTTCTGACGGGACGTCTGGGCCATAGTAGTTGACACGTGGCCCCATATCGCGGTGGGTCAGCTTGAACCACGCGCGGGCAAAAGTGTCAGCAAAGTAATCCGGGTCAGCCATGAACTTCTGACAGATCGCGTTGTAAATAGGATCGATCTTCATTGCCATGTCCGCATCGGTCATGACCGGCATACGCCGAACCGAAGGGTCGGTCGGGTCGACCGGCTTTTCCTCTTCCGGCATGTCGATGGGCTGCCACTGTTGTGCACCCGCGGGCGATTTACCCAATTCCCACTCATAGCCGAACAGGTAATCGAAAAAGCCCATATCGAATTTGGTCGGGTTTTTCGTCCACGCACCCTCGATACCAGACGTGAACGCGTTGGTTGCCTTGCCGTTTTGATCGGGGTTGTCCCATCCCAGACCCTGAGCGGAAACCGGGCAGGCTTCGGGTTCGGCGCCGATATGATCACCCGCCATCGCGCCATGCGCTTTGCCGACCGTGTGACCACCACAGGTCAACGCGGCGGTCTCTTCGTCATTCATCGCCATGCGGGCAAAGGTTTCACGGATGTGCAGCGCAGTTCTTGCTGGATCCGGGTTGCCGTTCACACCTTCTGGGTTCACATAGATCAGGCCCATATGCACCGCACCCAGCGGGTTTTCCAGCGTTCCGGGAGTTTCCAGATCGCCATAGCGGTTCTCGGACGGGGCCAGCCACTGGTTTTCCGACCCCCAATAGACGTCTTTTTCCGGGCCCCAGATATCTTCGCGGCCAAAGCCAAAGCCAAAGGTCTTCAGACCCATGGATTCGTAGGCAACCGTTCCCGACAAAACAATCAGGTCTGCCCAGGACAGCGCGTTGCCGTATTTCTTTTTCACCGGCCAGAGCAGACGGCGCGCTTTATCAAGGCTGGCATTGTCCGGCCAAGAGTTCAGCGGTGCAAAACGGATGTTGCCCGAACCTGCGCCGCCGCGACCATCCCCCAGGCGGTACGACCCGGCAGAGTGCCACGCCAGTCGGATCATCAGGCCGCCATAGTGGCCCCAATCGGCTGGCCACCAGTCCTGACTGTCGGTCAGCAACGCTTCGACGTCAGCACGAACAGCATTGAAATCCAGCCCTTTGACCGCTTCGCGGTGGTTGTAATCCGCGTCCATCGGGTTGGTGCGGGTGTCGTGCTGGCTCAGAATGTCCAGGTTCAGCGCATCCGGCCACCATTTGGTGACAGAGTTGCCTGTGCCCGTGTTCCCGCCATGCAAGACTGGGCAGCCGCCGGATTGATGATTGTGGGGATTGCCGTCCATTGTAAATCTCCTGAGTATTTACTGAGGGGTTCAGATGTCTTGACTCGTATCCCACAGTTTCGATAATTGGAAATTTGTAATTACTATCATTGTGATTAGTTTTTTCTATGAAGTCACTCACGCTTAAACACCTGCGCTACTTTGAAGCGCTTGCCACCTACCGCCATTTTGGCAAAGCCGCGGCGGCCAGCGCGATTTCGCAACCCGCGCTTTCCATACAAATCAAAGAGCTGGAGGCCATCATGGGTGGCCCCTTGGTCGAACGCGCAGCGCGCGAGACGCGCCTGACCGCGCTTGGCGAAGATGTCCTAAAACATGGCCGCGAAATCCTGACGCGGGTCGAAGATTTGGGGAATCTTGTGCAATCTTCCGCTGGTCCCTTGTCGGGTCGCATCAGAATCGGGGTCATCCCCACGGTCGCGCCTTACTTGCTGCCATCAATCATCAAGGCACTGTCGCAACGATTCCCACAGCTGACGATCGAGCCCAAAGAGACCATCACCCAAACCCTGATCGGCGAAATTTTGGACTCAAGACTGGATTTTGCCGTTGTCGCTTTGCCAGTATCGGAGCCCAGCCTTCGGGAATTTTCGTTGTTTAACGAAGACTTTCTGCTGGTTCGCCCGGCGCGGGACGCCGGGTTGCCAATGCCAAGTTCGTCACAGCTCAGAACGATGCGGCTGTTGTTGCTGGAAGAAGGGCATTGTTTCAGAGATCAGGCGCTTTCCTTCTGTTCGATCCGCAATATCGAACCGCAGCACATTATGGAGGGCAGTTCTCTGTCCACACTGGTACAGATGGTCGGGGCGGGCATCGGTGTGACGCTGATACCGGAAATGGCCGTGGGGCTGGAAACCCGGTCTGCCGACGTGTCCATCGCCCGCTTTCAGGACACCCCACCAACCCGAACCATCGGCCTGATCTGGCGAAAGACCAACCCGCTGGGCGAAAACCTTCTGAAAATCGGTGCAATTATTCGCAAAACCGCAGAAGAAAACGCGGGAGGCATGGGGCAAATGAAACCGGAACCAAACGCCTGATCATAACCCGCATTAATGCTATGCGCGGCAATTACCCGGAAAACACATCATAAGCCTTCAGCGCTTTGGCGCTGTAAGCATAAGACGGCCCGCCGCCCATATAGGTCGCCATCGCCAATGCCTCGCACATCTCGTCTCGGGTTGCACCCAGCCGGACAAGGGAACGCACGTGAAACCCTATGCAGCTGTCGCAGCGGGTCGCAATGGCGATGCCAAGGGCCATGAATTCCTTGGTTTTCTCACTTAGTGCGCCATTGGTCTTGGCGGCCTTGCCCATGATGCCAAAGCCGCGCACGGTTTCGGGCACTTCCTGCGAAAAAGTTCCGATATTGGCCTCGGTCTCGGCCATGAAAGCTTTCCAGTCCATATCAATTCTCCTTATCCGCGCTCGTCCGCGCCCATGCGACGCTCCAGCCAGCGCACACCCGCACTGATGATCAGAACCAGGATCAGGTATTCAAAGATCAACAGGGTATAGATTTCCAACGGGCGGTATTCCGTAACCACCAGCTCATTCGCGCGGCGGGTCAGTTCCTGCATCCCGATGACGCTGGCGAATGCACTCATCTTTACGATGTAGATGAACTGGTTTGCCAAGGGCGGCAGAATGCGCCGGATTGCCTGCGGCAGGATCACATAACGCATGGTCTGCACGTAGTTCAGCCCGATGGTCTGCGCCGCTTCGCTTTGACCTCGCGCAATGGATTGAATGCCTGCGCGGTAAATCTCGGCAGTGAAGGCGCTGTCAGAAATCGCCAATGTGATGATCGCACCCCAAAAGGGATCGATGGGGACATTCATGCCCATAGACTTGAACACGATGGGCAAGCCATAAAAGACCCAGAACAGCATTGGCAGCAGGGGAATGGCGCGAATAAATTCAACGTAAACACGGTTAACCAGCCGCCAGCCGCGTTTCTCGGACAATCCCGGCAGGGCCACCAACAATCCGATGACGATCGAAATCGCCGCTGCGATCAGTGAAATCTGGATCGTTGCCCCCATCCCCGAGATCAGAAATTTCACATTGATCCAGCCCGATGCAGTGGTCGGGTCGATCACATACCAACCCCAGGTCTGGGAAGACGAACAGCCTGCCAGCAGCAGCAAAGGTACAATTAGTAGAAGTTTTTTCATCAGCCCTCTCAGTGCTGCAGTATCTGAGACAGGAATTTGCGACAGCGGTCAGACTGAGGGTTGGTGAAGAAATGTTCCGGCTTGCCTTCTTCGACGATTTCACCAGCATCCATGAAGATCATTTTGTCAGCCACTTTCCGGGCAAACCCCATCTCGTGGGTCACGACCACCATGGTCATGCCCTCATTCGCCAGTTCAACCATAACTTCCAACACTTCCGAGATCATCTCGGGGTCCAGCGCCGACGTGGGTTCATCGAACAACAGCACGCGCGATTCCATGCATAAGGATCGTGCAATCGCCACACGTTGCTGCTGACCGCCGGACAACTGCATGGGCTTTTTGTCCGCCTGATCGGGAATATGTACACGATCCAGATAATGGCGCGCTTTTTCCTCCGCGTCCTTCCGGCTCAGGCCGCGCGCTTTGATCGGACCCAAAGTCAGGTTTTCCAAAACGGTCAAATGCGGAAACAGATTGAATTGCTGGAAGACCATCCCGACATCGGACCGGATGGTTGCCGTTGACTTCGCGTCATCCGCCAGGTCAACCCCATCTATCCGAATGATCCCTTTCTGGTGTTTTTCCAACCGGTTGATACATCGAACGACGGTGGACTTGCCTGACCCCGAAGGCCCGCAAATCACCACCTTTTCGCCGCTGCTGACCGTCAGGTTAATGTCCTTGAGAACGTGAAACGTGTCATACCACTTATTCACGCCCACAAGTTCGATTGCGGCGCCTGCCATAAGCTGAACTGCCCCCGTTTTTGCCCCATAGTAATATTTTCTTGAGGTTATCTTTCCCTTTGGACTGAAATCAATGAGGATTGCAATCACAAGGTCGTAACGCCACCAACGGGAGATACCTATGAGCGTTTTTTGGAAAGCCGCGGCGGTTGCCGTGTTGGGGCTTGTATTGTCCGGTTCCGCACAGGCGCAATCTGCGCTGAACGAGGTGCTGGATTCCGGCGTTCTCAAGGTTGGTACCACAGGTGACTGGAACCCGATGACACTGCGCGACCCGGCAACCAACAGCTACAAAGGGTACGACATCGACATCATGAATGCATTGGCCGCCGATCTTGGAGTTGAGGTCGAATTTGTCCCCACCGACTGGAAAACACTGGTGAATGGTGTGGTCGCGGGCAAGTACCACCTGACCGGGTCGGCATCGATTTCGCCACCGCGCATGAAAGTTGCGGGTTTTTCGGACAGCTATATTTCGGTCGAACTTTTTCCCTACACCACCAAGGACAAGGCTAACAAATTCGACGGCTATGACTCGATCAACCAGACCGGTGTGAAAGTCGCGACGACTTTGGGCACCACATTCGAAAAACGGGTCCGTGAATGGTTCCCAAACGCCGAGATCAAGGTGGTCGAGGCCCCCGCCCGCGGGTATCAGGAAGTAATCGCCGGTCGTGCTGATGTATTCATAACGTCGAACATCGAGGGCTCGACCCTTGAGGAGAAGTTTCCTGTTATCCGCGTGAAAAACGCCGGTCCCCGGACACCTTCGCCGATTGCGATGATCCTGCCACAAGGCGATCAGATCTGGATCAACTATGTGAACAACTGGATCGAAGTAAAAAGAGCGGAAGGCTTTTTTGAAGCAAACCGCGAGAAATGGGGGCTCTGACGCCATCAAGGATATGCAATTTTCCAAACGCCCGGTGCCTTGGCCCGGGCGTTTTCGTTTGCCATCTGGTTCTTCAGAAAAGAGGATGCAGACACGCGACCTGATGGGTTTCATCATCCAGTTCAGGCAATGTTTGCCTGCACTGATCAGTCACAAGCCAGCATCGTTGCGCAAAAGCGCACCCTTTCGGGATGTTCATGGGTGACGGCAACTCGCCTTCCAGCTTGATCCGTTCTTTGCGGGCATCCGGGTCGGCGCGGGGCGTCGTGGACAGCAACGCCTTGGAGTACGGATGTCGGGGTGCCGCGAACAGCTGCTCTTTCGGGCCTTTTTCAACCGCGCGCCCCAGATACATGACAATCACGTCATCGGCGAAATGCCGGACAACCGACAAGTCATGTGAAATGAACAGGTAGGCTAGGTTCAGCCGTTCCTGAAGATCGACCAGCAGGTTCAGGATCTGCGATTGAATCGAAACATCCAGCGCCGAAACAGGTTCATCCAGAACCAGCACCTTGGGGTCCAGCATAAGCGCCCTTGCAATAGCGATCCGCTGGCGTTGCCCACCCGAGAACATATGCGGATAGCGGTCATAATGTTCGGGGCGCAGGCCTACCATCTCGATCATCTTGCGTGCCTGCGTTTCACGGTCGGCGGCCGTCATCTGTGGCCGGTTGATGATCAGCGGTTCTTGCAGGATCTGGCCGATGCGCTGACGCGGATTCAACGAGCTATATGGGTCTTGAAAGACGATCTGCACCGTCTCTCGCATCTTGCTCCATTGCGAAGGGGTAATGTCGACCCCGTTGATCGTCAGGCTGCCCGAGGTTGGTTCTTCGATCATTGTGATCAGTCTGGCCAGCGTAGACTTGCCACAGCCTGACTCTCCGACAATGGCCAGTGTTTTTCCCGGTTGCAGGTCGAAATCCACCCCCGACAGTGCCTTTACGGTTGCGGGCTTGGACAGCAACCCGCCTTTGACCGTGTAAAACCGGGTCAGGGCGTTGGCCTGAACGATAGGTGTGGTCATACCAGCTCTCCGGCGGCAATCTTTTCAACATGGTGACAGCGCGCCTTGCCAAATGCCTCGGCATGAGGGGTCGGCGGGGTCTGGGCGCAGGTCGCATCGGCAAAGCGGCACCGTGGACTGAATAGGCAACCTTTTGGCCTGTCGAATTGCCCCGGAACAACACCTGGAATCGTCGGCAGAATCTTGGACGTCGCCCGTTCCGGCAAAGCACTTAACAGAGCCGTGGTATAGGGATGACGTGGGGTTCGGAACAAATCTCTGACAGGCTGTTCTTCAACCTTTTGCCCGGCATATTGCACCTGAACCCGCTCGGCGGTTTCCGCAACGACGCCCATGTCATGGGTGATCAGAACAAGGCCCATGTCATGCTCATCACGCAACCGGATCAGCAGATCCAGAATCTGCGCCTGAATGGTCACGTCCAGTGCCGTGGTCGGTTCATCCGCGATCAGCAGCTTGGGCTTGCAGGCAATGGCCATCGCGATCACAACCCGTTGGTTCATACCCCCTGACATCTGATGCGGAAAAGTATTCAGGCGGCTTTCAGGCGCGGGAATGCCAACCTGATCGAACAATTCGACCGCACGCTCGTGACGCTCTTTTCGGTTCAGGCCAAGGTGGATGCGCAATGCCTCTTTGATCTGGAACCCGACAGTAAAACAGGGGTTCAGCGAAGACATCGGCTCCTGAAAGATCATCGCCATGTCCTTGCCTATGATCTTGCGCCGTTCACGGGCCGAGATACCGGACAGGTCGCGGCCTTCAAAGCTCATCTCATCGGCGGTGATCGTGGCGGTCCAGGGCAGCAAGCCCATCAGTGCCAGCATCGACACAGACTTGCCCGAACCGCTTTCGCCAACGATGGCCAGCAATTCGCCTTTGTCGACCGACAGATCGACACCGTCCACGGCGCGGAAACTGCCCGAAGATGTGGCGAACTCGACAGTCAGATTACGGATCTGCAAAAGGCTCATGCGATCAGCTCCGTTTCAGTTTCGGGTCCAGCGCATCGCGCAACCCGTCGCCCATTAGGTTGATGGCAAGCACGGTGACCAGAATTGCGAGACCGGGGAAGGTGACAACCCACCATGCGCGCAGGATGAACTCGCGCGCTTCAGCCAGCATGGTGCCCCATTCCGGCGTGGGGGGCTGCGCGCCCATGCCCAGAAACCCAAGGGCCGCCGCGTCCAGAATGGCAGTGGAAAAAGACAGGGCCGCCTGAACGATGATTGGCGCCAGGCAATTGGGCAATACCGTGATGAACATCAGCCGCGACTTGCCAGCACCGGCCACACGGGCCGAGGTCACATAGTCTTTCTGCCGTTCCGCCAGAACCGACGCGCGGGTCAGGCGCACGTAATGCGGTTGAAACACGATGGCGATGGCGATCATCGCATTGGTCAGTGATGGGCCCAGAATGGCGACCAGAACAAGGGCAAGCAGCAGAGACGGGAAAGCCAGGACGATGTCCATCACCCGCATAATCAACGTATCAACCCATTTGGGCGCAAAACCCGACAGAAGGCCGACCATTACGCCGCCCGTTACGGCAACACAGACCACAACGATCCCCACAAAGAAGGAATAGCGTGAACCCATGATCAGCCGCGACAGCATATCCCTGCCCAAAGGATCGGTGCCCAACGGGAAGGCCCAGCTTCCGCCTTCCTGCCAGGCAGGGGGTTGCAGGATATGGTCCCGGAACTGTTCGGTCGGATCATAGGGGGCCAACAAAGGGGCAAAGGCCGCACAGAACACAAAGGCGGCAAAAACCCACAACCCGATCACGGCACCGCGGTTTTCGCTGAAATAGTACCAGAACTCTCGCAGTGCGCTGGGACGATTTTCGGCCATTGGCTGGTTCGACGAAAGCTCGGTCATCATCGTCTCCGGATTTTGGGGTTGATGATGCCGTACAAAACATCGACCAGCAGGTTCACCAGCATCACGATCACCGCGATCATCAGCAAACCCCCTTGCACCACCGGGTAATCCCTGCGGAAAATACTATCGACCATCCACTTGCCGATGCCCGGCCAGCTGAAGATGGTTTCAGTAAGAATTGCCCCCGCCAGCAACGTACCAACCGACAACCCGATCACCGTGACAACCGGTATCAGCGCGTTACGTAGCGCATGCAGCCCGTTTACCCGGGTCGGCGACAACCCTTTTGCACGTGCAGTGCGGATGTAATCCTCGCCCAGAACCTCCAGCATCGCCGACCGGGTCTGACGCGCGATCACTGCCAGCGGAATAGTACCCAGCACAATCGTCGGAAGGATCAGATGACGAACGGCCGACCCGAATGCGCCTTCCTGCCCGGACAAAAGACTGTCGATCAGCATAAAGCCAGTGACACTTGGGAAGTAATAAAGCAGGTCGATCCGACCGGACACCGGTGTCCAGCCAAGATTGCCCGAAAACACGATGATCAGCAGCAGCGCCCACCAGAAGATGGGCATCGAATACCCGACCAATGCCGAAGACATCAGTGCCCTGTCAAAAAACTTCCCCCGGTTCACCGCCGCAATCACACCGGCAGGCAGACCCAATGCGATGGCGAAGATCATGGCGCAGAGCGAAAGTTCCATTGTCGCGGGGAACAGCGAAAAGAACTCCTCCCAGACCGGTTTTTTTGTGACAAAGCTTTCGCCGAGATCGCCCTGCAAAACTCCGGCAAGGTATTCCCAGTATTGCTGCAACACCGGTTTGTCGAAACCCAGCTTTTCCACCATTTCCTGGTAGCGTTCTTCAGTCATGCCGCGCTCGCCGGCCATGACGATGATCGGATCACCCGGCAGCACCCGGATAAACATGAATGAAATCAACGTCACGCCCAGAAAGGTCGGGACGAACAGGCCAATGCGGGTGAGTAAGTAACCAAACATCAGCGACCTATGATTGTAAGCTCTTTGGGGAAATGGGTCAGCGACCGGCAGCCATCCTCAGTGACAAGCACATCATCTTCGATGCGAACGCCAAAACTTTCGAGCGCGTAGAGACCTGGTTCATTCGTCCAGACCATGCCCGGCAGAATTTTCTGGTGGTTTCCGCGCATGATATAAGGTGCCTCGTGCACATCCCGGCCAAGCCCGTGGCCCGTTTTGGTACGTATACGATCCGCAAATGGCGAGGCTTCGAGCACGCTTGTGACCGCATCGTCGATGTCATGGGCCGTTGCACCCGGGCGGCAAGCTTCGAACCCGGCTTTGTTGGCGCGCAGAACGGTATCGTAGACTTCCCTACCCTCGTCCGACACGTCCTGAACAAAGAAGGTTCGCGTGATGTCAGCGGCAAAACCATCGTTGCAGGCGCCGAAATCGAACAGTAACGCGTCGCCTGCCCTGATCTGGTAGTCGCTGCGTGCTTTCCCATGCGGCCGTGCAGAGTTGTCGGCAGCCGCAACGATTGGCGAAAACGCCAGAGACTCGGCTCCTTCTGCAAACAGCGCCTGTATCAGGGCCTGCTCGACCTGTTTTTCAGTCTGACCGACGCGCACATCTGCAATCACACGACCCAGAGCACGTTCCGAGATATCGATGGCCGCCTGCATCGCAGCAATGTCTTCATCGGTTTTGATAATGCGCAGGCCCGAGATTTCGCGTTCACCGTCAACGATCCGCAAGTCCGGCATAGCACGTGTGAAAGCCGCAGAGACAAAAACCCGCATCACCTGACCTTCCACCGCAAGAGAGCGGATCGGCATATGTGCGGCCAAAGCAGTAAACGCATCATCATAACCGCTCTGATCGCGCCAATCGAAAACAGCGCCCTCGAACCCTACAAGATCCCATGACGCCAGTTCCAGATTGGGCACAATCGCTGCGGCCTGTCCCTCAGCCGGGACAATCACCACGAAGGGCCGCTCGTGGCTCATGAAAGCTTTTCCCAAAGCGCGGGTGAAGTTCGGGCCAGGCACAAGAGCTACTGCGTCGACTGACAGGTCCCGTGCCAGTTGACGATATTCGGACAGATCCGGCATTCAGGCCGACCTCCTCAATAAAAAAGCCGGAGCTGCCAAACAGGCAGCTCCGGTGAGTGAGTGGTGGCTTACTCGACGCTCACACCATAGAAGATGTGGCCGCCCAGCGGGTGCACTTTGTAGCCTTGCACCTTGTTGCTCATCGGCATGAATACAACCGAGTGAGCAATGGTTGCCCATGGGGCCTGCTCTTTGAACACGACCTGCGCTTGTTCATACAGCTTGGTCCGCTCTGCCTGATCGGTGCTTTGCTTGGCTTTCAGGATCAGATCCTCGAACGGCTGGTGGCACCATTGTGCACGGTTCGATGCTTCGACCCCGTCACAGCCCAGCAGAACGGCCAGGAAGTTGTCCGGATCGCCGTTATCACCGGTCCAACCCAGCAGAACAGCACCGTCGCGGTTCAGTTCTTTCGAGCGTGACAGGTATTCGCCCCACTCGTATGAGACGATTTCGACGCCCACACCAACCTTGGCAAAATCAGCCTGGATCAGCTCGGCCATGCGGCGGGCATTGGGGTTATAGGGGCGCTGAACAGGCATCGCCCAGATCTTCATCGACAAGTCCGAGACACCTTCGGCATCAAGCATGGCCTTGGCCGCTTCGGGATCATAGGCATCGTCCACAATAGCGTCGTTATAGCCCCACATGGTTGGCGGGATCGGGTTCTTGGCAGCCTGGCCCGAGCCCTGGAAAACCACGTCGATGATCGCCTGCTTGTCGATCGCCATGTTCAACGCTTTGCGAACCTTGGGGTTGTCGAACGGCGCCATCGTGGTGTTGTAAGCCAGATACCCGACGTTCAGCCCTTCCTGCTCCATCATGTTGATGTCTGCATCATCCTTCATCGCCTGAATGTCAGCCGGGTTCGGGTAAGGCATCACATGGCATTCGCCAGCTTTCAGCTTCTGGTAACGAACAGACGCGTCCGGCGTAATGGCAAAGATCAGGTTTTTGACCTGCGCCGGTTCTTTCCAATAATCGCCATTGGCCGCATAGCGGATCACCGCGTCTTTCTGGTAGGCCACGAACGAGAAAGGCCCGGTCCCGATGGGTGCAGTATTCAGTTTTTCAGGCGTTCCGGCAGCCATCATAGCATCGCCATATTCGGCTGACATGATCGATGCAAAATCCATCGCCATGTTCGCAACAAAGGGTGCCTCTGGCTTGGACAGGGTGAACTTCACCGTGTAGTCATCAATCTTTTCGATAGAAGAGACCAGATCCGGCATCCCCATACCCTGGAAGTATTCCCACGTGCCGCCAGACACTTGGTTATAGGGGTGGTTCTCGTCCTTTTGGCGCATGAAGGAAAAGATTACGTCATCAGCGTTGAAGTCGCGGGTCGGGGTGAATTCGTCATTCGAATGGAATTTGACACCCTGGCGCAGCTTGAACGTGTATTCCAGGCCATCATCACTGGCCTCGACACTTTCAGCCAGACCGGGGATCACATTGGTTGTACCGGTTTCGAATTCAAGCAACCGGTTGTAAATAGGATGCGACGAGGCATCAAAGGTAGTTCCTGCGGTAAACAGTGCAGGGTCAAACCCCTCGGGTGAACCTTCGGAACAATACACCAGGGTATTTGCCTGTGCCACGGCACCCGACAGGGCTATTGCCGTGGTTGCGGCCAGAAGATTGAGTTTCATGATTTTCTCCCAGAAATGGACTTGGCAAGACAATCGCAGGGCTCTTTGTCGTCAGAGCGTTCAGTGACAATACAGGTCGTTGCGATATCCCTGACAAATGTATCCAAAATACAAAACCTGTTGTCAACCGGCTCTGTCACTGACTTTCGTGAAAGATGCCTGTTGCCAGGGTGTGTCTTGAACCTGAAAGCGCCCTGCCCCAAGGAAATCACGAAGGGCAACACTTACATTCCACTGGGCCCGGCAGTTTGGCCACAGATATTGACTGTCATTGACCCGAAGTCATTCAGGTAAGAAAGGATATCTAACTTTGACTGTTAGCTGATGAAGCATCCTTGCGCATATCGCGAATGCAATCGTAGCCCAGCCAGAATAAGACTGTCAGTGCTACCAGAAATACGTAGGGAAGCAGCGAGATATGCATAACCAACACGCCATAGAACATGGCGGCGTACGCAGCGATTTGGACTATCACCAACAAACCCCACGCAACCATTCCCCAAAGATTGCGCGCTTTCCTCTGACCGGCCGAGTTGCGCAGGCTTTGACACTCTGCCTCGTTCACCACAGGGGACGCGGCACGCGTTGAATTGAGAATGCCGTTGGTGTCGAGCGCGCTGGATCGACATGCATCGAAACAAGGGGCCGCCTCTCGACAGGTGGGCGCAGTGTGTAGCATTGATTGAGTCCTTGGACATCTGGGGTTTGGCAGCGAGCCTTCACTGTGCCCCAAGACACCGACCCTCTGCACCATGCCGCGCGCGAGATCAGGTGCCACCGTTGCCGTCTTGCAATCATATCCAGCGGAGAAATGCCGATCCTCGCTCAGGCGCAGCATAAAACCGCACAAATAGTCGATTGGCCCGCGAAAACCGCGATCAGATGAGGTCTGAAGAACTTTCTCATGACCCTCGGTGGCTCATGACTTTTGGCGCGGTTTCGGAAGCGCACTAACCACCGAACAGGGACTTCGCATGCTTCCAGCGCTCTATTCTACTGCGTCCTTCGATGCTGAGGGCGAATACCCTGTACGCGTACCATGATCTCCTCGTTAGATAACCCATTAACTTCTAATAGGGGTTTCGGTTCAGGTATCGCTTACAAGTTCATTTGTGTACAAATTGGAAAGATTGCGCTCAAGTACATGTCATATCCAGCCTCCGAGGATGCCATGCCGATTGAACACGCCCCCTTCAGCCAAGCGGAATATGACCGCAGGATCGCCAAGACCCGAAGCGCTATGGAAAAAGCGGGGCTAGAGCTACTGTTTGTCACCGACCCTTCGAACCAGGCTTGGCTGACTGGCTATGATGGTTGGTCCTTTTACGTGCATCAGGGCGTATTGCTCGGCATGGAAGGTGAGCCGATTTGGTGGGGACGTCAGATGGATGCATTGGGTGGGTTGCGCACATGCTGGATGTCCAAGGACAACATTCGCGGCTATGCAGACCACTACGTTCAATCAACCATACGCCATCCAATGCAGGATCTGGCTGGCCACATTCGCGCGCTTGGGCTGAGCACCGCCCGCTTCGGCGTTGAGATGGAGAACTATTACTATTCCGCAAAGGCACACGAGGTTTTGGGCAAGGAATTGCCCGAAGCGACGCTGGTGGATGCGACGGCACTTGTAAACTGGCAGCGTCTGATCAAATCGGAAGAAGAAATTGTCTTTATTCGCAAGGCGGCCCGGATCTCCGAAAAAGTAATCCAAACGGCCATTGATCGCGCCGCGGTGGGCGTGCGCAAGAACGACCTTGTCGCAGATATCTTTCATGCCGGGATTACCGGGGTTGAGGATGATTGGGGGGATTACCCGGCCATTGTCCCTTTGACACCCTCAGGGCTGGATGCCACTGCCGCGCACCTAACATGGAATGGCGCGCCGATGAAAGAAGGTGAGGCAACATTTTTCGAACTATCAGGCTGCTATCGGCGGTACCACGCTCCGCTTTGCCGCACGGTATTTCTTGGCACTCCGCCGCCAGAAATGCGGGACGCGGAACGCGCGCAGATCGAAGGGATAGCGGCGGGTCTGGAGGCTGCACGGGCTGGCAATCGGACCAGCGACATTGCAACCGCTTTTCTTAAGGTTCTTGCCCGTCACGGACTCGAACGGGAGGGGCGCATGGGATACCCTATCGGCCTGAGCTATCCGCCAGATTGGGGCGAACGGACAGCGTCGATCCGCGCCGAAGACGAGACCATTCTGCAACCGGGCATGGTTTTCCATTTCATGCCTGCGCTATGGATGGACAGCTGGGGGCTTGAGACCACGGAAACCATTCTTATCACTGAAAACGGCCCCGCCGAAGCCCTGTGCAATATCGAGCGAAAGCTCTTTGTGAAAGACTAAGCCTTGAGCACCCTCGAAGACGCCAAGACCCTGCTGGGCGAACTGATCAGCTTCCCCACGGTTTCGTCAGACAGCAACCTGGACATGATCAAACACCTCGCGGACCGGTTGAGCGATTGCGGTGCAGAGGTTGAAATATGGCATGATGAAACCGGCACCAAAGCCAATCTTTTTGCCACATTGGGCCCAAAGCGCGACGGTGGTATCGTTCTGTCAGGCCATTCCGATGTAGTGCCTGTCGCCGATCAGGACTGGTCCTCGGACCCGTTCGTGATGGAGGAGCGGGACGGCAAGTGGTTTGGGCGCGGAACCTGCGATATGAAAGGGTTTATAGCGGCGGCAGTCGTCATGGCCCCGTATTACGCAAAGCTGGACCTTCAGCGCCCGGTGCATTTTGCCTTTACCTATGATGAAGAAATCGGCTGTTTTGGCGCGCAGGCTTTGGCCAAGACCCTGCGGGAGAAAGCGATCAAACCCGCTGTGGTCATCATCGGCGAGCCCACCTCGATGCGCATCATCGAAGGCCATAAGGGTTGCTATGAATATACAGCGCATTTTACCGGGTTCGAAGGCCATGGCTCGGCCCCCGAGCGCGGCGTTAACGCAGTCGAATACGCGGTGCAATACGTGTCGAAACTGCTGGCGCTGAAGGCTGATTTGCAAGGGCGAGCACCGGCAAACAGCCCGTTCGACCCGCCATGGACAACAATCAATACCGGTACGTTGGTGGGCGGGGTGGCCCATAATGTGATCCCCGGTAAGGCGCGGGTCGATTGGGAGATGCGACCAGTGCAAAAGGCGGATGCGGATTACGTCAAAGACGAACTGCACCGGTTTTGCGCGCAAACCCTGATCCCGGCAATGCAGACTGTTCATCCCGGTGCCGGTATCAAGACCGAAGTAATCGGTGAGGTCGACGGGCTGGAGCCAATGGACGAGAACGAGGCGCGTGACCTTGTGATGGAACTGACAGGGGCAAATGGCGCCGACGTTGTACCTTTCGGCACCGAGGCCGGGATATTCCAGCAGTTGGGGATGAGCGTCGTTGTCTGCGGCCCCGGATCAATCGATCAGGCGCATAAACCTGATGAATACGTCTCGGTCGACCAGATGGCCCAATGCCTTGATATGCTTGGGCGATTATCTTCGAAGCTGGAATAGATGATGACCTCGGCCCGCGCGGTATCGATATTCTGGTTGGGTGCACCGGTTCTGTTCGTGCTGTTCTGGGCGGGTGGCTACAGCTTTGCCAAGCTGGGGCTGCCCTATGTGGAACCTATGACCATGCTTGCGATCCGTTATGGTCTGGCTGTTCTGTGTCTTCTGCCGCTGCTGGCGCTGTTCCGCCCTGCCCTGCCGCGTGATCCGGCGCACTGGGCCGCTATGGCGGTAAGTGGGTTTCTTATTCAGTGTGTTTATTTCGGTCTGGCCTATCAGGCGATGAAACAGGGGTTGGGTGCCGGCACCACTGCCATCGTGATGGCCTTGCAGCCCGCCCTTGTCGCCGCCTTCTCTCCGTTGGTCGGAGAAGCGCGTGGACGGCCCGTGATGTGGGTTGGCCTGGCGCTGGGTTTTGCGGGGGTTGCAATCAGCGTCTTTGACAAGACCAGCGCAGTGCCTCTTTCCGCCGGGCTGCTTGCGGTTAGTGCATTGGTCGGCCTGACCGCCGCCACTTTGCTGGAAAAACGTCACGGGCGGCGCAGCGACCCAGTGTTGGGTGGTGCTGTTCAATATGTGATCGGATTTGCCGTGCTGCTTCCCATCGCAATGGCGACCGAAACGATGGAAGTCACCTGGCATCCAAACCTGATCCTTTCCCTTGCGTATCTGGTCATCGCAAATTCCCTGATCTCGATCAGCCTCTATGTCGCACTTGTTCAGCGCGGCGACGCGACCCGCGTGTCCACATTGCTTTACCTTGTCACACCTTTGGCAATTGCACTGGCCTGGATGATCCTGGGCGAGCCGGTAACCTGGCGCATCGCCTTTGGTTTCGCTCTCTGCCTCGCAGGCGTATATATCGTGCGGAAATCCAAAGATTGACGCCTATGGCAGTTTTCGATCGGACAACCGGAAATTCAAAGCCTGCGACCAGTTCTATAATGGAAACCACCTGAACCGAGATCACATCCGTCAGGAAAGCGCATTCAGATAGCTTTTGATCGTCGTCCGGCATCCGTGCTGCCAGATCCGTGGCAACCAGCGTATGAAGGCTTCTGCGAACTGGGCTTCACGACCAGTACTTCCGTACAGGTTTGCTGCCTCAAGCCACTTTTCGGGCTGTTCCCTGGCGGCAAGGGCCGCACTCTGCAAATCGCTCCAGATGGGATCATTGGGCGCAATCTCTGATCCATCCTCACGCAGACCGGCGCACATCCGGCACCAGAAAGCTTCAACCAGCGCCAGACCGGTGACAGATGTACCCGAGGCCAGTGCATCGCGAAGGGACGGGAGCAAGAATCCGGGGTGGCGTGCAGACCCATCAAAGGCCACGCGCCGCGTGGTGTCGTGAATAGCCCTGTTCGAAAACCTGCGTTTGACCAGATCCAGATACTGTTCCGGTGTCATCCCGGGAACTGCAATGGCATGAGGAAGAATTTCTTCGGTCTGTACTTTCAGGAAGAATGCCGAAATTTCCCGGTCGTTCATGCAGTCCGCGATTGTGGGGATGTTCAGAACCTCACCCACATTCGCCAGAATCTGGTGCCCGCCGTTCAGAATACGCAATTTCAGGGTTTCATATGCGTGTACGTCTTTGGTGATCGTAACGCCGACATTCTCCAACATCGGCCGCCCAGCGCAGAAATCATCTTCAATCACCCATTGGCGAAAGTTCTCGTGTGAAACCGGAACGCTGTCTTCAATTCCCAGGGCGCGGGCCTGCAACCGGACATGATCAGAGGTGGCAGGAACAATGCAATCCACCATCGAATTCGGGAACGCCCCGTTCTGATCGATCCAATCCGCAAGATCAGGGTCCGTAAGGCGTGCCAGTTCAACAACGCAATTGCGCAGGATGGTTCCGTTGCCCTGAAGGTTGTCACAACTTAATGCCGTAAAGGGCAGATGCCCGGCGGCACGGCGATTGCCAAGTGCCGCCACAATGGCACCAAAAACCGTGCGAGGCCGTTGCGGGTTTTGCACGTCGTGTCGAATATCACCGTGGTCCACGTCGAAAACACCCGACTTGGCATCCAGAAAATAGCCGCCTTCAGTAACGGTAAGGGACACGATCCGAATGGCGGGATCGGACATCTTCCTGATCAGAGGTGCATTTCGGGGTTCAATGGGCAGATAGTCGATCAACGGGCCGATGATTTCGGCCGAAACACCGGACGGGTCAAGCTCGATCAAAGTTGTCAGACAGTCCTGCCCAATCAGCTTTTCGCGCATGTCCGCGTCATAGGCCCGAACACCGGCCCCGATGATCGCCCAGTCGAGGGCCAACCCTTTTTGCATCAGCCTGTGAATGTACCACGCCTGATGCGCACGGTGAAAATTCCCAAGTCCGATATGAACAATCCCAGGTGCCAAATCTTCTCGCCGGTATCCGGGTTTCTTGATATCTGCCGGAAGCGCCCCAAGGTGGTTAAGGCGCAGCTCTACCGGTGTTATGTCCGCCAAAGGGGTCATCAGCTCATCCAGTTTCCGCCATCGACATTGTAAGTCTGGGCCACGATGTATTCCGCTTCATCAGACGCCAGAAACACAGCCATCCCGGTCAAATCCTCGGCACGTCCCATACGGCCGAACGGTACCGCTGATGCAACTTCGCGCTTCTTCTGTCCCGGTTGTTTATTTTCATACTTCGCAAAGAAGGCATCGACGCCATCCCAATGTTCTCCATCCACAACACCAGGTGCGATCGCATTCACATTTATCCCGTGAGCGATCAGATTGAGCCCCGCTGACTGCGTCAAAGAGATTACGGCGGCCTTGCTGGCGCAGTAAACGGCGACCAGAGATTCGCCACGCCGACCAGCCTGTGAGGCCAGATTGATGATCCGGCCTTTGACATTGGCGTCGATCATGTGTCGCGCGACGGCCTGCAGTGTAAACAGGGTGCCCGAGACATTGATATCGAAGACGCGCTGGTAATCGGCGCGGTCGATTTCGGTGATTGGCGCTGCTGAAAAGACGGCGGCATTGTTGATCAGAATGTCAATCTGGCCGAACTGATCCACTGTGCGCGCAACAGCATTGTCGATGCTGTCCTGATCAGCGACATTCATTTCGACCGCCATTGCTGCGCCACCTATTTCCGAGGCTGCGGCTTGCGCCCGCGTGATATCAATGTCGGCAATGGCCACACGCGCACCTTCGGCGACGTAAGCTTTTGCAAAGGCCAGCCCGATTCCGCGCGCAGCCCCGGTGATGAGCGCGGTTTTTCCGTCCAGTCGCTTCATTCGATCCGCAGCCCTTGGGCGTCAAAACGATGAAGCACGTCGGCACGTGGCGTCAGGTAGATACGGTCGCCATGCCGAAATCCAACCTCTCCGTCCGCGCGCACCGTGATTGTTTCCGCCAGACCGGTTTCATGTATGTGGAAAAACGTATCTGATCCAAGATGCTCGGACACGCCGACGACACCGCTCCAGGTTCCTTCGCTCTCGGACACAGCAATATGTTCGGGGCGGATACCGATTGTATGCGCGCCGTGTTTTGCAGCCTCTTCGCCTTCGATAAAGTTCATCTTGGGCGAGCCGATGAACCCGGCGACAAAAAGGTTCCGCGGTGTACGATACAGGTCCAGCGGGCTTCCGACCTGCTCGATTACACCAGCCTGAAGCACGACGATCTTGTCGGCCATCGTCATCGCTTCGACCTGATCATGGGTCACATAGATCATGGTGGTCGCCAGCCGTTCGTGCAACTCGCTGATCTCCAACCGCATGCCAACGCGCAGCGCGGCGTCCAGGTTGGACAGCGGCTCATCGAACAGGAACGCTGCGGGTTCGCGGACAATGGCACGCCCGATGGCCACGCGCTGACGCTGGCCACCGGACAGCTGGCCGGGGCGGCGATCCAGATAGTCGGTCAGGTTCAGAACCTGCGCGGCCCCTTCCACACGTTTGTCGATTTCGGCCTGATCCAGTTTTGCCATGCGCAAGGGAAAGGCGATGTTCTTGCGAACGGACATGTGCGGATATAAGGCATAAGACTGGAAAACCATCGCCAGACCGCGTTTTGCAGGTGGTACGTTTGTTGCATCGGCCCCATCAATGCCGATGGAGCCAGAGGTGATGTCCTCCAACCCCGCAATCAGGCGCAGCAAAGTGGACTTACCGCAACCCGATGGCCCGACGAACACCGTGAACTCTCCGTCTTCGATGGTCAGATCCAATGGCGGGATAACCTGCACGTCGCCAAAGCTTTTGGTCACGGACTTGAGTTGAATACGTCCCATGAGAAGTTTTCCTTATTTCACAGCGCCAAAAGTCAGGCCGCGGACAAGTTGTTTCTGGCTAAACCAGCCAAGGATCAGGATCGGTGCAATGGCCATTGTCGAAGCCGCGCTGAGCTTGGCAAAGAACAGGCCCTCGGGGCTGGAATAGCTGGCGATAAATGCGGTCAGCGGGGCCGCGTCAACGGCTGTCAGGTTGAGGGTCCAGAATGCCTCGTTCCAGGCAAGAATGAAGTTCAGCAAAACAGTCGAAGCGATGCCCGGTACAGCCATGGGTGTCAGGATGTGCAGGATTTCCTCTTTCAGCGTTGCCCCGTCCATCCGCGCGGCTTCAAGGATTTCACCGGGAATTTCGCGAAAGTAGGTGTAGAGCATCCAGACGATGATCGGCAAGTTGATCAGCATCAACACGACAACCAGTCCACCTCGTGTATCAAGCAGCCCCAGACGGATGAACAGCAGGTAGATCGGGTAAAGGACCCCGACTGCGGGCAACATCTTGGTAGAGAGCATCCAAAGCAGAATGTCCTTTGTACGTTTCGAAGGAACAAACGCCATTGCCCATGCTGCCGGTACGGCAATGATCACACCCAACAGGGTTGACCCGCCTGCGATGATGACTGAGTTCCAAAGGAAACGCATGTAGTTCGAGCGTTCCTGCACGACAGCATAGTTCTCGAGCGTCCAGTCGAAGTTCAGGAACAGTGGCGGGCTTGCGATGGCCTGTGCTTCGGTTTTGAAGCTGGTCAGGATGGTCCAGAGGATCGGGAAAAAGATCAGCAGACCGACGGCCCAGGCCAGGGCAGTGTTCAGCGACTTGCGTTGGATTGTAACGGTGCGGGCCATGGTTTTACCTCTTCACGCGTCCAGGTTCTTGCCGACGATGCGCATCAGGAAGACCGCAACGATATTGGCGAGAATGATCGCATAGACACCTCCGGCTGATCCGAGACCGACATTCTGGCTTTCCAAAACGCGCTGGAAGATCAGGTAGGTGAGTGTACGGGTGCCGAACGCGCCACCGGTGGTGACGAAAATCTCGGCAAAGATCGAAAGCAGAAAGATTGTCTGGATCAGAATTACGATTGTGATTGCACGGCTCAGGTGCGGCAGAATGATGTGGTAGAACCGCTTGATCGGCGGTGCGCCATCCATTTCAGCAGCTTCCAGTTGCTCACTGTCCAGCGACTGGATTGCGGTCAAAAGGATCAGTGTCGCAAATGGCAACCATTGCCACGACACGATCATGATAATCGAGGTCATTGAAGCTTCGGACAACCACGAGACCGGTTCAGCCCCGAAAAAGCGCCACAGATGGGCCAGCAACCCGTTGACCGGGTCCATGAACATGTTTTTCCAGACCAGAGCTGACACAGTCGGCATAACAAAGAATGGTGCAATAACGAGGATGCGCACCACCCCCTGGCCCCACATCGGTTGATCTAAAAGCATCGCCAGCAGGATGCCCAGTAGGACCGTAATCGCCAACACGCCGATAACAATGACAAGCGTTGCCTGTACCGCAGGCCAAAACGAACTGGACGAAACAAACCGGATATAGTTGTCGAAACCCACCCATCCGAGATCACCGCCCCGCAAGGGAAGGTATTTCTTGAAGGAAAAATACAGAGTCATCGTCAGCGGCACGAGCATCCAGCCAAGCAGCAGCACCACTGCGGGTGCCATCATCAGGCGTGCAACTGATCTGGAATGTTGAGTTGCCATTGTGCAAGACCTCTCTGTTCAGGCGTAAGGCAGCCTGCGAGAAAAACACGAATTGTGGAAGTGGGAGCAGGGGGCAGAAGGTCTGCCCCCCGCTGGGAAGGTTGCCTCAGTACCCTGCGGCTTCCATCTCTTCTGCTGTGAAGGCCTGCGCTTTGGCAAGCGCCTCATCCACCGTTTGCTGTCCGGCATAGACGGCCGAGAACTCCTGGCTGACTTGCGTGGCGATACCTGCAAATTCCGGAATTGCCGCAAACTGAACGCCAACATAAGGCACCGGCTTCACTGTCGGGTTGCTTGGATCGGCAGACAGGATCGAGTTCAACGTCATCTGAGCGAATGGAACTTCCTGATAGTTAGGGTTTTCGTACAGCGATTTGCGCGCACCCGGCGGCACGTTCGCCCAACCTTCGGCTGCGGCAACCAGTTCAATATAGTCCTTGGACGTGGCCCACTCGATGAATTGTTTGGCTGCATCCTGTTTTTGTGTGCCCGCTGGAATGGCCAGCGCCCAGGCCCAGAGCCAGTTGGACCGCTTGCCCAAACCGGTGTCTGGCGCAAGAGCAAAGCCAACGTGATCCGCCACTGTCGAGTCGTTGGGGTTGGTCACGAAAGAGGCTGCAACTGTCGCATCGATCCACATGCCGCACTTGCCCTGCTGGAACAGCGACAGGTTTTCATTGAAGCCGTTGGTGGCATATCCGGCCGGTCCGGATTCCGACATCATTCCAACGTAGAAATTCAGCGTTTCAGCCCATTCGGGCTGGTCGAATTGCGGCTTCCAGTCTTCGTCAAACCAACGTGCACCAAACGAGTTGGACATGGCCGTAATGAACGCACCACCTTCACCCCAACCTGCCTTACCACGCAGGCAGATGCCGTTGATGTCGTTGTCACGATCGGTCATGGCAGCCGCAGCTTCACGGATGAATTGCCATGTAGGTGCTTCGGGCATTTCCAGACCGGCCTTTTCCATCAGGTCGGTGCGGTACATGATCATCGAGCTTTCGCCATAAAACGGCGCAGCGTAAAGCGTGCCATCATGGCTCAACCCGCCTGCCATCGCAGGCAGCAGATCACCAACATCATATTCATCGGACAAACCGTCCAGCGGTACCAGCCAGCCGTTCGCGCCCCAGATCGGAGTTTCGTACATGCCGATGGTCATGATATCGAACTGACCGCCCTTGGTCGTGATGTCGGTGGTCACGCGCTGACGCAGTACGTTTTCTTCAAGCGTCACCCACTCGACATCGATGCCGGTCGCTTTAGAGAAATCGTCTGTGTAGCCCTGCATCCGGATCATGTCGCCATTGTTGACGGTCGCGATCGTGATGGTTTCCGCTTGGGCTGCTGCCGTAGCGACGAAAGTCAACGCAGTCGCCGCACGAAGTGCGTTCTTCAAATACATCCCTGTCCTCCCTGAGCTTGGATGCTGTACAGAGACCCTAGTTTATAAATTGTCGCGGCGTCAATAATAACTTTACGCGCGTTAAGTTTTAATTCACGCGGATTCTCTCAAGACAAGCCGCGCAGGAAACAGAGTCTCCGTCCGGTCGTCAAATTTTCCGCCGCTTTCAATGAGTTCAAACAAGGTATCCACACTGCGCCCAGCCACGTTGTCATAATCATGCGCAGCTGTTGTCAGCGATGGGCAGGTAAATTTTGCAAAGGGGTGGTCGTCATTTGATGCGACACGGAGTGAGCAATCTTCCTTTCGCCCAACCCGAATCCCCTGCTCATAACAGGCTGCCAGAAATCCGATCGCAAGACGGTCATTGCTGCACAAAACCGAGTTCGTCCTGAGAGCACCTTTCTCCAACACTCTCAAAGCACCCTGATGCCCGATCTCTTCAAACGCCCAGCCTTCACCATCGATTTTTATGACATGGGGTTCGAACCCCAGACGTTCCATAACCTCAATATATGCCTTGCGTCGCTTGTTGGCGTTTGGGTTTGCTGGCGTGCGCATTTCAAAGAAAGACGGAGGTTCACCCGTCCGGGTCATGTATTCCACGGTTTGGGAAACAAAACTGAAATTGTCCGACCCTATAAAGGCTGCACCCAAACCTTCGAGGTTGCTGTCAAACAGAACTGTTGGCACCTCGGCACAAAATTTCTCGATGTGAGCTCGGTCCGACCCGCGCCCCAAAGGAGCAAACAGTACTCCGGCCGGCTTGAGCGACCGCAGGCTGTCGAGTATATCGTTCTCGAGTTCCTGCTCACCGTGCGAGCTGAAAAGAGATGGACGATACCCGGCGACAATACAACTCTGCTCAAGGTATCTGGCCATCTCGGCGAAAAATGGATCGGCAAGATAGGGAACAACGATACCGATATTCTTGGTCAGCTTTCGGTTCTGGTTCACCGCATAGATATTTGGACGGTAATCGAACTTTTCCAATGCTTCTTCGATACGCGCCCGCGTAGAGGAACGAACGCTTTCCGGGTCGTGGAAATATTTGGAAACCGTTGGCCGAGAAATCCCGCTCAGGGCCGCGAACTCCTCCATATTTCTTATTTTTACCATACCTACCCGCTTGCGGAACTCTTTTGCTTTGACCTTACATCTTCTTTACGCGCGGCAATAAATCAATAGGCAGCCGTATCCGCGCGAATGGCCAGATGCGTGACACCAACGCCGACAGGCGAAAACCTCCTGATCACGTCGCGACGTTTTGGAATTGAGCCCAATATACCGCCCCTCAGCGCAGCCATCTTGGCAGTCAGGTCTGTTCAGGCTCATTTTGCTTCTTAGCAGTACCTGCTGCGACGTCCTAGTAGTCGCCCTGAACACCATAAGAAGCGAAACCGGATAGCGTTTCGAAAATCTGTTCATCGGTCAGGATCACCGGACCGAGGGTCAGGGAAAGGTAATATTGACGGGCAATGGTTTCCAGCTCGACTGCGCGCCATATGGCCTTGTCCAGGTCCTCTCCCATGGCAATGGACCCATGATTTCCAAGCAGACAGGCGGTTCGACCTTGCAGCGCTTCGATCGCCAGCTCCGACAGCTCGGGCGTTCCAAAGCGCGCATAGGGTGCGCAGCGAACATTGGGACCGCCGAAGGCCGCGACCATGTAATGCGCTGCCGGGATTTCTTTGTGTGCAATCGCCAGCGCCGTGCAATAGGTCGGATGTGCATGGACCACCGCGCCCATATCGGGGCGGGTCTTGAGAATGTCGAAGTGAAACCGCCATTCGGTCGAAGGTTTGAGCGGGCCATCCCAGGTCCCATACTCTCCATCAAATGGCATTGAGACGATCATCTCGGGGGTCAGCTTGTCATATGGCGTCGCCGAAGGTGTGATCAGCATCCGGTTCTCGTATCGGGCCGAGATATTGCCGGATGTGCCCTGGCTAAGACCGCTGGAATTCAGAAAAAGGCATTTCTCGATAATTGCCTCACGGATTCTGCGTTCCTTGTCATCCATCTTGTGCTCCTGTCCTAGCGCCACCCCGGCAGAATGGACCAGCCTTAGTTATCAGAGGTCGCACCATCAGGCGACAAGCCCAACCTCGCAATTGCATTGTCCAAAGCCAACCCGAAAACCTGCGCCTGAGGTGACAGGACCTGGTCAGGCCGACGCATCAGCCCAACGGGCCCGCGTGTGATCGACGTATCAAACGGCAGCGCCACAAGGTGGCCATCGCTGATTTCATTGGCGACCACCCCCGCCGAGATGATCCAGATCGCGTCGGTCTGCCGGGTATACACCCGCCCGAAAGCACCCGAGACAGTTTCCAGACGATCTTCGATTTCACCAATCCCATGCGCGATCATGAGGCGATCCACCAAGGGCCGAATTGCCGATCCTTCAGGCGGGTAAAGCACTTGCCACTCGGTAATCCGCCTGAGATCGGGGGCTTTCAGCAGCGGGTGATCCGCGCGCACGACAAAGACGACCTTCTCCTCGTAAAGCTGGGTAAAGGAAATGCCCTGCATGGTTTCAGGGCGACCCAAACGCCCGATAACAAGCTCTAGGTCGCCCAGTCGAAGACGCTCCATCAAATGGCCATGTGGACCGTCGAAAACGCTCAGTCGGGCATTGCCCGCAAGTTCGGAAAACTCGGTAGCAACGGCTGGCATCAAACGGGCCGCAACCGAAGGCAGCACCCCGACCCGAAGGCTGGCCCTGCCCCGCGCCTCGATCTGTTCCACACCAGAAAAACCTTGCTGCAAAGCGGCCAGTGACATTTCGGCAAAATGCAGAAACACTTCGCCCTGCCGCGTCAGAGAAACACCGGACCGGTTACGGGACAACAGCACAGTGCCCAGAATATCCTCAAGCTCCTTAAGTGTCTTGGATATCGCCGGTTGCGTGAGAAACAGCTTCTCTGCCGCAACTTTCAGGCTTTTCTCGCGACATATCTCAATAAAACATTGAATATGCCTAACTTTGATGCGGCGATCTATCATTACTTTCCAATTCCGGCAACTAAGTCCAAGCAGAACTCATTTTACATATCGAGATATGGCGTTCAATTATTAGATACGCGAAATCAGGAGAGCCAACATGCGCGTTCAGGTCGCGATCATCGGCGGTGGACCTTCAGGTCTTTTGCTCAGCCAGTTGTTGCACCGCAAAGGCATAGACACCATCGTATTAGAGCGCAAAACCAGGGAATATGTTCTGGGCCGCATTCGCGCTGGTATTCTGGAAACCGGTTTTGTGGAACTGATGCGCGAAGCCGGTGTGGCAGAGCGGATGGACAAGGAATGCTTTGTCCATGACGGCACAGTGATCTCGTATGGCGATATCGAATTCGGCATCAACTTTAAAAAGCTGACAGGCAGTCATGTGGTTGTTTACGGACAAACTGAAGTAACCCGTGACCTGTATGATGCGCGCGAGGCAATGGGCGGTAAGATCGTTTTCAACGCCGATGATGTTCAGATTCACGGGGCTGACAGCGATGCACCCTATGTGACGTATCAAGCGGATGGGACCGGACACCGGATTGATTGCGATTTTGTCGCCGGTTGCGACGGATTTCATGGGGTGTCGCGTCAAACCATCCCGCTGACCGTGCGCCGGGAATATGAAAAGGTCTATCCGTTTGGCTGGCTGGGCGTTTTGTCCGAAACACCCCCGGTCCATAACGAACTGATATATGCCGGATCGGAACGCGGTTTTGCGCTTTGTTCCATGCGCAATGAGAACCTCAGCCGATACTACATTCAATGCTCGCTGTCTGACAGTGCCGATGACTGGACTGATCAAGCCTTCTGGCAGGAGCTGAAACGCAGGATCCCCGCGCAATATGCTGAGACACTGATTACCGGGCCATCGGTCGAAAAATCAATTGCGGCGCTGCGGTCTTTCGTGACCGAACCAATGCGCTGGGGCCGTTTGTTCCTGTGTGGGGATGCCGCGCATATCGTGCCCCCCACAGGGGCCAAGGGGCTTAACACGGCGGCAAGCGACATCCACTATCTGCACAACGCACTGCTGCAATTCTATGAAGACCGCGACAGCGAAGGCATCGACCGCTATTCCGAAAAAGCGCTGGCCCGGATCTGGAAGGCCGAGCGGTTCAGCTGGTCCACGACCAATCTGTTGCACCGTTTTCCGGAACAGAACGGCTTTGACCTGAAAATGCAGAAGGCTGACATTGATTTCCTGTGCGAAAACAAAGAGGCCCAATCGGTGTTTGCACAAAACTACGTCGGGCTGCCCTACTGATGCAGATTGCGGCGCTGGATAACATTCACCTGCATTGGCGTGAGGATGGCGATCCAGATGGCACGCCTGTGGTGTTTGCCAACTCGCTGGGAACTGACCTGCGCCTTTGGGACAAGGTTTTGCCGTTGCTGCCCAAGGGGCTGCGCCTGATCCGGTTCGATCTGCGTGGTCACGGCCTGTCGGAATGCCCTCAGGCGCTTTACAGCATGGCTGGGCTGGCGGATGACGCCGAGGCTTTGCTTGACCATATCGGGGTTCGCGACACGGTGTTTGTCGGCCTGTCGATTGGCGGCATGATCGGTCAGGTGCTGGCTTCGCGCCGACCAGACCTGATCCGCGCCCTTGTTCTGTCCAACACCGCCGCAAAAATGGGGACGGCCCAGATGTGGCGTGACCGGATGGGCGCAATCCGATCGTCCGGCATCGAGCCTGTGGCAGACGCAATTCTGGACCGTTGGTTTGCGGCGGGTTTCAGGGCAACCGATAACGTGCTGCTTTGGCGCAACATGCTGGTGCGTACCCCTGATTCTGGGTACCTGGGATGTTGCAACGCCATTGCAAATGCTGATCTTGAATCCATGACCCGGACGCTGCGATTGCCGGTTCTGGCCATCGCGGGATCAGATGACCGCGCCTGCCCGCCCGAACTGGTCCGGCAGACCTGTGCTATGATCCCCGGAGCGCACTATGTCGAGATACCCAACACCGGGCACCTGCCATGCGTGGAAGCCCCCGCCACCTATGCTGAACACTTGTCCGCTTTCCTGATGGAGAACCGCAATGAGTGACAAATACGAGTCCGGTATGCGAGTGCGCCGCAGAATTCTGGGCGACGCCCATGTGGATCGCGCCGAAGACGCCAAGTCTGATCTGGACGGTCCATTTCAGACGCTTATCACCGAAGGCGCGTGGGGCACCGTCTGGGCCTCGGACGGGATCAGTGACCGAGAAAGATCCATGCTGACGCTGGCTTTGCTTGCTGCGTTGGGAAATTTCGAAGAAATCCCGATGCATATCCGCGCCACAGTCCGTACCGGCGCCAGCAAGCAGGATGTACTTGAAGCGTTTCAGCACGTCGCAATTTACGCGGGCGTGCCACGCGCCAATCAGGCCCTCAAACTGGCAAAACTGACCTATGATCAAATGGAACAGGACTGAATGGGAAACGCGCAGAAACCCGAGTCAGACAAAAAGGAAGTGTGATCCGACAATGTTGAAACAAGGTGATTTCTACCAGCGTGACCGCGAGTGGCACCCACCTGCGCTGACACCCGACTACAAGACCAGCGTGACCCGTTCACCGCAATATTCGCTGATCTCGCTGCAAAACTCGATCAGTGAGGTCACCGGCCCGGTTTTTGGCCACAACGATGTTGATCCTCTGGATAACGACCTGATCTCGAACTATGCGCAGCCCGGTGAAAGCCCGATTGGCGAGCGTATCATTCTGCACGGCAGGGTGCTGGATGAAAACGGACGTCCGGTGCCAAACACGTTGGTGGAAATCTGGCAGGCGAATGCGGGTGGGCGCTATCGCCACAAGAAGGATACCTATCTGGCACCGATCGATCCCAATTTCGGTGGTTGTGGCCGCACCCTGACAGATGAAAACGGGTATTATTTCTTCCGCACCGTAAAACCCGGTGCCTACCCCTGGCGCAATTGGGTGAACAGCTGGCGTCCCGCCCATATCCACATGTCGATATTCGGAACAGGTTTTGCGCAACGCCTGATCACACAATGTTATTTCGAAGGTGACCCGCTGATTGACAGGTGCCCGATCGTGAAAACTATTCCTGACGCCGATGCGATCAGCCGCCTGATTTCGCGGCTCGATATGAATTCGACGATCCCACTGGATACCATCGCCTATAAATTTGACGTGGTCTTGCGCGGTCGGCGCTCGACCCTGTTTGAAAACCGTCTGGAGGGGAACTGAAGATGCAACAGCTGAATTATCTGAAGGAAACCCCCTCGCAAACAGCCGGGCCTTACGTCCATATCGGTCTGGCGCCTGGG
Source organism: Ruegeria sp. O6 (assembly GCF_056535045.1). Classification (NCBI taxonomy): domain Bacteria; kingdom Pseudomonadati; phylum Pseudomonadota; class Alphaproteobacteria; order Rhodobacterales; family Roseobacteraceae; genus Ruegeria; species Ruegeria sp. O6. The sequence goes on along the minus strand of NZ_JBQERM010000019.1, from coordinate 29,701 downwards.
GCTGCCGGATTTGAGATCTACAGGCAGGAACTGGGCTGGGATATAGCCGGACCAAATGCCGAAGGTGAGCGTATTCGGGTCGAAGGACTGGTCGTGGACGGGGCAGGATCGCCCATCAAGGATGTTTTGCTCGAGGCCTGGCAGGCAAATGCCAGGGGCGTCTATGCCCATCCTGAGGGCGGCGGCGATGTCGAAGACGGCTTTCGCGGCTGGGGACGCGTCATCACCAATTTTGAAACCGGCGAATGGGCGTTCGACACTGTCAAACCCGGCCCGACACCGGGACGAAACGTGGGCCAGCAAGCGCCTCACATAAACCTTTGGGTTGTAGCCCGGGGCATCAATGTCGGTCTGAATACGCGTATCTATTTCGAGGACGAGGAAGAGGCCAATAGCAAGGACCCGGTCCTTAATCTCATCGAATGGGAACGCCGCCGCGCAACGCTGCTGGCCAAACGCACCAATCGGGACGGTCAAGTTGTCTATCGCTTCGATATCAAGATACAAGGCGAAGATGAGACCGTCTTTTTTGATATCTGATTACTTGGTGCTGCCTTGCCAAGGCCGCACTCATTTCAGGAAGTCACCATGACCAAACCCTGCATCATTTGCGTGGCCATCACTGGTTCCCTGCCCACCAAAAAGAACAACCCCGCGGTGCCGATCTCGGTTGCGGAACAGGTCGAAAGCACGCAAGAGGCGTTCGAGGCCGGTGCCAGCATTGTCCACGCCCATGTTCGCAACGATGATCAGACGCCCAGCAGCGACCCCGACAAATTCGCTCTCCTGAAAGAGGGTTTGCAAAAACACTGTCCCGGAATGATCATCCAGTTTTCCACTGGTGGGCGGTCAGGCGCCGGTCAGGCCAGAGGCGGAATGCTGCCCCTTGCCCCTGACATGGCGTCGCTGTCGGTTGGATCGAACAACTTTCCCACCCGGGTTTATGAAAATCCACCCGACCTGGTGGACTGGCTGTCAGCCGAAATGCAAAAATACAAAGTCACGCCCGAGATCGAGGCGTTTGACCTGTCCCACATCCTGCAAGCGATCAGATTGCACAAGGAAGGCAAGCTGTATGGCAAGCTGTATGTTCAGTTTGTCATGGGTGTCAAAAACGCGATGCCGGTCGACAGGGCCGTGTTCGACTTCTACGTGAAATCCATGCAGGATCGCGCACCGGATGCCGAATGGTGTGCCGCCGGGATCGGTCCAAACCAGATTGTGGTAAATGAATGGGCCATTGCTGCGGGCGGACACACGCGGACAGGTTTGGAAGACAATGTCCGGCTGGATCGGAATACACTAGCGCCTTCGAACGCTGCGCTGGTCAATCGCGTGACCGAGCTATGCGCAAAGCACGAACGTCCGGTCGCCACCTGGCAACAGGCCCGCGAGATTTTGGCTCTTTGAGCGCAGGGAGGAATGATGCCATGACGATTGATATCCGCTCGCTTCATTTCAAAGGCCACACATAAGATGGAACAGCTTTCCACTCATCCCTGGCTCAGCGGGCTGTTTGAGGACCCACAGACCTCAGAGTTGCTGGGTGCAGAGGCTCAGCTGAGACACATGCTGGCCGTCGAGGCCGCATATTCAGAGGCTTTGGCGGCGGTCGGCACCGTACCACCAGAGGTGGCGGAAACCGCGGCAAAACTTATCCGACAACACCGTCCCGACATGCAGGCGCTGCGCGACGGGACGGCATTGGATGGCGTGGTGGTGCCCGCGCTGGTGCGGTCGCTCAAAGCGGCATTGCCTGAACATTGCCACGTCGCGCTGCATAAGGGGATGACGTCGCAGGATGTTGTCGACACCGCTCTGGTTTTGTCAATCAAGGACATTCTGGAGGTGTTTTCGGCCCGTCTTTCTGACCTGATGGATGCGCTTGTGGCGTTGGAACAGGCATATGGCGAACACGTGATGATGGGGCGAACCCGAATGCAGGCGGCATTGCAGATTTCTGTTGCCACGCGCCTGCGAAACTGGCGGTTGCCATTGGCCGATCACCAGAAACGCCTGACCGAATTGCAACCCAGATTGCTTGTGCTGCAACTTGGCGGCGCCGTTGGCGACCGCGCCGGGATGCACGGGTCCGGACAGGTAATCGCAGATCATGTGGCCCGTGGGCTTGGCCTGGCCAGCTGCGATGCAAACTGGCATACCCGCCGGGACAATCTTGCAGAGTTTGCCTCATGGCTTTCATTGATAACCGGATCGCTGGGAAAGATCGGTCAGGACGTGTCGCTCATGGCCCAGCAGGGGGTGGACGAGGTTTCGCTGGCAGGTGGCGGCGGATCTTCGGCGATGCCTCACAAGCGCAACCCGGTCCGCGCGGAACTGCTGGTCGCACTTGCTCGTTTCAACGCAACCCAACTTTCGGGCATGCATCAGGCGCTGGTGCACGAGCAGGAACGTTCCGGCGTTGCCTGGACGCTGGAATGGATGATCCTGCCCCAGATGATCCTGGCAACGGGGCAGGCTCTGATCAGCTGTGGTACGTTAGTGCAACAGATCGAACGGATAGGCATGGTGGAGTGACTGCACTGGCCTCTGAGCCCGACGTTATTCAGGCGCGACACTGACTTGGCGTCGCAGGTTGTGTCACTTGTTTCCCATCGTGTTTCCTCCGTTTTCCCAATCCCAACGACGGGCCACTTCAGTAGCGAAGGATCAGTGACGGTGCGGGCAACCTAAAGTCGCCGAAGAACCGAGAACAGGCGGCGTTCCTGATCAAGGTGATGGCCGAGGATCGCCCTGACGATCTGTCGCTGGCCTATTTCACGGCCAAGGAAGTCAGCCTACGCTGGACGGAACATATCGGAATTTCGTTGACGCGGATATCAGGACAGCTGCCATTTTGGAGTGCCGGAGTATGTCAGATGTCGCCGACAATATTGATGCGGCCCACGCGTTATGCAAGCGACGCAATCCCGCCACTCCACACAGCTTTGTGGTAAATAATAGGAAAAAACGTCCGTTCCCAAAGGCCAATCACTCATCAAAAGCTTGAAACTGATCTGCAGCGATTACTGTCTTTGCCTGACCTATGACGCCTTCGAATTTTGGCGCAGGCTTCCGCTCGGTTATCAGGAAGTCACTTGCCGAAAGAGCCGGAAGACGCAAGGCTGGTTTGGGTTCGGATGCCTGGAACTTGGTCGAGTCAACTGCCATGAAACATCGTTCACTGATCGCCTTCATTGCGACCGCAATATCGACTTCGCATTGTTCGAACACCAAAAAACCCTGTTTCGGATCCACACGTGACGCCGACAGGATTGAGTACTCCACCGACATATTTGCAATAACGTCAAAGGCCGCGCGGTCGAACGCTGCCCCGTCATGATTTCGAAGCTGTGTGCCCGCCATAAAGACCCGGTTGCCGTTCCCCATGGCCAAAGTTGTTGCGATGAACGCTGAATTCGTCACCACGGTAAGATCTCTGCGCGCCTTGAGGGCTTGGGCCACAAAACCCGACGTAGATCCCGTATCGATAGCAATGGACGCGTTATCTGGTACAAGGTTCAATATTGACTTGGCAATGGCGACTTTCGCTGCGCGGTTGGTTGTCATACGCGCGATGAAAGGGGGATCCAGAACCTTTTGGGTGCTGATCAACGCGCCGTGAACCTTGTCGATTTGCCCCGCATCCACCAACGGCTTTACAATTCGACGGATTGTCTGATCGGAAACGTTAAGCCTCTGCGCCAGGTCCATGACCGAGATTCGGCCATGCATGTTAACCGCGCTCAGGATGTCCTTTTCGTATTTTGACATTCAGTCACTCGGATGTTGGACTTTAACAGGATAAATTGTAGTTACCCCCTTAAATCAACAGATTTCAACACTATTGTTTAATTTTTGTTGATTTATATTGGCCGATACGGTGATCTGGCACCCAATTTGTCGACAGGGGCGAGGCCATGACAACCCATTCTGCAAAACACCTTATTATTGGCGGCGGCATCATCGGATGCTCAATCGCTTATCATCTGGCCCAGGCAGGTGAGACGGATGTCGTCCTTCTGGAAAAGGCATCTCTGACAGAGGGGGCAACATGGCACGCTGCCGGGCTGGTTGGGCAATTGCGATCTTCCCGCAATACAACCCGGATGCTGAAACGTTCGGTCGCGCTCTATGACCGGCTGGCCGACGAGACTGGTATGGAATTCGACTGGAAGAAAGTCGGCAGCTTGCGGCTGGCGGCAACCAAGGAACGGTTGCTGGAGGCAAAACGCTTGGCAACGATGGCACGCAGTTTTGACCTGGAGATGGAAATCATCTCACCAGCCGAAGCGAAAGCCCTGTTTCCCTATATCGATGCCGACGGGTTAGAGGGGGCCGCCTTTATTCCGTCGGACGGCCACGTTGACCCCGCTGGCCTGTGTCTGGCGATTGCAGCCGGTGCGCGTAACCACGGCGCACAGATCAGGCAGGGGGTGAAGGTTGAGGATTTCGAAATCCGCAATGGTCGCATAACCAAAGTGATGACAACCAACGGCGACTATGAGGCGGAAACCGTTGTGCTGGCCTCGGGCATGTGGAGCCGTGAACTGGCGGCAAAACTGGGCGTCGTGGTGCCAGCCTGCGCTGTCGAGCACCAATATGTCGTAACAGAACCGTTACCAGAGCCGGAATTGGTCAAGGGCCTGCCCACACTGCGCGACCCCGAGCGTCTGGTCTATTTCAAGCCCGATGCTGGCGGGCGTCTGGTCATCGGAGGTTACGAAGACGACACATTACCATTTGGAAAACGGGGCATTCCCGGAGAGTTTGTGCGCCAGTTGCTGCCTGACAATCTTGACCGTTTCGCGCCGCTGGCTGAACTTGCCGGTGTCGTCACCCCTGTCGTGAACCAGGTCGGAATCCGGCAAATCATCAATGGACCGATCCCCTATTCCGCCGATGGTGATTTTGTCATGGGCTGGGCCCCTGAGATCAAGAACTTGATGCTTTCGACCGGGTTCCTCTACGGCATTGCGGCTGGCGGGGGCGCGGGGGAAATGATCGCGGAATGGATTCTGAACGGGCGCCCAAGCCTGGATCTTTGGCCATTGGACGTGCGGCGGTTTAGCCCACATCATGCGACCAAGGCCTTTATGTATCCCCGAGCCGTCGAACATTACGCACATCACTACAAGATGCGCTATCCGGGCCAGGAGGCCGAGACCGCACGTAATTTGCGCTTGTCTCCACTATATAACCGATTGAAAGAACACGGGGCGGTTTATGGATCGAAGAACGGGTGGGAACGGCCTTTGTGGTTTGCCCCAGCTGGGGTCGCCCCAGTGGATCAGCTCGATTTCCTCAATCCCGGTTGGCATGTCTTCGCGGCCGAAGAACACCGCGCTGCCCGCGAAAGTGTCGTTCTGATCGACCAGTCGAGCTTTTCCAAGTTCGAGCTGATCGGCTCTGGCGCGTTGGGTGTGTTGCAACACCTGGCGGTCTCAAACATGGACAAGCCGGATGGCAGCGTAATCTATACCCAACTTTGTAACGACAAAGGCGGCGTCGAGGCGGATGTCACCATCACCCGCCTGGGGCGCGACCATTTCTATATCGTGACCGGCGCTGGATTCGGGGTTCACGATTCCGACTGGATCCGACGTCATCTGCCGGAAGACGGATCAGCACATTTAATCGAGGTTACCTCTTCCCGCGCGGTGATCAACATGTGCGGGCCAAAAGCGCGCGACGTCCTGCAGACGGTAACCGAAGAGGATATCTCAAACGCTGCGTTTCCCTTTGCAACAGCGCGCGACATTACAGTCGGAGCAGCAAGAGTGCGTGCAGTGCGCATAGGCTATACCGGCGAGTTGGGCTGGGAACTGCACATCCCAACCGAATTTGCACTTCATGTCTATGATCAGCTTTGGAAGGCCGGGCACGCCCATGGCATCCGCGATATCGGCTACCGGGCCATTGACTCGCTGCGCCTGGAAAAGGGGTATCTTTACTGGAGCACCGACATCACCCCGGACTATACACCTGTAGAAGCGGGCCTGGGCTCTCGCGTCCACCTGAAATCGAAGGAAAGTTTCCTAGGGCGCGATGTGCTGGAGGACCAGAAATCCAATGGCACGGCACAGATACTCTGTACCTTCGTGACCGAAGAAAAACTGCCGATGACCGGGGGAGAAACCATCCTGCACAATGGCGTAACCGTTTCGCGCGCCAGCAGCGGTGGTTATGGGTACCACGTCGGGAAAACGATCATCTACGGCTATCTTCCGGTGGCGATGACGGACCAGACGGAATTCGAACTCGAACTGTTCGGTGACCGCAAACAAATCTGCCGGGTGGACGGGCCTCTGTTCGACCCGGCCAATGAACGGCTAAAAACCTGAGGGGGAGGGCAGAAAATGACTGACGGAAACACTGACCGTGTCCTGAGTGAACTTCGCAACCTGAAAGGCTTTGAGGACACCTCAGCACAAAACAGCGAAATCAAGCGGCTGGGTGGGTTGACCAACCTGGTCTACAGAGTGGAAACCTGCGGACACACCATGATCGTTCGCATCCCCGGAGACGGCACCGCGGATTATATCGATCGTGGCGTTGAGATTCACAATGCCAAGGTCGCAGCCGAAGCTGGTATCGGTCCCGCTGTGCTTTGGGCGGATGCAGATACCGGTGTGATGATCAGTGACTGCATTGACGATATCGTCACCATGACACCCGAGCTTTTCGCGACGCGCACCGGAGCGGCTGCGCGTGCCGGGCATGCCCTGCGGCAACTACACGAGTCACCCCGCCCTTTCGAGTTCCGGTTCGAACTTTTTTCGATGATCGATGAATATCTGAAAGTCCTGGCAACAAAGGATATTTCCCTGCCCGAAGGCTATACTGAAATCGTCGCCGAAGCGGCGCCGATCAAACAGCTGCTGCAAGACAAGCCGGGCGCGCTGGTTCCCAGCCATTGCGATCCGCTTTGCGAGAACTTTCTCGACAACGGTGACCGTATGTGGATCGTGGATTTCGAATATTCCGGGATGAATGATGCTCTTTGGGACCTCGGCGATTTATCAGTCGAAGCAGGGCTGACCGAGAAGCAGGAAATCGAAATGCTGACCTCCTATTTTGGCGCGGCACCAACAGCGGCTCAATTCGGGCGAATGGTGATCTACAAGGCGATGTGCGATCTTCTGTGGACACTCTGGGGCTTGATCCAACATGCTGATGATAACCCGGCCGAAGATTTCTGGGCCTATGCTACGGGTCGGTTCGACAGGTGCAAGGCACTGATGTTCAATCCTGCTTTCGCAGCCCATGTTCAGGCAGTTGCGAACGAATAGTGCAGATGGATAAGTTGCGATCTCTTGATGAATGACTGGCATGTGGAAATGAAAAATGGTTCGGACAAATGGGATTCGAACAGGTTTCACGGTAGGCTCTTTGAGGGGCCGCAACGTCCCCAAAACGGCAGTTAAAATGCTGTGCTGTTCTACCTGAGGCACAGTTTCCTGTCGTGATCGAACAGATATCATAGCTGAATGCGGTCCGAGAGTTGATCTGGCGACCTCAACATACGGGTTGCGATTTTCCACCGTTGGTCTTTGCACGGGGCACATTTGAAGGAACGCTAAGTGCAGAATTCCTGGCGCTTGGGCCAAACGTATATCAACGCAACAGGTACGCGGGCGTTTCTACGCCCCTTCTTGAATGATGGCGTCAAAATCACTGATTTCCTTCTGTGCGCGCGGTGAAGTAAGTCGACTGCAACAAGGTCCCCTGTCAGATCTGAGTCTGTCATAGCGGCGGGCTGATTTGGCTAGGTTCCTCACACGTGTTCGCCAAGACAACGCCTCTCATTCAGAAACTTGTAGCGACACGAAGGACCGAACCAAATTTGCTTTTCAGGGTCAAAAACGCTTTTAGTAGAAACTTAGCCAATGATAACCGTACCGGTTATGAAGTTCGCCTAGGTAAGCGAATCGCTGTCCCCTTCGGACACTGGTACAGGATTTGCTGAAACAAGGCCTTTGAGAGCTGTCGAGCTCTACCACTAGAGAAGAAATGATGGATCAGAAAAATCACCCGTCTCAACTGGGGAAAGCAATTCGACGCCGCCGGAAAGCGCTTGGCAAAACACTTGTCGAAGTTGCGGATGAAGCTGATTTGACGACAGGGTTCATATCGCAGGTTGAACGCGGCATCAGTGCCCCGTCCCTGTCTTCGCTTATGGCAATTGCTGCATCTTTGAAGACCAGCATTGAACAGCTAGTCAGCGTTCCCGAGGAGTACACCGAATACGTTCGCAAAGATCGACGTCAAACCTATGCTTTGGGAGTCAACGGGCGGTTCTATGAAAAGTTGGGTCCGGGGTTTTCGGGCGCGCTTTTGTATCCTTGTATTGTTCATCGCCCTGCGGGTCACATGTCCGAGAAAATGTGTCACGAAGGCGAGACCTTTTGTTATCTGATTTCGGGTCAGTTGGAATATCATCTGGGTGACGAAGTCCACATCATGTCGAGCGGTGACACGATACATCACGACGCGTCCAAGCCGCATTATTCGATCGTTCTAGGAGATACCGAAGCGGTTGAATTGTGGGTGGATACGACGCCGATCAAAAATACGTCCAAGTAATCGCACCGGCTGAACAGCTCACCGAAAGTTCTCCGAATTCTATCGCGGGGCCGCACTTGAAAGTGCTGCCCCGAACGTTGTGGCGCGCCCTGAAATTCTCAATCAATGCTCCTGTGAGCGCAATACACAATTTACACATTACTAAAAAAAGTTTTAGCAGCAATGAAATTAATGTATAACACCTTCACGCGATGGAGAATCGCTTTGGGAGGAACTCATCAATGAAACGTAATTTGATGGCAGCGACTGCCGTCGTGGCCACTGCAATGGCCCTACCTTTGTTTGCACAAGAGCGTGGTGGCATTCTGAATTTCGCCAGATATGACGGATCAAACCTGATTGACCCTATTTATGCAGATCGAAACCCTGACATCTGGATGGTTGGCAGCCTTTTCGACACGCTTTTGCGCCCCAGTGAAGATGGGAACTCTGTCATCCCAGGACTGGCCGAAGAATACAGTATCTCCGACGATGGACAGTCTGTATCGCTCACCTTGCGCAGCGGCGTCTCGTTTTCGGATGGAACACCTTTGACCGGAGAAGACGTTGTCTTTTCGCTGGATCGCGCCCGCAATCCCGATCTGAGCCCATGGGCTGGGCTTCTCGGATCCATCGACAATGTAAGCGCGGAAGGAAACGTCATCTCGATCAGCCTGAAAGCGGCTGACCCGACAATCCTCTCTATGCTTGCCACTTTCACAACCGGCATTGTCTCCAAAGCCGTCTTTGAGGCGGCCGAAGGTTCAACAGACCAGGAAAAGTCCGCCGCAATCTTTGCAGCCAAAGGCCCCGGTGTCGGGTCCGGCCCCTTCTATCTGTGTGGATTTGAGCAGGGAACTTCCATGGAGTTCTGTGCCAACAAGAATTATTGGCGCAAAGGATCCGACGGCAAAGCGCTGCCCTACCTGGACGGCGTGCATTTCGAGATCATACCCGATGACGCAACCCGGATTCTGAAGCTTCAGGCCGGTGAGGTGGATGCCGCCGAGTTCATTCCCTTTTCACGTGTGCCGGAGCTTGAAGCAGACCAAGCGATCAACATGAACCTCTATCCGTCCACACGGATCATATATTCGCCGATCAACACGCGTGAAACCCGTGCTGACGGATCGCCTAACCCTTTGTCAGACGCTCGGGTACGGCAAGCACTCAACTATGCCACCAACAAAGAGGCACTGATCGGGCTTGTGCTGCAAGGCGCCGGCAAGCCAATGACGTCGCCTTTGATGGCGGCGGCGACCCAGCTTTCCGCAAATCTTGATCCGTTGTATGCCTACGACCTTGACAAGGCGAAAGCTCTGATCGCCGAGGCCGGCGTAGCGCCAGGAACCGAAATCACCTTTACGACTTTGGCTGGCTCTGCGGATGACAGCACAATATTTGCGGCTCTTCAGCAAATGTGGGCTCCGTTGGGGATAAACCTGTCAGTCGAACAGGTGGATGGACCGACACGTGGCGCCAAGAACCGCTCGGGTGAGTTTGACATCCACACCTATGGTTGGGTGAACGACGTAAACGACCCCAGCCAGGTCGTAGGCTGGTTGGGTCATACACCTACGGCCAATGCGGTCGGTACTGGTTGGGAAAACGCGGAATTCAACGCTCTGTTTGAGGCTTCGGCAACCGAAATCGACGCCGAAAAAAGAGCGGCCCAGTATGCTGAAATGCAGGAAATATATGCAGATGCTGCCCCCTTGCTTTTCATGTATGAGACGCCCTTTGCGGTGGCCGTTTCGACCAGCGTGGATGGATACGTTCAGACACCACTGGGAAACAACGTCTTCGATCAGGCGACCGTCAGCCGCTGATCGCTAAAATGCCGCCGGCAGTACCTGCCGGCGGTTCTTTTGACGGAGGCCTTGATGGCAACCCTTCAATACACGTTCAAACGCTTGCTGTTGATGATCCCCACATTCATCCTCGTGATGATCATCATCTTTGTTCTGGTTCGTCTCCTGCCGGGGGACCCGGCCATCGCCATCGCAGGAGATCGGGCATCGGATGCGGATCTTGCTGCTATCCGCGAACGGTTGGGACTGAACGAGCCGCTTTTGGTACAGTTCTGGCTGTTTCTGACAAATACGCTGCAAGGCGATTTGGGCCGGTCAATCCTGATGCGCGCACCGGTAACTGAAGTCATCATCAACCGTCTTCCGACCACGGCTTTTCTGACGATCTATGCTGTCCTCATGTCTTTGTTGATTGCAGGACCACTGGCATTTGTTGCAGCTCTGAACCGCGGACGGTGGCCTGACGCAGTGATCCGCACGGTTTTCCAGGTGGGGCTGTCGATGCCTGTGTTTTACATCGGTCTGATTCTGCTAACCTTTCTTGCCGCACAGCTCAGGTGGTTTCCAGTCGGCGGCTACGGCGACACCTTTGGCGACAGGCTTTATCACCTGTTCCTGCCTGCCGTAGCGGTGGCGTTATATACCTCGGCGATCATCATGCGAAATCTGCGTGCTGCCATCATCGAGGTTCTGGATGCTGAATACGTTCAGTTTGCCCGAGCCAAGGGTTTGCCTGACAGGCTGATTTTGGGACGCCATGTGCTGCGTAACGCGCTGATTTCGACCGTTACACTTTTGGGTCTGTCCATCGGCAACCTCATGAGCGGAACACTGGTTACCGAAACAGTTTTTGCCGTGCCTGGTGTCGGACGCTTGATGCTTGAGGCGATTTTCGCGCGCGACTACCCGCTTATCCAGGGATTGACGCTGACCTTTGCGGTTCTGGTCTCGGTCGTATTCCTGCTTACGGACCTGTTTCAAAGCTCGTTGGACCCGAGGATGCGATTGACATGACCAACACTGCCACTTCTCCTGTTGGGGCGGGTGAGCCGCCAAGGACGCGCATGCCAGCGGCGCTACGAAAACCGGGTTTTATAATAGGCCTTTGCATCATTGGAATGTCGACTTTGCTTGCGATCATGCCAAATGCTTTCGTCCCCTATGATCCCAATTTCATTGATTATAACGCGGTTCGCCAGCCACCAAGCTGGGCCCATCCCTTCGGCACCGACCTGCTGGGGCGCGACAGTCTGAGCCGCGTTATTTCAGCCTATTCGGTAAACATGCAGATGGCAGTCCTTGCCACAGTCTTTGCCCTGATCATTGGCGTCGTGGTTGGCGCGCTTGTCGGCTACTACCGCGGAATTGCCGATATGATCTTCGGGCGTGTCGTAGACGCGATCATCACGTTCCCATTTCTGGTTCTTGTTATCGCGGTCGTCGCCGTGCTTGGGCCGGGTTTGGTCAATATGTACATTGCGATAACGGTTGTTGGTTGGGTCTACTATGCCCGGTTAATGCGGGCCGAGGTCATCGCGCAGATGGGAAACGACTATGCTGCTGCTGGCATCGTCATGGGATACTCTGACAGGCGCATTATCTTTCGCCACCTTCTGCCGAACGCGATCACGCCGGTTATCGTTTACTGGATGACGGACATGGCACTGGCAATTCTGCTGGGTTCGTCGCTGGGTTATCTGGGTCTTGGCGCACAGCCACCGCAGGCGGAATGGGGTGTCCTGATCGCGGAAGGACGCAATTTTATCACAACGGCCTGGTGGTTGAGCCTGATGCCCGGCATCGCGATCGTTATCACAGGTCTTGGATTTTCCCTTGTTGGCGATGGGTTAGCAGACCTGCTCAGGCCACGTGGGTAAGGAGTTGACAATGACAGGCAATCAGCAACCTATCCTCGAAGTCAAAAACCTGAGTACAACCTTCTGGAAGGAAGGGACCCCTCTGCCAGCTGTGCGAGACGTAAGTTTTTCCGTTCGACGTGGCGAAGTGCTGGGATTGGTCGGTGAAAGCGGTTCTGGCAAGAGTGTCACTTTGCGTTCGGTTCTGGGACTGTCGCGGCGCTATGGTGAAGTCACAGGAGTCGTGAATTGGCAGGGGCAAAACCTTGTTTCGCTTTCCGAACGAAAACTGAGGCGCATTCGCGGTGGCGAAATTGCGATGATCTTTCAAGAGCCGATGACATCGCTTAACCCGTTGTTGACGGTTGGCATGCAGCTGACCGAGACGTTGAAAGCGCATACCGACCTCAGTCGCGCAGCGCGCCGTGATCGGGCGGTTGAGATGCTGGATCATGTAGGGATTCCATCTGCTGCGTCACGTTTGGACGAATACCCACATCAGTTTTCTGGTGGTATGCGGCAGCGCGTTATGATCGCGATTGCTCTGGCAGCAAATCCGAAACTGTTGCTTGCCGATGAACCAACCACCGCATTGGACGTAACAATTCAGGCACAGATTCTTGATCTGATCCTGTCCTTGGCCGATGAGCTTCAAATGGGCGTGGTTCTTGTCACGCATGATTTAGGTGTGGTCGCTCAGACCTGTGAATCCTTGGCGGTCATGTATGCCGGGCGGGTGGTTGAACAGGGGGCTGTGCGTCAGGTTTTGAATGCACCACGCCACCCTTATACCGTAGGGCTGATGCGGTCTGTCCCTCAGAATGTGCCGCCGCGTACACCACTCTATTCGGTGCCGGGCACGCCTCCGAGTCTTGAGAAGTTGCCGGTCGGATGCGCCTTTGCCCCAAGGTGTCAGAGCACCATCGACGCGTGCCTGAACGCGCGTCCGCCTTTGTCGGCGATATCCGAAGGCCGTCATGTGGCGTGCTTCAATCATGTGCCCGCAGCTCAGGGAGACGTCGCATGACAGATACGGTCATGGAGATAAATGATGTGGGTCTTCAATTTCATTTGTCACGGTCGGTTCTTGACCTGATCAGCCAGCGACCCGGGCGGGTTGTCAACGCGCTGAACGGTGTTAGCCTCGAGCTCAAGCGAGGAGAAACACTGGGAGTTGTCGGTGAGTCCGGCTGCGGTAAGTCCACACTTGCACGTTGCATAGTTAGGCTCCACCAGCCTCAGACCGGCAGTATCCGTTTCACTGGAAAAGATATCTTTGACCCGAAATATCGTAACGAGCGCGATTATAATCGTCGCGTTCAGATGATGTTTCAGGATCCTTATTCGTCCCTGAACCCCCGCATGACGACTGGTCAGATTCTGTCCGAGGCTCTTAGTGTTCACAAGATGCGCCCCGAGAGTGAAATCCCCTCGCGTGTTATGGAACTGTTGGATCTGGTACGCCTGCCACAGGACGCCGCAAACAAATTACCGCACGAGTTTTCGGGGGGTCAGAGGCAACGAATTGCGATCGCTCGCGCACTGGCAGTCGAGCCGGAAGTTTTGATTGCCGACGAACTGGTTTCCGCGCTGGACGTTTCAGTACAGGCACAAGTGGTCAATCTTCTGCTTGAATTGCAGGACAAACTGAACCTCACAATTCTGTTCGTCGCACACGACTTGCGACTTGTACGTCACGTCTCGAACCGGGTGGCTGTGATTTATCTGGGCCGGATTGTGGAGATCGGCGACAGTGAAACCTTGTTCTCCGATCCCTCACATCCTTACTCCCAAGCTCTGCTCAGCGCCGCGCCTTCGCTTGATCCGGATGACAAGGGGAACGTCATTCGACTGGAAGGTGAATTGCCATCACCTATGAACGTACCGCCCGGATGCCCGTTCCACGTGCGCTGTCGCTTTGCCACAAGCCTGTGTCAGCGCGACGTTCCCGCACTCAGACAATTTGGGAGTTTTGGAGAAGTCGCCTGCCACCACGCGGAAGAGATCAAAGCAAATGCTGGATAGGTTTCACTTATGTCCGAGCGAGAGAATTTCGCTGTTCCGTGACCAACTGATTGTGCAGGACCTGGATGCCTTTGTACTACCGCGATTTGATGCTCATCAAGGCGAATACGTCGCACCGCATGACGAACGTCTGGCGTATCTGACCGGGTTCACCGGATCTGCCGGACTTGCTTTTGTAACACCCGAGATCGTCGCTCTTTTTGTCGATGGTCGTTACAGCTTGCAGGCTGCGCAAGAGTGCAAAGGCGCGTTGTTCTCTCATCACCACCTTCATGGCGAGACGCCCGAAAAGTGGCTGAGAAAAGAAATGCGTATTGGTTGGCGACTCGGATTTGACCCGATGCACATACCCCCGTCGTGGTTTGACCGGTTTGACGCAGCTTGCAAGGAAGTAGGCGCAACGATGGTGCCGCAACAAGTCAATCCAGTCGACGCGGTTTGGACAGATCAACCAGCACCACCCTGCGGTCGTGTGACAGTATTACCGTCGCAAATTGCCGGGAAAAACTGTGCTGAAAAATGCACTAATCTGGCAAACTATCTGGTTGAGCGACAGGCCGACTTTGTCGTCGAAACACAACCTGACAATATCGCCTGGTTACTGAACATCCGCGGGGCGGATGTTAACTATAATCCGGTAGTTAATTCCTTTCTTCTCGCAAATCGCGATGGGGCGCTGGTTTGGTTTGTCGATCCGAAAAAGCTGGATGATTTCGTAGAGGGGGCACTGCCTTCTAATCTTCAGATAGTTCCTCAGGCTGAGTTTTTACCCACGCTCAAGGCCAGCTTTAAGCCAGGTCAGTTTGTTTTGGCTGATCCGGATTTCTCACCTGTCGCGGTAAGGCAAACCATTGAAGAAGCCGGCGCGAAGCTTGGTTCTGAACGCAGTGTGATTACCCTGACTAAGGCATTGAAAAACACGATTGAACTGGAGGGTCTTCGAACCTGCCATTTCATCGACGGAATTGCGTGGGCAGAATTTGGGGCCTGGCTTGCAAACACCGTTCCCGTTCGCGCCGAAAGTGGTGACCCCCTGACCGAGCGTGAAGCAGAGCAAAAACTGAGGGCGCTGCGCTGCGCACAACAAGGTTTCCTTGATGACAGTTTTCACGCGATCTCAGCAGCAGGAGTGAACGCGGCGATGTGCCACTATAGCGCAACCGCGGATCGGAATGATCCTATCCGACCGGATCAAACCTATCTTATGGACAGCGGCGGACAATACGAGACTGGCACAACCGACACCACCCGGTGCTACGCTTTTGGATCACGACCGGAAGGGTATGATGAGGCATACACGGCAGTCTTCAAGGCCTTCTATGCCTTGGCCACCTTACGGTTCCCACCTGGTACCCAAGGGCACCATATCGACGGGATCTGTCGTCGCCCGTTGTGGGATCTCGGGCTGGACTATGACCATGGGACCGGTCACGGCATCGGCCATCGACTGTCAGTGCACGAACACCCGCAGCGAATAGGAAAACCCTATAACCCGATTGATCTGGAACCGGGCATGGTCATGTCGATTGAACCGGGGTTTTACAAAGCCGCCAGCTTCGGCATCCGCATAGAAAATGTCTTTGAGGTCGTCACAGAAGACAACGGTTTCCTCGCCTTCCGCAATATGACTTTTGTGCCAATTCAGACTGACATGCTGATTGTTGAAAACCTGACTCAGGCCGAACGGCACTGGTTAAATCAATATCATCGTCAAATCAGACAGATGCTTTCACCGCGATTGAGTGAGCCTGCAAAGGGGTGGCTGACAAAAGTGACGACTGCAATCTGAAACACGAAACGAACTATTGGCCGGGCTGTATACTGCTGTGCGGCGAAACGAATGGCAACGTTTCCAACTGTCAGAATACCAAACCAATGACGGTTCGCGTGTGGCGTAAGAATAATAAGATCTGCCGAGATCGCCGAAACGGGTGGTTTTGGTCACAATAAGGGTTGGTAAGGATGCCAGATTTATCAGAATATAGCCGGTTGGCCCGTGAAATCTCTGTCGATGCCGTGGCATTGGTGCCGGGTCCGAATTTCGACCGAGCCATGGGCAAGTCTTTCATGACCAACGAACGCCCCATCGTGGTTGTGATCCCCGCATCAGGAGAACCCGCTGCCGTTGTTCCAAATCTGGAACTTGGCTCGTGGGATCAATTAAGGTTCGAAGGAGCGGTATTCGATTGGCGGGATGAGGCGGGTTACAAAGGGGCTTTCACCGCTTTGGCGAACCACCTGAGCATCGCGTCCCTTGCCGTTGAAGGGCAGGTCATGCGTGTTTTTGTCTCTGACGCGCTGACCGAAGCTATGCCTGGGTTACAAATAACTGATGCGGAACACCAAATCTCGAACCTGCGACTGATCAAGTCCAGCAAGGATGTGGCCTCCATGCAAGCTGCGATCACCATCTCGGAACGTGCGCTTGAGCGGGTTATCGGAACGGTACACGCAGGTCAGACCGAGAAACAGATCGAACAGGATTTGATCCAGGCAATGTTTGCCGAAGGCGCCGATTCTCTGGCCTTTACACCGATTGTGGTCGCTGCCGACAACTCGGCCCGACCACATGGGAAAGCGCGTATGGATTATCGGATTCAAACCGGCGATGCGCTGCTCTTTGACTTTGGCGCGCGCAAGGATGGATTTGTCGCGGATATCACGCGAACCTTTTTCGTTGGCGAAGTCTCAGATGAGGGCAAGGCTGTCTACGAAACTGTATTGCGAGCAAATCAGATGGGTCTGAACGTGTGTCGCCCCGGTGTGACGGCCCATGATATCGATGATGCTGTCATCGGCGTTCTTGAAGCATCCCCTTTCGCCAATCGCATCCGCACCAAGACAGGCCACGGATTGGGTCGGGATGTGCACGAGGCTCCATATATCATGCGCGGAAACAACCAGGTAATGCGCGCAGGCATGGTCTGGACCAACGAACCGGGTCTGTATGACCTGGGCAATTTCGGTGTCCGTATTGAAGATGACGTCTTGGTCACAGAAGACGGATGCCTATCACTGACCAGTTTCCCGAAAGAGCTTATTGTCCTGGGGGCGGGACGTCGATAACCGGGCTGTCCCAGCCACACGGTTGGGGTCAGTGAATGGCAGCCAACATGATGCGGGTTGGATATGTCGCAAAGCACTGATTGTGAGGCATTGTCTTGGCAATCGCAGGGCACGGGTTCCCCTTCTGCCATGTCTTATCAAGTACAGGAAGTTGGGCTATTGTACCTGGCATTGCGCCTACACATGACGCGTCTAAAGCGCTGGCAACCGGTTTCATATGGATGTTGCGAATTACAGGCAAAAAGACGCGTTGACCACAAACCTGAAAGGTGACCCATGTCTTTCTCAAGCCGTTCTTCAATTTCGCGACGCCGCTTCCTTGCCACGACAACCGCTGGTGCGGCGGCAATTACCCTGCACCCGTTTTCGGTGGCGGCGGCCAATAGTCAGGCGCATCTGCGCATCATGGAAACCACCGATATCCATGTCCATGTGTTTCCTTATGATTATTATGCGGACAAACCCCGCGACACGGTGGGCCTGTCCCGCACAGCTTCGATCATCAACGAAGTCCGATCTGAGGCGACAAACTCGATCTTGGTGGACAACGGCGATTTTCTGCAAGGCAATCCGATGGGCGACTACATCGCTTACGAGCGCGGCATGAAGGACGGCGACAGCCATCCCATCATCACGGCCTTCAATACGGTCGGGTATGATGCCGCGACGCTGGGCAATCACGAGTTCAACTACGGTCTGGAGTTCTTGGACAAGGCTTTGGCCGGTGCCGAGTTCCCTGTTGTTCTGGCAAACGTCGCCAAGGAAAAAGGTGCAAACCCGCGTGACGACAAGACCCTTGTTCAGGCCTATGCCATTCTCGACCGTGAAATCGAGATGGGCGACGGCACCAAACATCCGATCAGGATCGGTGTCATCGGTTTTACCCCGCCACAAATCGTGAACTGGGACCGCAGGCACCTGGAGGGCAATGTTCAGGCCCGCGATATCGTCGAGACGGCTCAGGCCTATGTGCCCGAGATGAAGGAACAGGGATGTGACCTGATCATCGCCCTGTCGCATTCGGGGATCGGGGGGGCCGATCATGAGGACGGCATGGAAAACGCATCGGTGGTTCTGGCAGGGGTCGACGGGATCGACGCGCTGGTCACCGGCCACAATCACCTGGTTTTCCCGTCACCGACATTTGCTGACCGCCCCGGGATCGACGTGGAAAAAGGCACGCTGATGGGCAAACCTGCCGTCATGGGCGGTTTCTGGGGGTCGCATCTTGGCCTGCTGGACCTGCTTTTGGAACGGGACGGCAATGAATGGCGCGTCGTTACCACAACTTCCGAGGCGCGACCGATTTCCAAACGTAACGAAGATCGATCAATCACCGCTCTGGTCGAAGATGATCAGAAGGTTCTGGAATCGGTTGCGAAAGCTCATGACGAAACGCTGGCCTATGTTCGGCGCGCGGTCGGCAAGACCTCGGCCCCGCTGCACAGCTATTTTGCGTTGGTCGCGGATGATCCGTCTGTGCAGATCGTCTCAATCGCGCAGAAATGGTATGTCGAAGACATGCTGAAAGGCACCGAGCATGAAGGGCTGCCAATCCTGTCTGCGGCAGCACCGTTCAAGGCTGGTGGCCGAGGGGGTCCGGAGTATTACACCGATGTCCCGGTCGGGGACGTTGCCATCAAGAACGTGGCCGATCTGTACCTCTATCCAAACACGGTCCGCGCTGTTCGCGTGAACGGGGCGCAGGTGCGTGGCTGGCTGGAACGCTCGGCCGGTATGTTCAATCAGGTCGAAGCTGGGTCCAAGGATGCGATCCTTCTGAACCCCGAGTTCCCATCGTACAATTTCGACGTGATGGACGGTGTGACCTATCAGATCGACCTGTCGCAACCGTCGCGCTTTGGACCAAAGGGCGAAGAGGTGAACCCCGACGCAGCACGGATCGTGAACCTTGCCTTCAATGGCGCGCCTGTTACGGATGACATGGAGTTCATCATTGCCACCAACAATTACCGTGCATCCGGTGGTGGCGCGTTCCCGGGCGCAATGGGCGACACGATCGTGTTCGAAGCACCGGACACCAACCGCGACGTCATTGTGCGCTACATTGTCGAACAGGGCACAATCGATCCCAAAGCGGATGCCAATTGGTCGTTTTCGCCGCTGGCGGACACCACGGTGTTGTTCGAGACGGGTCCAAAAGCCCGCGACTATATGGGCGACGTCAAAGGTGTGGCAATCGAGGACGCCGGGGAAGGCGCCGACGGTTTCGCAGCCTTCCGCATTAAGCTCTGATCCAAAAGAAATGTCGCAACGATAACCTGACCCGCCACCTTGGTAACTCGGTGGCGGGTTTGCGCTGAACACCCGTACAGCTCGAAGGCACTGCCCCTGCAGAGTCAGATGCTACATTTTCAATTCGCGTTCCCGACAAGCGTCGTGGCGGCAGGTCATAGAACTTAGCGAACCGTTTGATCGCCAACTGAACTTCTGCGCTCCCAGTTCTGTCAAAGAAGCTGAATGGGTGAAGGCAGGGGCAAGTTGGTGAAATCTGTATTCAAGGATCTCGCGGCAAAGGGAGATTGAATATCCTATGGCAGGTAAAAAGTAGTCGCCTGCTGAACGGCATCTTGTTTCTCAGTTTTTTGCAAAGACCACGGACTGCGATCTGTAGAGCACAGCAACAAAAGGTCTTTCAGCTTCTGAACTACATTCGATACCATGAAAGACTCCGCTCTGTTGATTTTGAGTTCCTGTAATCCCGTCAGTTTGTTCAGTCTCATTTGTACCAGAGGCCGAATTGAAGATTTTGCCTTTCCCGTTACTTTCGTCAGCGTTTTAAGCCTGAGTGCAGTTGGATATTACAACGCCATGGGCCAAATCCAAATTCTATTGTACGCCGTGCGCCATCGGACTCGTTGTCTTACGTCGCACTTTGGGGTCTTCGTCGCTGTCTCGGCCAGCCTCTTTTTACGAACTGGCGAGTTTTGACTGATCCGACGTGTCAACTCTCGGCCTTGATAGCAGCGATCACAATGTCGATTGCGTGGTCCAGATCCGATTGCGAGATGGTCAGCGGCGGCGACAGTGTCAGAACGCATCCCTGACTGATCTTATAGCTCAAACCGGCCTCCAGACAGGCGTAGTAAATCCGTTCGGCACGCGCATTGCCCGGTATCTTTTCAACGCGATCATCAACGATTTCGACCCCGAACATCAAACCCCTTCCCCGGATGTCTCCGACGGCGGGTACGTTCTGAAGTTCGTCCATCAGACGACCAATTGCGTGCTCACCCAGCATGGCCGACCGATGAACCAACCCCTCATCTTCGATGATCTGAAGTGTTGTCAAAGCGGCCCGCGCGGTGACCGGGTTCTTTTCGTGTGTGTAATGACCAATGGCAAAATCCCCGCAAACATCCAAATGTTTGCGAGTAACACATGCGGCAATGGGAAGGATACCACCGCCAAGCGCTTTTCCAAGCGTCACAATGTCGGGAATGATCTCGTCATGTTCAAAGGCGAACATCCTGCCGGTTTTGCCAAGGCCGGTCGGGATTTCATCCATGATCAAAAGCGCGCCGTGACGATTGCACGCCTCGCGCACGGATTTCCAAAACCCCGGCGGTGGCACATAGGGCACCGCACGCATGGGTTCGGCTATGACCGCCGCCACATCTCCTTCACGCTCCAGAACATATTCGACCATTTTCGCGCAGGCCAACCCGCAGGTTTCCGGTCCCGCGTGATTGTATGGGCACCGGTAGCAGGCGAAAGGCGCGACATGTTCAGTCCCCGACAAGAGGGGGCCCGCGATATGACTGCGGAACGTCGCCTCGCCACCGACGCTTGCGGCGCCGAAGCCCGCACCGTGGAAGGCATCCCAGAAGCTGATTGTTTTGAACCGACCGGTCGCGGCACGCGCGATTTTGAGGGCAACCTCGTTGGCGTCAGAGCCGCCAGTGGTAAAGAGCATCTTCCCCAGATCGCCAGGCACGATATCTGCCAGTTTTTCTGCCAAATCCACTGCCGGGTCATTGGTAAAGCGGCGGGGTGCAAAAGGAAGATCATCAAGCTGCGCTTTGATGGCGGCTATCAGACGCGGGTGCCCATAGCCTATGTGGTGCACCGAGTTGCCATGGAAATCCATGTACCGGCGACCCTCCATATCCTCGATCCAGATCCCCTCGGCCTTTGCAATAGTGCTGACGCAGGGTGATGACAGAGATTGATGCAGAAACACATCCGCATCGCGTTTGAGCAGAGGTGCCGACTTCGGTCCCATGGACTTTCGCAACCATGCCTTGCGCGCTTCGGATGTGTTTGATTCCCCTTCCGTGTGGACAATCTGTGGCATGTCCGCTCCTCATTTCTGTCATCAAAAGATGCGGGCCCCAAAAGGCCCGCCAGTATCAGGGAGGATTTGAAGCGTCCTTCCCGTCTGTGGGGAAAGGACACAAGGTTTAGTTGGGCCAGGGCAGCGAATAGGTTTTGACGTTGGTGAAGAACTTCATCGCCTCGATAACGCCCTCTTTCACCCCGTTTCCGCTGTCCTTGATGCCGCCAAAGGGTGACATTTCAATGCGGTAACCCGGCTGTTCCCAGATGTTGCAGGTGCCGACATTCAACCCGTTGATAAAGGCGATGGCCCTGTTCAG
Organism: Ruegeria sp. O6; assembly: GCF_056535045.1. Classification (NCBI taxonomy): domain Bacteria; kingdom Pseudomonadati; phylum Pseudomonadota; class Alphaproteobacteria; order Rhodobacterales; family Roseobacteraceae; genus Ruegeria; species Ruegeria sp. O6. Next base: position 7,759 of record NZ_JBQERM010000019.1, on the reverse strand, counting down.
GTCATTGGTGCATACCCCCGAAGACAGGCCGAACTCGGTCGAATTCGAGATCGCCATCACCTCTTCGTCGTTGTCTGGCACGCGCACGATCGGCACGATAGGACCGAAAGTTTCTTCCATCACCAGCTCGCTGTCATGGGGAACCTTGTCGACGACGATAGGCGGCAGCAATGCGCCCTGACGGCCCGGGTGATACAGGATTTCTGCACCCTCTTTCTCAGCCTGCAGAACGCGGTTCTCGAATATCTCCGCGGCTTTGTCGTGGATCACGCACCCCAGCTCGGTTTCGGGGTCTTGCGGATCGCCGAATTTGATCTTCTTGGCCTTCTCCAGAACCAGCGGCACAAACTTGTCGGCCACACTTTCCTGCACGAGGATGCGCTTGACAGCCGTACACCGCTGACCGGAGTTTCCGGTAGCCCCCGCCACTGCGATTGTTGCGGCTTTGTCCAAATCCGCATCGCTGAGGTCATTCAGAACGATCAGAGGATCATTGCCCCCAAGTTCCAGCGCCTGCCGCTTGTAGACGCCTTTTTCAGCGATCAACTTGCCCACCGGCACACCCCCGGTGAAGGTGATGATGTCGATATGTTCATTGGTGATCATCTCATCGCCAATGTCAGCCGGCCAGCCGGTCACCACCTGGAACATCTCGTGCGGCAGGCCTGCCTCGTAAAGTATGTCGGCCAATGTCAGCGCGGTCAGCGGCGTCAGTTCGGTAGGTTTGCAAACCATGCAATTATTAGTCGCAATCGATGGCGCGATTTTGTGGCTAACCATATTCAATGGGTGATTGAACGGAGTGATCGCACTGATTGCTTTCACCGGCTCTCGGGTGGTGAAAATCTTGCGGGCTTTGCCATTGTGGGTCAGATCGCAGGAAAAGATCTCGCCATCGTCCTTTAGCGCCTCAGCCGCCGCAAACTGATAAACATCCTGTGCGCGTTTGGTTTCGTAGATCGCATGCTGGTGGCAGATGCCCAGCTCCAACGTCAGCCATTTCGCAAGGTAATCGCGTTTCTCGCCGATCAGCTCGCCTGCGCGCTGCAAAATCTGGCTGCGCTCGTACCGGGTCAGTTTAGGTTTGTAATTCGCCGCGATTTCGAATGCCCTGCGTGCGTGTTCTGCGGTGCCAGCGGGAACATGGCCCACGACCTCGTTGGTGTACGGGTAAAGAACAGGAATGGTTTCATCGGTAAAGACGATTTCGCCACCGATCCGCATTCCTTCGTTACGTACTTCGATTTTCGACATGGTCTGGTCTTTCATGGCTTACTGTGCCGCCGCTGTAGTTGCGTAGAAAAAGGCATCAAAGTTGCGCAGCACGGGTTGGTTTGGCAGGTCGATGACACGGTTCACGATGAAGGGAACTTCTTGTTCCGTCAAACCACCATGGCTGCGCAGGGGCTCTTTGAGCGCTGCCAGATCGTGGCGATGCTCGGACGTTCCGATGCAAATGTTTTCGCCAGAAACCATCACAATGTCGCCAATCCGATCACCGGGCAATTCGAACCGTTCAATGGCCTGAGCCTTGGTCAGCACATGGGTGATCCCTTCGGTCGCCTTGAGTTTGGCAATGATGTCGCTCTGATCCGCGCCATCCGGCAGGTAAGCGGTCGCGAACGAACCCAGTGCCCCATGATGCACGACATAGGGGTCAGTGATCGGAAGGATGACTCGTGCCGCATCCTTGCCCAGCCATTCGTCCATCAGGTCCTGCACATAGACGACCGAAGGGGATCCATCTGCCAGGTGCTTAGGCTTCATGCCATGATCAGCCGTCACCACGATGGCGGCCCCCAATGCGTCCAACTCGCCCAGATAGCGGTCGAACATGGCGTAGAAATCAAGTGCGCCCTTTTGATCGGGTGCAAACTTGTGCTGGATATAGTCGGTAGTCGACAAATACATGACGTCGGGCTTGAACTCTTTCAGCAGCTTGACGCCAGCAGCAAAAACGAATTCCGACAGCTCGGCCGAGTATACCTCGGGCACGTCCATGCCCAACCATTTGCTGGCATTGTCGATGCCATGTTCCTCAAGCGTCGTTTCGCCCGAACGCTCAGAAGAGAATGCAACCGCCCTGCCCTCGTCAAACTTCAACCCGGCACCAAGCAGCGCGCGCAGTTTGTCCTTGGCGGTTACCATCGCCACCCGGAAACCTGCATCATAGAACTGCGAGAAGATGGTCGGCGCGCGCAGGAAGCGGACATCGTTCATCATAACCTCTTCACCGGTGTCGGGATCAATAAGGTAGTTGCCGCAGATTCCATGCACGATCGGCGGACGCCCGGTGGCAATCGAAAGATTGTTGGGGTTGGTGAACGACGGAATAACAGAATGCGCCAGACGGTCTGTACCTTCCTCCCGCATCCGTTTGAGGTTGGGCATCAGCCCTTTCGCAATCGCCACGTCGAGGTATTCAGGTTCACATCCATCAAGGCAGATGGCAATTGCGGGCACCTTCGGCGTTGGGTAGACGCGCTCATTTGCTTCGACAGGGGTTTGAATGGTCATCTGTGTTTTCCTTGATTTTTATGCGGCCAACTTGGCGCGTTCTTCCAGTGCCCGGAGAGGAGGCGCAGCGCTTGTCACGCCCATTTCTTCCAGAGATTCTTTTGCAGCGATCACAACTTTACGCATGACATCTTCGTCCATCTGGCCGATGCAACCGACGCGGAAACTGTCGACGACAGTCAGCTTGCCCGGGTAGATAATGAACCCTTTTTCTTTCATCCGGTTATAGAACTGATCGAAAACGAAATTCTCATCAGCCGGGCAGAAGAAGGTAACGATGATCGGGCTCAACCAACGATTATCCAGCAGTGTTTCGAAACCCAGTTCCCGCATGCCCGCGACCATGACGTCCCGGTTGCGGGTATAGCGGGCGCCTCGACCTGCAACACCGCCTTCGGCAGTGTGCGCCCGAAGTGCCTCGATGAAGGCCGCAACCACATGCGTCGGCGGGGTAAACCGCCACTGTCCCGTTTTGTTCATATGCGCCCACTGCGCATACACATCCAGAGACAGCGAATGACTGTTGCCTTTTGCGGCTTCCAGCTCGGTCTTGCGCGCCACGATGAACCCGAAACCCGGAACGCCCTCGATGCATTTGTTCGCCGAAGACACCATGGCCTCGTAACGAATTTCAGTTGGTTTGAGCTCAATCGCTCCAAAGGCGGACATCGAGTCAATCAAGAGCTTGCGCCCGGCGGCATATGTGACCTCCGAAATCTCTTCGACCGGGTTCAGAATGCCCGAGCTGGTTTCGCAGTGAATGGCGACGACATGCGTGATGTCCGGGTCATCCGCGAGAATGCGCGCAACCTCATCACCCCTCGGCGGCAGGTAATCGCCTTTGTCCAACACAACATGATCACGACCCAGGTACTGCAACGTCTGGGCCGAACGCTGCCCATAAGCACCATTTGCCAATACCAACGCCTTTCCGTCTCGCGGAATAAAGGATGCCAGCATCGCCTCGACGGAAAACGATCCGCTGCCTTGCATCGGTACGCAATCGAACGCGTCGGCACCCTCGCCAAGCAGGTTCAGCAGGCTTGACCGCACCTCCCGCGTCATGGCGCGGAAATCATCGTCCCAGCTACCCCAGTCACGTAACATTGCCTCTTTGACCGCGTAGGACGTTGTCAAAGGACCGGGCGTCAAAAGGTAGGGTTCACCAAGGCGCGGTTGCTCTAATTTTGGTTTGGATGGCGTCATTACCAGGCTCCAGAACAGCGTTTTCAGGAACACAATTGCAGCAACGCTTGCTATATGTGAAATTGCAATTATCAATCTAATCATAAGCGCAGCCTATGAACGCATCTACAGGGAACTGCCATGCGACACAGCCAGTTGAAAGCCTTTCATTACGTGGCCAAACATGGGGGATTCTCCCGTGCGGCAGAGGCTTTGTATCTGACCCAGCCAGCGATTTCCGAGCAGGTCCGAAAACTGGAACAGGATCACGACCTGCTGCTGTTCCAGCGTGAACGAAAACGCGTGAACCTGACGCCCGAAGGCGAACAGCTTTACAGATTCACAAAACAATATTTCGAGATCGAAGATCAGATTGAAGATTACCTCTCTGAAACCAAAGCCGCGATCGATGGTGAATTAAGGATTATTGCCGATTCAGCGCATCACATGACATCTTTTCTAGGTTCGTTCCAAAAGAAATACCCGAAAATCACGATCACTGTGCGATCCGGCAACACCGAAGAAATCCTGGAAGAGCTTCGGTCTTACAATGCGGAAATCGGCGTTGTTGGCAGCCTGTCTCCTGGCAAGGACATGGACGTATTGAATTTGGGGTCCACTGAAATTGTGGCCTTTGCTGCCCGGGGCGTGCTGTTGGCATCCAAACCCACCCTGACCCTGGAGGAGCTTGCCGAGTTGCCCCTGATTTTCAGAGAGCACGGGTCAAAAACACGCGAGAAACTGGAAGAAGCCGCCGAGAAACAAGGTATCAGGTTAAACCCGGCGATTGTTGCTGAAGGCCGAGAGGCCGTTCGCGAACTTGTTGCCTCGGGTGCAGGTATCGGTTTTGTTTCTCAGGCGGAATATGGGCACGATGATCGATTGCGGCAAATCAAATTGAAGGGCGTGAATCTGCAAATGGGTGAGAGCATGATTTCCCTTTCCCAGCGTCGTGACGTCAAGATCATACGTGCGTTTATGGATTTTGCGGAGCGGGTGCATAAGGAGAAGGAAACCCCCGCAGATATGTGATCTGCGGGGGTATTGAGTTTTTTGTGTGGATTACCTGCTGCGCCAGGCCTGTGTGCGGGCCAGGATGCCTTTTGATGCCATCAGATGAAAGATCCGGGCGGCTGCGTTGGTGTAGAAGATCATCATGCCCATTGCGGCTGCGGGTGCGATATCCCCGGCATCATCCATGTTCAGCACCGCGATGGACGCGAGTGTGGTTTTGGGTGAGTAGAGGAACACAACCGCCGACACGGTCGTCATCGCGTTGACGAACAGATAGATCGAGATGTCCAGCACCGCAGGCAGGCAGACCGGCACCGTCACGCGGGCAAACAGCTTCATTGTTGGCTGTTTGAGAGAGGCCGACACCGACTCGAACTCTTTATCCATCTGCTTGAGAGCGGTGACCGCCGTCAGGTGCGATACGGTATAGAAATGCGTCACCGTGCAAACCACCAGGATCGCCATGGTGCCGTAGATCGCATTGAACGGATTGGACGGGTTGTTGAAGAAGAAGATATACGACAGTCCCAGAACCATGCCCGGGATGGCCATCGGCAGCATGGCAAACATCTGAAAGATCGACCGCCCGGTTTTGAAGCCGTTCGATTTTTCCACCAGGTACGCCCCGAAGAAGACAACCGTCGTGCCGATCACCGCCGTCAGGAAAGCCAGTTTGATCGAGTTGAAATACGACCCCCAGCCGCCGCCATCCATCTTGTCGAACTGGTAGTTCTTGAGGCTCAGGCTCAGATCGTAGGGCCAGAACTTGATCAGCGCCGCAAACTGACACACGGCCAGAAGACCAACGATGAACAGGCCGATCAAACTGCAGTAGATCAGGAATATGCGATCAGTCTTTGGGTTTGGTGTTGCCTGATATGGAACCGAACGCGCAGACAGCAGCGCCACCTGCTTGGACTGAACCATCCGGTCGATGGCAAAAGCCAGAATTGCGGGGATGACCAGAACCACCGAGACCACGGCGCCCATCTCAAAGTTCTGCTGGCCGATCACCTGTTTGTAGATATCCACGGCAAGCACGTTGAACTGGCCGCCGATCACCTTTGGCAGGCCAAAATCGGTGATCACCAGATTGAACACGACAAAGGCTGCGGAAATCAGGCCATAGCGCGCGCCGGGTATGGTAACGGTCCAGAATGTCCGCCAGGGGGTTGAGCGCAAGCTGACAGCGGCCTCGTACAACCGCGCATCCGATATCGCGAGCGCGGTCGATATGATCAGGAACGCGTGTGGAAAGGTAAAGAAGACCGATCCGATCACGATGCCTATGGGGCCGTAGATACTGGCGCCGAACAGCAACTCCTTGATCATCCCCTGATTGCCGAACAGGTAGACCAGCGCGATGCCCGGCAGCAGCGAGGGAACCAGAATCGGCGCCATCGCGATCAGGCGAAAGACCCCCTTGAACCGCATGCAGCTTCGGTTCAGCGCATAGGCAAACCAGAACGCCAGCGTCACCGTAACGATTGTGCTGACAACCGAAATCCAAAGGGAGTTCTTGATCGAGTTGAACAGGGCCGGGGTTGAGAAGTAGTTGATGAAGTTGCCCAGACCCCGCGCTTGAACCGGCCGCATCTGCACCCGGCGGAACGTGTTGGAATCAAGCTCGACCCAATCGGTGCCTTCGTTCAAAGTCGACCCGACCAGAAAGCGCCCGGCCTCCGTCGTGTTCCGCATCTGGTACATGACCGGGCTGCGAAAGCTGAAATCCGGAAAGAACCCGGTCACCGGCAAACGCCCGTCCGAGCCGGTTGTCAGATCGGTGTCGGAATACACCCCCAATTGCCTGTTCAGTTCGTCAGCCGTCAGGATCGTTCCGTCGAACACACCCGCTTCATCACTGACCTGAAACTCATACTGGGACAGCTCGACCCGGTAGGTCGAGAAGGACTTGGAAAGCATCGTGTAAAGCGGCAGCGCCAGTGTCACGATCAGATAGAGCGCGATCACCATCATGCTTCCGCGCATCAGGATGTCATCGCGGCTGAGCCTGGGCCTGATATCCGGTCCGACAGGCAATGTGTCGTGATTGGTCGACATCGTGCTCATGCCGCAGCCTCCGGAAGGTCAAACGCCATCAGGCGGTTCTCGGGAAGCTCGATCACCATGCTGCACCCCTCTTCCAGCTCAAGACGACGCACGGCGTTGATCGAAAAATCCGCGATCAGTTCAGAAGATCCGAACCGCTCGTTGTTCAGGCGGCAGCGCCAGAACGAGCCCAGAAACTCCATTTCATCAAGCGTGACCTCGATGCAGTTCCGATTGCCGCCCGTGTCAAGATAACCAGCTTCATGAGGGATGATGTCTTCGGGACGAATGGCTGCGATGACCGGAGTGCCATCATTGAACGTGTGGCTGAGGCAGGCAAAGGTCTTTTCCCCGACGCTCAACCGCCCGCCTTTGGTGACCTGAGATCGGATCTGGTTCATTTCACCGATAAAGTCGGCCACGAACAGGTTGGCCGGTTCGCGGTAGATCTCCGTGGGCGATCCAACTTGTTCAATCACCCCGTGGTTCATCACCACGATGCGGTCGGCCATGGCCAGCGCTTCTTCCTGATCGTGCGTCACCATCACGGTGGTCACACCCAGCTTGCGCTGCAATTCCTTGATCTCATGCCGCAGGTGAACGCGCACCTTGGCGTCCAGCGCCGACAGGGGTTCGTCCAGCAGCAGCAAACCGGGATTGGTTGCAATGGCGCGGGCCAGCGCAATCCTCTGCTGCTGGCCACCGGACAATTGTGCCGGGTATTTCCTGCCCTGATCCGGCAGACCAACAAGGTTCAACAGCTCGCTCACCCGAACTGCGATATCCGACTTGCTGCGGCCCGTGTTTTCAAGGCCAAATGCGATGTTCTTTTCGATCGTCAGGTTCGGGAACAGCGCATAGGACTGAAACACAATCCCGAAATCACGCTCGGACGGGGGCAGGTTGGAGACGTCCTTGCCATCCTGCATAACCGTACCCTTGGTCTGCAGATCCAGCCCGGCAATCGCCCGCAACAAGGTGGTCTTGCCGCAGC
>NZ_JBQERM010000018.1:0-79903 GCF_056535045.1 Ruegeria sp. O6 | reverse complement strand
AGAAACGCCGCTTGCTGCATCATCAGAACGCGGCGTAGATTGAAACTGCGGCGAGCCTGATCCTCCTAAGCCAATCAAACGCTCGTGTTCCAAATCATTCGATGACGGACATGGTGATCCTGGTTCTGTCGTTCGTCGGTATCTACTCGCTGCGGAACTCCGCCACCGATTGTGCCATTGCAGCTGTTTTTGGTGTGATGGGTCTGATCTTGAAACGACAGAACCTTCCGATTGTCCCGATCATTCTGGGCATGGTTCTTGGTGGAATTATGGAAGTGAAGCTGCGCTCGGCCATGGCTCGGGTTCGTGATCCGCTGGACTTTGTTGACCGGCCAATCGCGGCAGGTCTGGCCTTGGCCATCGTCCTGCTGATCGGTTTCCATTTCTGGGGTGTTATTCGCGAACGTCGCGTCGCCCAGCCGGAAATGGAACATGACCACGACATCCACGACAGTCAGCAAAGCTGATCCGCACTCGGAAAAGGAGCGCAAAATGGCACGATTTGACGGAAAAACCGTTCTGATTACCGGGGCCGGTACAGGTATCGGGTCAGCGATTGCACGCAGGCTTAGCGCAGAAGGAGCCAATGTAGCCGTTATGGGGCGACGGGCAGAGCCGTTGGAAGCGGTCGCCGGACCAATCAACGGGTTGGTTGTACAGGCTGATGCAGCAAATGCCGATCAGGTGAAGGCCGCGTTGGAAACGATCAACGCCCGCTTTGGCGCACTGGATGTGCTTGTCTGCAATGCAGGCGGGTTCGGCTTTGGAACGCTGACTGACAATACAAACGATGATTGGAACAAATCTGTTCAAGCCAATCTGAATACGGCGATGGTGACTGCCCGCGCTGCGATGCCAGATCTTATCTCGCAAAATGGCAACATCCTGATGATGGCTTCAATTGCAGGTCTGGCCGCAGGTCCAGAGGCTTGCGGTTATGTCACCATGAAACATGCCTTAATTGGTCTGGCGAAATCCATCACCCGCGACTACGGACGAAAGGAAGTGCGTTGCAACACAATCTGTCCTGGATGGGTACGCACCGAGATGGCTGATAGTGAGATGGAGGAGCTTGTTGAACGCAGGGGTCTTTCATCGATTGACGAAGCCTATGCCCTGGTGACCCGTGATGTACCACTGGGCAAACCGGCGATGCCGGAAGATATCGCCCATGCCGCTGCGTTCCTGTGTTCTGACGAGGCTGCCCTTATCTCGGGTGCGGTGCTGACCATTGATGGCGGGGCGACCATTGTCGATGTTCCCACAATCGCTTTTGCTGACAAGTAACAAGCCTTTAGAGAGGTTCCCCCATGCTAGATCAATCCCGCATAGACGAACTGCGCCACGCACCGGTTCCTCCGTTTCAACACATTATTGATGGCGAAAAACGCGACGCCTCTGACGGAGAAATGCTGGAGGTGATTTCACCCCTGAATGGTCAAGTCCTGACCACTATGGCGCGTGGAACAGTCGAAGATGCCAATCTCGCCATCGCCGCTGCACGCCGCGCCTTCGATGATGGCCGTTGGTCCGACATGGCCCCGGCGGCGCGAAAGAAAGTGTTGCTGAAATGGGCGGAGCTGATCGAGGAACACGCATTGGAAATTGCGGTTCTGGGCGTCCGAAACAATGGCACCGAAATCAGTATGGCCATCAAAGCTGAGCCTATGTCGGCGGCACACACAATTCGTTACTACGCCGAGGCGATTGACAAAATCTATGGAGAGGTTGCTCCGACTGATCCTTCCGTTCTGGCGTTGGTTCATCGTGAACCGGTAGGTGTTGTCGGCACGATCGTCCCTTGGAACTTCCCGCTGATGATCGGCTCGTGGAAGTTTGCACCGGCACTTGCAGCCGGGAACACCGTTGTGCTGAAGCCCGCAGAAACCGCGTCATTGACGCTGGTGCGACTGGCTGAACTGGCGCTGGAAGCTGGCATGCCTCCGGGGGTGTTCAATGTGGTTACCGGCAAAGGTTCGGTGGTTGGAGAGGCCATCGGGCTGTCGATGGACGTAGATGTCATAGTCTTCACCGGCTCAGGATTTATTGGCCGAAAACTGCTGGAATACTCCGCACGCTCTAATCTGAAGCGCTGTTATCTGGAGCTTGGTGGAAAATCCCCCAATATCGTCTTCGCGGATGCCCCGGATCTGGACGAAGCTGTCAAGGTATCGGCCAATGGTATTTTCCGCAACTCCGGTCAAGTCTGTATCGCGGGATCCCGTCTGTTGGTGGAACGATCAATCCATGACGAGTTTGTAGAAAAACTGGCAACCTTTGTCGAAACTCTCCGGCCCGGTGACCCACTGAATATCGCTTCGACTGCAGGTGCGGTAAACTCATTAAGTCAATTGAACCAGAACCTTGGTTTTGTGGAAGAAGCACGTGGTCTGGGGCGGGGCATCCGCACCGGCGGGATCCGTATTCTGGAAGAAACGGGTGGCTATTTCATGGCCCCGACGGTTGTAACGGGGGTTCACCGCACCGACCGGCTGGCAACGGATGAAGTGTTCGGCCCGGTTCTTGCAGTCATTCCCTTTGACACCGAAGAAGAGGCAATCAAAATTGCCAATGGAACCGATTACGGTCTGGCATCCGCAGTATGGACGTCGAACTTGTCGCGCGCCCATCGCATGATCCGGGCCATTCAGGCAGGGGTTGTCCATGTAAACACCTATGGAGGGGCCGACACAACGGTTCCATTGGGTGGCGTCAAGCAGTCTGGCAACGGTCATGACAAATCGCTGCACGCCTTTGACAAGTATTTCGAGCTGAAAACAGCTTGGATCAAACTTTGAACCTGAAAGGCGGCCTATGACCAATCGAACTATTCTTGTCGTTGGGACCTATGACACCAAAGATGATGAACTGAACTTCATCTCTGATGTGATCCGTGAACAGGGTGGATTGGTGAAAACCATGGACATCAGTGTGCTTGGCGACCCCAGTCACCCCACTGATTACTCCAAGCATCAGGTGGCAGAGGAGGGTGGCCACACAATACAGGAAGCCATTGATGGCGGTGACGAAAACCTTGCGATGCAGATCATGGCCAAAGGTGCAGCCCTGCTGGTTGCACGGCTGCACCATGAGGGCGTGTTCGATGGCGTTTTGGTTTTGGGCGGTTCAATGGGGACCGATCTGGCCCTTGATCTGTGCTGTGCCTTGCCCATTGGTGTACCTAAATACATCGTCTCAACTGTCTCTTTCTCGCCGATGATCCCGCCCGAGCGGCTGCCGGCAGACGTTCAGATGATCCTTTGGGCTGGTGGTCTTTACGGGCTTAACTCGGTCTGCGAAGCCTCTCTCCGTCAAGCCGCTGGCGCGGTTCTGGGGGCCGCACGCGCTGCCCGTCCGATGAAGAAAGACCGCCCTATAATCGGGATGACATCCTTCGGCAAAACAGTCTTGCGCTATATGGTGCACCTGAAGCCCGCCCTTGAGGCGCGCGGGTTTGAACTGGCCGTTTTCCATGCTACGGGCATGGGAGGGCGCGCATTTGAAAGCCTTGCTTCAAAAGGTGAATTCGCCGCCGTTTTGGACTTTGCACCGCAAGAAGTCGGCAACCACATGTTGGGATCAGCCATCAGCGCCGGCGAAGATCGCATGACCAATGCGGGCAAGGCTGGTGTGCCGCAGATTGTTTCGATTGGGTGTTATGATCTAGTCGATTTGGTAGGCTGGCATCCCGTTCCTCCAGCGTTGGCGGATCATGACCTTCATGACCACAACCGACTAATTACTGCGGTCAGCATGAGCGCCGAGCAAAGGCGCGAGATGGCACGCACCATGTGCGCAAAACTTTCTGAAGCAACCGGCCCGACTGTTCTGCTTGTGCCGCTCAGAGGCGGTAACGAATGGGACAGGGCCGGGGCGATTTTGGAAGATGCAGAGGGACTTGCAGGATTCATCGAAGAGCTGAGAAAAAACTGTCCGGAAAACGTAACACTTGTGGAAATTGACAGCCATATCAACGATGTCGAGTTTTCAGACAAGACCTTGGAGATTCTGGATACCTAGCGCTCTGATCATGTGATCTGATTGGGTTGCCCGACTATTCAACGTGAACGTCACAATCTGAACGAGCGCCCCAGCAAAAGCTGCGATATCCGCGCTCGGAGAGAGTTCGTTGTTTTGAAGGGTCGCGGCAAGATTTGCGTGAAACCGCTCTTCAACTTGCTCGACAAAGCTGCGCGCAATGTTACACGCCGCCCCAAACGCTGTTTTAGTCACACCGACAATTGAAAGGACCGCATGACTTTGCCTTGCCCGCCTGCCATTAGACTGGCGATTGCGCCGTCACGAACTTCCAGTTCAACCTGAATCAAACTGGGCGAAGGGGTTTCCATGAACATGCCCTGTTCAATCAGAAACCCGTGCTGACGGCGGTGACCCAGGTCGTGCAGGACACAGGCCAGCGGCCCTGCGGCCATTCCCGTCGCGGCCTCTTCATCAATGGCATATCGGGGGGCGAACATGCGTGCAGTAGCGTCGCGCCCGTCCGAGCATTGGGCCGTTGTGAACACATAATATCCTATCAGGTCCAGACGGTCGCTGATCGTTTTGATCTGCTCGAAATCGGGTTTGATCGAAGCCAGAGTTTCCCTGTCAGCTACTCCGATCACGACAAAACTGTTGCCGGTATTGACCAGAACGGGCGGCATTTCGTGATCCAGATTGCTCGGGGACAACCCCAAAGAGCCCAAAACGTCCTGCAAACTGACACCCTGAGAGGTCCAATCTTCTGGCGTTTCATATCTAGGGGCCAACTGTTCCATAAACGCGGCACCATCCTTGATCAGAATCCGGCGCGGGCCGTCCACAGTTTCTTTTGAGGTTACAGGATCAGGAATACGGCCAAGTGCTTCCAGATGGGAAAAAGCGGCAATGGTCGCATGGCTGCAATGCGCGATCCTGCGGTTCGGGGTGAAGAAGTCCAGTTTGAAACCTTCGGTCGCGGATTGCGAGACAAAAGCGGTTTCGGACAGGCCAACCTGTGACGCGACCTTCAGCATCTGCGCCTCGGTTAACCCGTCGGCATCCAGAACAACCCCAGCAGGGTTGCCCCCTAGCCCGTTGTCCACAAAACCGTGCACGATCTGAACAGTCACGTTTTGGCCGATGGCTTGGCTTACATTCATGGCATTTCTCCCATTTCCTGCGGGCGCTTTTGCCTTAGCGGAGTGATTGTGTCTTCGCCTGAGACATAGTGTGTTTCAATTGTTGGCAGAATGATATTAAGCTTGAATTTATTATTCACTATTTTGGAATAATTACATGGACAAGTTTCGCGCGCTTCTGGTCTTTTCGAAGGTGGCCGACCTGGGTGGCTTTGCTGCTGCTGCGCGCAACCTGAACATGTCGCCACCGGCTGTGACGCGCACCATTTCGGTACTGGAGGGCGAGTTGGGCGTCCGTTTATTCGTAAGAACGACACGATCTGTCATGTTGACCGAAAGCGGGCGCAGATTTCTGGAAGATGCCAAGCGCATTCTCGTTGATCTGGAACAGGCAGAAAACGCTGCGGTCGGGACCTATGCGGAACCTAAAGGATTGCTCAACCTCACTTCGTCTGTGTTGTTTGGCAGATTGTTCATCACACCAATTCTTGCTGATTTTCTGGGGCACTATCCCAAAATCGAGGCGCGAACGCTGTACGTGGACCGGATCGTGAATTTAATAGACGAAGGTGTGGATGTTGGCGTCAGGATAGGTCCGCTTGCGGATTCCAGCCTTATGGCGGTGCGTTGCGGTTCTGTCAGACAGGTTGTTTTTGCAGCACCCGAATACCTTGAACAAGCAGGCGAACCCGAAAGCCCGGATGACCTGAACAGACATGTCCTGATCAATTCCCTAGCCCTGTCGCCGTCAGGCCAGTGGCAGTTTGACCACCTGGGCAACCCGAAGCTTGTGCGTGTTCATCCACGGATCAGCATGAATACCAACGATGCTGTAATCGAAATGGCACTTCGCGGTCAGGGTCTGGCCCGGCTTTTGTCCTATCAAGTCGCACCATATCTGGCGGACGGACGGCTAAAGGCAGTGTTATCTGATTTTGAACCGGCTCCTGCACCGGTTCACATCGTGCACCACGAAGGGCGGATGGTGTCCGCAAAGATTCGCGCATTTGTCGATTTTGCCGCAAGCCGCCTGAAACGTGAGGCAGCACTGGAATACTGAAGCGTCGAACTTCGACCTGCCACTTTTACCGCAGCTTGGGGAGGTTTCTGTGTCGGCAGGCGGCCGAAGGCGTCACACTTTTCTTAAGGCGTATATGCAATCGTAGGAACGACTTAGGAATAACAGCGAGAGGAACTGAGGAGTTGGTGTCTGACGCCTAAAAACTCGAACTACTCAAATACAAGCCGGTGAGTTTCGATTGAAAGCTGGAATGGCGAAATCATTCCGGCCGGTGAACGCTATCCCAACAACACAATGCGAACGAAACGAACCAAAGGCGCGTATGTCCTTGCTCTGGTGGTTTGAGTTTCATTTGCCCACGAAGGATCACGTCAAATCACCCAGTGGGGCCAAAACTTTCGGTGTGAATATGTTCCTGAGAGATGCCCCGGCGTTCCAGATCGGCCTGGATCTCGGCCATGAAACCGACAGGGCCGCACAGAAAGTAATGCGCGCTGGCATCGTTGATCAGTTGCGCCAGAAGCGCCCCATCGACACGGCCATGCGAGTCATAGTCCACTCCGAACTCATCCTCTGACGTTGGTTGGCTATAGGCCACATGCGTCGTGACCCCAGGCCGTCCGGAGGCCAGATCGTGAACTTCACCGGCCATTGGATGGTGCTGACCGTCCCGAGCGCCATGGATGAACCAGACAGGGCGGTTGCCGCGCTCGTCTGCGACCTTATTCAGAATGCTCAACATTGGTGTGATACCAACACCAGCGCTGACCAGAACCAATGGGCACCGGTCGCAAGTCATTGTGAAATCACCCGCTGGCCGACGGCTATTGATGATTGCGCCCGGTTCCAGATGATCGTGCAGAAACTGCGATGCGATCCCTTTTGGCTCACGCTTGACCGTAATCCGATAGCGATGATTGTTCGGTCCGTTACTGAGCGAATAGGTCCGGCGCACCGGTTCGGCGATCCCTGGAATTTCAAGCTCGATTGGCAGGTATTGCCCGGGCTCGAACCCAGCCAAGTGGCCACCGTCGCGGGCTTCGAATACAAACGAGGTGACATCGACGCTTTCACGGATCTTTTCGATCAGGCGGAGCGACCGGACAGAATCTGCATCCGAAGTCCATCTGAGGCTGACTGCCGCGCGGATTTCCACGACCTCGTCAATCTCCAGTGTCACCAGCCGCCGCGCCCCAGGGAAATTTGTGATCTCATCGCTGGCCCAGTCGATCGAGGCGACGCCGGTCAGTTGCAGCAAGCTGCCGCTTTCGAAATCGACGAACAGAAATCCCGCCCTTGGGTCGAGCAACAGGTTGCCGATTGTGTTGAAGTGGTTATTGCCGGCATAGTCGGGAAACCGCAGCCGCCGGTTGTCCAGAACCTGCACGAAACCACGGTCGCCACCGCGATGGGACGCATCCATCCCGTAAGTCGGGCTTTCGCCCTCTTCGCGATAGCCGCTGGCGATAAAGAAAGTATCGGCTGTTTCGATCCACCGGGTCTGATCCGACGTCAAATACTGGCCGCGTGTCATTGGTCCGGGCCTCGAATCTTCAACCCGGCGCCATGCGCGTTCACGGATATACTGCGGGCAGTTGCCAAAGGTCTGGTCAACGTGAAAATCAAAACCGGTCGGAGTGACGCGTCCGGCGCGGCCATTGATGCGGTTGCGCCGACGCGTGGCCAGTTCAATACCAAGGATGCCAACATCGCTTTTGGGGTGAAGGGCACCGTGCAACGCATCGCCTTGGGTTGGCAAGGCAGTAATGGAAAGCGTTTTGTTATCTGGTGCAGAGACGAACCCGTCTGGCCCTTCCAATAACGTAACCCAGGGCCGACCTTGCGCATCGCGCGCGGCCATCACAAGAAACGGCAGGGCGGTATGAAGATCCCGATGCTGTTCGGGCATGTGGTCGCGGACAACTTTCCGTGCCCAGTGTTCAATGTCGCGAACACCCAGCCGCGCCTGCGCCATGTGTTCACCCCGATGAAAAGGGGAAGTGCTGCTGTCGCTGGGTTCGATGGAAATCATGGGGTCTCTCCTGGGGCGGCACGGTTTGGAGGCATACGCCCGGTCCTGACGGCCGGGCGCGCTCTGGTGTCAGGCGGCGAGGCCGACCTTGGTGCTTTGCATGGCCACAAAGCCGGGCAACGCCTCAACCCGGGCCAGCAGGGCACGGATATTGGGATAATCATCCAGTGAAACGTTTCCCTCAGGCGCATGGGCCGTATAGCTGTAGATCGCGACATCAGCGATGGATGGGCTGGTTCCGACCAGCCAGTCGCGTCCGCTCAAATGCGCCTCAAGCCGGTCAAAGGCGGATTTGGCGATGGCCTTGGCACGTTCTGCATCCAGTTGAGCGCCAAAAACGGTGATCAATCGTGCTGCCGCAGGGCCGTGGGCGATGTCGCCGGCGGCCAGCGACAAGAACTTCTGAACTTCCGCCTCGCGCACCGGATCAGTCGGCAGCCAATCAGGCGCGTATTTCCGCGCAAGGTACACGAGGATAGAGTTGGAGTCGGCGATCGCGATTTCACCGTCCTCAATCACCGGCACCTGCCCGGCAGGGTTCAGGGAAAGAAACGGCTCTTTCTTGTGTTCGCCAGACAGCAGGTCGACATCGATCAGCTCGTGATTGATGCCGCCAAGCTTGGCGAATAGTTCCACCCGGTGTGAATGCCCGGACAAGGGATGACGGTGGATACGGATGGCGTTTGGCATGTCTGTTTCCTTTCGGAGGAGTTTCTTGGGAGCGAGCTGGCAATGCTCGTCAGCGGTCACTGGCTAGAACATGGCAAAACCTTTTTTAGTTATAATCCTGCGTTTTATTCAGTAACTATGAACAAATTAGGTATAATTGACCAAACACCAACCTGACGAAGGAGCGCTGCGTTGGATACAATTGACACGATGCGGGCATTTATGGCGGTTGCTCATGAGGGCTCGTTCACTGCCGCGGGGCGGCGGCTGGGCCTGTCTACCAAACTGGTCAGCAAGTATGTTGCCCAGTTGGAGGCCAAGCTATCGGCGCAACTGTTCAACCGGACAACCAGAAGCGTTTCGCTGACAGACGTCGGCATCGCGTACCTTGAACGCTGCCGCCCGATCGTGGAACAAATCGACGAGCTGGAAGACCTTGTTCAGGAGCGGCAATCGGCACTGGCCGGGCCAATCCGAATAACCGCACCAACCGGGTTCGGCAGCATCAACCTGACTCAGGCTTTGGCTTCGTTTCTGCGGGCACATCCGAAGGTCGATATCGACCTTAAACTGTCGGACTCGCGCGTGGCGCTTGTTGAAGAGGGGTTCGATCTTGCCATACGGATCGGGGTGTTGCGGGATTCGACCCTGATTGCGCGGAAGCTGTCCGATATGCCGCTGATCGTCTGCGCGTCGCCTGATTATCTGGCGGAAAGGGGGCGTCCGGGTGATCCGATGGCACTGGCCACACATAACTGCCTGATTGACGAAAATCCAGCCGACGCAACAGCATGGAGGTTTCGAGCCGGGACAAGGGATATTGTGGTCAAGGTGGCGGGAATGTTTCATGCCAATGCCCCGGCGGCGATTGCCAACATGGCGATTGCCGGGCTGGGTATTGCGCGTTGCCCGCACTATGTGATTGCCCGCAGTCTGGAAGAGGGTACCCTGGAGCGCCTGTTTCAGGACTATGAAACGGAAAATTTCGGCCTTTATGCGCTCTATCCACCCAATCGTCACCTGACGGCCCGGGTGCGCGCGTTGATTGATTTTCTGGCGCAGCATTTTCGATCAGGCTGACATCCAGCAACTGAAACGGATCCACAGTCCAGCCACAACCGCGGTGGTTGTTCCGCAAAGTCTTGAGAAAGTTAGGCAGAGCTTTCGTTTTGGTGCATGAGATGAAGAGTATTTCCCGCTTTGTCTAAAGCGCGGTAGAGATCCATCCACTTTCCATGGACATGCACACGGACCTATGTGGCGTCCATGCGCCAAGAATTCAGTGTAGGACGCTTCATCGATTGCGCGCGCAGCGATCATCGGCGAAAACCGCGTGACCCACATGTTCTATGTAGCATGGTCCACGCGCAATCCCCGTTCGCCATGATTTCCTCAAGGCCGCGACAGAAAACAGTCTACCTCAGTAGAAATACACGGCTTACAAAGCCACACCTTTGGGAAAGTGGCGGCTTTTCAAGAAGATCACATAGAAACCCATTCGCGGCGGCTTCGAAGGCAAAGAGAAACCGAATACAGACTTTCACCAACCTCGCTCGAAAGCTTGACACCCCCGTCGCTGTTAGTCTGCCTTGGCGGGCAATATCCGGTGCCGCCAGACGCAGGCACCGGGCAGCGATGCCGACGAGGGGCCTACATCAGATCGTTTTCCACGTCTTCTGCAGATATTCCCAATGCGTCCAGACCATTCTCAAGGTGGTCAGACATATGCGGTGTTCCGATCAGGTAATCTGCACAAGGGGTCGATGCCTCGGACTTGGCGGTGGCGATGGCCTCGGCCAGATCTTCCGCAAAAAAGCTCTCGCGCCCGATCCACATGATGGCTACCAGTTCGGCCTGCTCGTCTTCGCTCATGCGGTCGATGAACGCCCGCAATTCGCCCTCGGCCCGGTTCAGTTCGCGGCCCATCATGGCGACCTGGGCGACTTTTCTTGCCGAGATTTCCATCATCTCTTCGACTCCTCGTGTTCGCGGTTGTTACGCCATCACAACCACCGACAGGGGCCCGCGTCTTTGATCTTGAACAAACAGGCTGGTCACTGCCCCACACGCGTTACTGGGTGATCAGGCACCGGTTCCCTGCGAAACGGGCGGAAGGCGGCTTTTTTCAGCCACAACCTGAAGGCCTGCCAGAGGATCAGCGCAAAAGTGCGACGCGAACCGAAAGGGCGACGCAGAAAAGACCAAAGGATCACCCGGCTGGTCAATGGCTGGCGCGGTCCGGTCAGCGTCGCGATCAACCCGCCATCCGCGCGCGTGTAGTCGATCCACACACCGACCCGATCCGGGCTGTAGTCGAAGCGGAACGTATAGCTGCCTTCAATCTTCTGGAAGGGCGAGACATGCATCACCTTTTCGGCCGTCAATCGGTCGGTTGGTCTGATGGTCGAAAAATCCGGCTTATGGCACAGATAACTGTGACGCGTTCCGAAGGTGTTCGTCACCTCGGCCACCACGGCGTAAAGCTGATCATCGCGGTCAAAGCAGAACCAGAAACTGACGGGATTAAATACGTGGCCCAGCACCCTTGGCTGGGTCAGCAGCATGACCTGCGCGGGTTGCGGAATGTCCATCTCGGTAAATCGCGCGCGCAGCCAGGCGGCACCATGGCCTTGACCCGGCTCTCCTCCGTGATCGCGGGTTCGCCAGTTGGTGACATTCGTCCGGTCCATTGAAAACAGAAAAGGCGTGGTCAACCGGGCTTCGGGATCAAACAGGATGTAATCGACAGAATACCGGAAGGCGTTGTCGATTGCCCCCTTGCGGCCGTGATAGGTGTGGCCTGCAACATGATCTATCGTTTTTGCCATCCGATGTCTTCTGGTCCTTGCACACCCGCCAGAGCAGTCGCGATTTCTTTTTTGCCGCTGGTGTTCATATTACGAGACTTGGCCGGGAGCGGATCAAAATGTTCCGATAAAGTGATCCGGCTTGGGACATGCGCCGTATTGTGGTTATGTTTACCCAGATCAATACAGCGACCTTGGACGGACCAGCGGTTGAAACACCCGCCCCTCAATCTTGGCGCATCAACAAACGCATCAAGGGTAGGCGGGTGAACGACATCAACGGCAAGCGCGAGACCAGGGCCGAATGGGTGGACCACGTCAGACGCATCCGGGATGCGCAGGATCAGGCGGCATTTGCCGAGCTGTTCCAGCACTTCGCGCCGCGTATCAAGGCGTTCCTGATGAAGTCAGGGGCGGATGCCGCCATGGCAGAAGAATGCGCACAAGAGGTGATGGCGACCTTGTGGCACAAGGCCCACCTGTTCGACCCGACGCGTGCCACCGTGGCCACATGGGTGTTCACCATCGCACGGAACAAGCGCATTGACGTGCTGCGCAAGCAACGCCGCCCTGAACCCGAAGATCTGGGTTGGGGGCCCGAGGCTGAGCCCGATCAGGATGACGTCATCGCGCTGCAACAGGAAACCGCGCAACTGCGCACCGCCTTGAAAGCGTTGCCGGATGCACAGCGGGACCTGATCGAGAAGGCATATTTCGGCGACCTGAGTCACCGGGAAATCGCATCGCAGACCGGGTTGCCGCTGGGAACGATCAAATCACGGATACGGCTGGCGCTGGACCGCCTGCGCCACGCGATGAACTGAGATGAGTAAGATGAGCAAGTTGATCAAACATCACCTGACAGATGACCTGCTGATGGCCTATGCCGCAGGCGGTCTGCCCGAAGCCTTCGATCTGATGGTCGCCACGCATCTGTCCCTGTGCGACCACTGCCGCGCGCGCGCAGAAAGCTATGACGCCGTTGGCGGGCATGTTCTGGACGAGCAGAGTGAGGGTGTCAGCATGAGTGAAACTTCACTGGCGGCCACGATGGCTTTGATCTCCCAGGGCGCACCAGCGCCCAAGCCCGTTCGCCCGGGATGTGCAGTTCTGCCGGCCCCGTTGCAGGATTACGTGGGCGGAACAGTCAAGGACATCCGCTGGAGGTCGATAGGTATGGGCGTCAAACAGGCGATCCTGCCGACCACCAAAGACGCCACCGCCCGCTTGCTTTTCATTCCGGCCGGTGCTGCCGTGCCGGATCATGGCCACAACGGCATGGAGCTGACAATGGTTCTGCAAGGGGCTTTCTCGGACGAGGTTGACCATTTTGCCCGTGGCGATGTTGAAATCGCTGACGAGGATCTGGAACACACACCTGTCGCGGATATCTCGGAAGACTGCATATGCCTGGCGGTTACGGATGCGCCGCTGAAATTCAACAAGCTGATGCCGCGCCTTTTCCAGCCCTTTCTGCGTATCTGAACGCTTGCAGGCACTGGTCCATCAGAACCGGCCCGGTGCCGGTTCAGTTCTTCAACAGGATGTTCAGCCTTCGTGACGTGCCAGTGGCACAACCTCTGTTTCAGTATCGGGCGCGATTTCTTCGAAGTCGAAATTATCCAGCCGCTGCGCCCGGCGGCCGGCCTTTTCGGCACTGATCTTGATTTCCGAGATATCCTTGGCCGCCTGCCCGAAGTGACGGTCGAGGTTTGAAACGCGGTCGCCCAGACGGTCCACGTCTTTGTGCAGCAATCCCAGTTCTTTGCGGATCGCACCGGCCTGTTCACGCATGCGCGCATCTTTCAGGATCGCCCGCATCGTGTTCAGCGTGGCCATACAGGTGGTGGGCGAGACGATCCAGACCCTTGCGGCAAACCCTTCGCGCACCACATCGGGCAGGCGGGCGTGTAGCTCGGCATAGATCGCTTCGGACGGGACGAACATCAGGGCTCCGTCAGCGGTTTCCCCGTCGAGGATGTATTTCTCGGAAATCGCCTTGATATGCACTTTCACGGCAGCGCCAAATGCCCGCAGGCATCTTTCAACATCCGCCTTGGTCTGCGCGGCGGCAAGTGCCTCGAAATCCTCAAGCGGGAATTTCGCGTCAATCACGATCGGGCCGGGCGGGTTCGGCAGATGCACCAGGCAATCCGCGCGCCTGCCGTTCGACAAGGTGGCTTGCAGCGAATAGCTGTCCGCGGGCAGCGCCTTGGACACGATATCGTTCAGCTGAATCTCACCAAACATCCCGCGCCGCTGCTTGTTCGACAGGATATCCTGAAGGCTGAGAACATCGCCCGACAGTTTCGTGATATTGTCCTGCGCCTTGTCGATGGCGGCCAGACGTTCCTGCAGCTGCGTCAGTGATGTCGCCGTCTGTTTTGACGAACCGTGCAGGGTTTCCTTCATCCGTTCCTGCATCTCGGCCAGCGCGCGGGCCGATTTCATCGCGTTATCCGCCAGCCGGTCATTCATCTGCTGCTGAACCGAGGACAAGCGTGCCTCGACCGTCTGGATCACCTGCACCTGCGCGTTGGCCTGCGTGTCCGAGACATGCTGCAAGCCGCCGCGCAACTGTTCCTGCCCCTGCCCCAGCTGCTGCACATGCTGACCCAGAAGCGCCATCTGCCGCGCCAGCGGTTCCGCCATCCGGGCCGAGCGATTGGCGGCGCGCAACGACAGGAACAGCAGCAGCAGGATCAGCGCAACTGTTCCGCCCAGGATAAGAACAACCGGGTCATCCAATGCATATTCTGTTCCTGCAATCTTGATCATGTCGCCTCGGATGTTCTTGTTTTATTCTTACTAACCTGCAGTGGCCAATGTATCAACTGCGCCCGAACAGGCGTTCGATGTCGCTTAGCTTCAGTTCCACATATGTGGGTCGCCCGTGATTGCACTGGCCGGAATGCGGCGTGGCCTCCATCTCGCGCAGCAGGGCATTCATTTCCTCGGCCCGCATCCGACGACCGGACCGGACCGAGCCGTGGCAGGCAACCCGACTGAGGATCGCCTCGATCCTTGCCTGCACCATCTGGCTTTCGCCCTGATCGGTCAGTTCGTCGAGGATATCAAGGATCATCGCGCGCGCATCGACCTCGCCCAGAATGGCCGGGGTTTCGCGCACGGCAATGGCGCCTCCGCCAAAGGGTTCGATGGTCAGCCCCAAACGGGACAGATCATCACAGACAGCCATCAGGCGGGCGCAGTCACCTTCGGACAACTCAACAATCTCGGGGATCAAAAGCGCCTGTGCCGCGACTCCCGTCTCGGCCATTTGTGTTTTCAGCTTCTCATAGACCAGCCGTTCATGCGCGGCGTGCTGATCAACGATCACCATTCCATCGGCAGTCTGGGCGATGATGTAGTTTTCATGCACCTGCCCGCGCGCAGCACCCAGCGGAAGATTCTGCGCACCGGGCTCCTGACCCTGTGATACGGGTGCAACCGGGGTCGGATCGACAATGCTGCCGCTGTAATCATGCGCCAGTTCCGCAAAACCCGGAGCCTGCGCCCGGTACGCGGCCTGGCGCGCTGCGGGCGACGGGCGATCCATCTGATAGACCCGCGCTGGTGCAGACTGCGCAGGCTCCGGTCTCATTGCACCCAGGGTCGCATTGGCCACGGTCGATGACGCACGATGCCCTGCCTCGGCCAAAGCGTGGCGCAGGCTGGATACGATAAGCCCGCGTGCAACGCCGGGATCGCGGAACCGGACCTCGGACTTGGCGGGATGAACGTTCACGTCAACCAATGTCGGGTCGCAGTCGATGAACAATGCCGCCGCCGGGTGACGGTCCCGGCTGAGGAAATCGAAATAAGCCGCCCGCAAAGCACCGGTCAGCATCTTGTCCCGCACGGGACGCCCGTTGACAAAAAGGTACTGCGCCACCGCAGCGCCACGGGAATAGGTCGGCAGGGCCGCATAGCCAAAAAGCCTGAGACCGTCGCGCGTGGCATCGATCCGCAGCGCATTCTCGGCAAACTCGCGCCCGATCACACGGGCAAGACGGGCGTGCAGGGCATCAAACAGGTCGCTATTCTCGCGATCCGCGCGGAAGATAACACGGCCTTCGCCACCGCCCGAGACATCGCGCAGGGTAAATGTGACGGATGGTTCGGCCATCGCCAGCCGTTTCACCATGTCCGTGATCGCCTGCGCTTCGGCCCGGTCGGTGCGCATGAATTTCAGCCGTGCGGGGGTGGCGAAGAACAGATCGCGCAGCTCGACCACCGTGCCCGCGCGCAGGGCTGCAGGCTTGACCGACCCCATCTTGCCACCCGCAACATGGATCTGCGCCGCATCCAGACCCGGCGCGCGACTGGTTATGGTCAGGCGTCCGACAGCCCCCAACGAGGGCAAAGCTTCGCCTCGAAACCCGAAGGTGTGGATATTCAGCAGATCCGATCCATCAATCTTTGACGTGGCGTGGCGCGACAGGGCAAGCGGCAAATCTTGGGCCGGGATACCGCAGCCATCGTCGGTCACGCGGATCAGTGTCTTTCCCCCGTCGGCGATTTCGACGGCTACACGCGCGGCCCCGGCATCAAGTGCATTCTCGACCAGTTCCTTGACCGCCGAGGCCGGGCGTTCCACCACTTCACCCGCCGCAATACGGTTGATGGCAGCATCGTCAAGCTGTCTGATCACGGGGCGATTTTCGCTGATATTGGGGTTTGTTTGCGCCATACCCCTAGACCTAGCACAACCGCGCACGATTCTGCCACCGGTTTGAGCATGTCTTCTGATCGGAAAGGGGCGCCCGGATGGCCGTGAATGAATCCCCATTCCGTACCATCCGGGCCTACCAGAGTGAGTGGTGTGTTCAGCTAATCAATGGGCAGCCTCTAGCACGAGACTTCCCAAAAATCTGCTTAAGATTAACCTTAACGGCATCTGGGCAGAGTTTGGCCGATGACGCATGGGCATCTGCGGCAGGAAAATGCCGTCTCAGGCTGATGTCTGAACACCAACTCGTGTGCGGCATGGGCCAAACATGGCCGCCAGTGCCAGGATCAGCCCGGACATCGTTGCGATCATCCCCGCCGCACTGACCGCATCCGCTGCACCCAGCCACAGGGGTCCGTAGCCTGCCAGCACATACCCTGTCACGGCAGAGGTTATAGCGATCACGACACTCCAGCCAATCTGCGCCTCAAGCCGGTTGGTCAGCATCCGCGCGGCTGCCGGAGGGCAGATAAACATCGCGATCACGATGATCGAGCCCACAGCGTCAAAAGCGGCAACCGCCGCGATAGCCGCAGTAATGACGAGCGCCATGCCCAGAAGCCCCGTGCGAATACCAATCGTGCGGGCGAAACCTTCGTCAAAGGTGGAAATTTTCAGCGGCCGCCAGAACAGCCATGTAAACAGCATCACACCCACCAGTGTCAGCGCAATACGGGGCAGTTCCGGGGGCAATCCGGCAAGGGCCTGAGCGTCCAGCAACGAAGACCACCCGGTCGCGTCCAGCCAGATCAGGCTTTCGAGATTGCCGTAAAGCGCATGTTCCACATCCAGATGCACGGTTGACGTATCCGTCTGCTCAAGCAGCAGGACGCCTGCCGCGAACATGGTGGTAAAGACCACGCCCATGGCAGCCCCGGGTTCGATCTGCCCCAGCCGGCGAATGGCCTCGATCAGGACCACGGCCAGAACCGCGGCCCCTGCCGCACCCAACATCATCGGCCAGGTGGATATGGCCCCGGTCAACAGAAACGCAACAACGATACCCGGCAGCACCACATGGCTGATCGCATCGCCGATCAGCGCCTGTTTTCGCAACACAAGAAAGTTGCCGGGCAAGGCACAGGCGATGGCCGCACATGTTCCGATCAGCAGCGGCGTCAGAGACAGCGGAACGAATTCTTCACCACTCATGCCGGTATCCCCTGCGGTCCGCCAATCTGGCGGTCGATCTCATCAATCTGGTCGCGTGTCAGAACGGTTTCGATATCGCGCAATCCGTCATATAGCGCAGCTGTCGCCTCGTGCGCCTGATCGGCGCGCACGATTTCCCATCGCTTTTCATCCCGCAGGGCCTTGGCCGCGCGGGCCTTGCCGGTGTCCGTCGCCACGCCATCCGCCCGGACCAGCCCGGCACGCCGCAGCAAACGCAGAGTCAGGGGTTCATAGATCTTCTGCCCTTGTGCCAGCGCCAGAAGTCCCTGACGAATATGCACCCGGCGCTGAAACCGCAGATGCCGCAGCACCGCCGCCAGAACGCCACGCATCGGGGCGAAGAAGAGGGATGCAAGGAAAAAGGCAAAGCTGACCAGTACGATGATCGGGCCGGTTGGAAGATTGGGCGCAGATGCGGATATGGCAGCGCCGATATATCCGGCCAGACCACCTGCCAACCCGGCCAGCAGAACAACGCGTTCCGAGCGGTCAGACCAGAACCGGGCGGTCACCGCCGGAATGATCAGCAACGCCACGATCAGGATCAGGCCGACGATTTTCAGACCGACCACGGTCACGGCCATGACCAGCCCCATCATGGCCAGGTCGATACGATGCACTGGCACCCCGCGCGCCGCTGCGTATTCGGGGTCGAATGCGACAAGGGTCATCGGACGGCGGATGATCAGCACCAGAGCCAAGGTCAAGGCGCCACCAAGTGCGATGATCACCGCATCGGCCCACAGCATTCCGGCGGTTGAACCCAACAGGAAACCTTCCAGCCCGGCCTGACGGCCAACCCCCATGGTCTGGATGACCGTCAGCAGCACGATCCCAAAGCCGAAGAACACGGACAGAACCGCACCGATCGCGGCGTCCTCGGCCAGGCGGGTGCGCCGTGTCAGCCAATTCATGCACAACAGACCAACCCAGGCGGAAATAGCGGACCCCACCAAAAGGCCCGGCAGGTTGCGCCCGTCCCCGCCCAGCGCGACCAGCACCATGAAAGCGATACAGACGCCCGGCAGGGTTGCATGGCTGATTGCGTCGCTGACAAGGGCGCGCTTGCGCAGAAACAGGAATGTCCCCGTCACGCCCGCCGACACGCCCAGCAATGTTGCACCGATGGCAACCAGCGTGGCGTTATAGCCAAGCTGAAGGGTCAGAGCATCCCAAAGCATGAACTATCCCAGCGCGCGTGAAATCTGATCGATCTGCGCCGTTGCCAACCTGCCACCATAGGCCGATTGCAGCGATTCCGCCGTGAACGCCTCGGCCACCGGCCCCTCGGCCACCTTGCGGGTATTGATCAGGAAAACGTGGTCGAAATAGTCGGTCACGGTGGCCAAATCGTGATGCACGACAACGACTGTCTTACCGGCCTCTTTCAGGGATTTCAGCACCGCGATGATGGCTTTTTCGGTGGCGGCGTCGACACCGGCAAACGGCTCGTCCAGCAGGTACAGATCAGCATCCTGAGCCAGAGCACGCGCCAGAAACACACGCTGTTGCTGGCCACCGGACAGCTGGCCAATCTGGCGATCCGCGAAATCGCGCATACCCACACGGTTCAGGCAATCCATCGCACGGGCCTTGTGGCGCGCGCGCAAGCGGCCCAACAGGCCCAGTTCACGAGACAGACCCATCAGAACCACGTCGATCACCCGTGTCGGGAAATCCCAGTCCACACTGGCACGCTGGGGAACATAGGCAACACGCGGGCGCTGCGAATTCAGCGGCTGACCAAATACGGTCACCTGCCCCGACAATGGCGTAACGATGCCCAGCGCCGCCTTGAGCAGCGTTGATTTTCCAGCGCCGTTTGGCCCGATAATGGCGGTCATCGCGCCAGGCGTAACCGTCATATCAACCGAAAAGACCGCAGGTTTTTGCCCGTAGGAAACCGTCAACCCCCGAACAGCCAGAGGGCTGTTATCCAGGTTTTGTTCCTGGACCGTCACACCTTCGCTGCTGATCAGCCCCAGCATCTCTCAGAACCCTGCTGACAGTTTGCCGTTCATGCCGCGATCGGGAACTTCTCCGCCCAATGCGCCTGCGATGACGGTGATATTGTGATCCAGCATCCCGATATAAGTGCCTTCATAGGTGCCATCCTCGCCCATAGCGTCCGAGAACAACTCGCCCCCGACCTTCACCTCGTGCCCTTTGGCTTCGGCCCCTTCGATCAGCGCGCGGATCGACCGGTCAGAAACCGAGCTTTCGACGAAGACCGCCGTGATCCGGCGATCAACCAACAGGTCAACCAACTCTCCGATCCGGTTCAGGCCCGCCTCGGATTGGGTCGAGATGCCCTGAATGCCCAGAACCTCGAACCCGAAACTTTCACCGAAATAGCCAAAGGCGTCGTGGGCGGTGACCAGAACCTTGTTGTGATCCGGTACCGAAGACAGGGTTTCCTCGGCATAGGCCGTCAGACGATCTATGTCCGCCAGATGGGCTTGTGCGTTCGCGGCAAAAACCTCTGCTGCTTCGGGGCGTACCTCCGTCAGCGCACGCTGCACTTCCAGAACAACCTCGCGCCACAGCGCGGGTGTCATCCAGACATGCGGATCATACTTGTCGGCATAATCATCATGCGCACGCAGCATGGACTTATCTACGCCCTCTGCAACCGCAATGACGGTCCGTTTCCGCTCGAGATCATGAAAGAAGTCTTCCATTTGCGCTTCGAGATACAGGCCGTGCCACAGAACCAGATCTGTCCGAGTCATCGCCACGATATCGCTGCGCGTCTGGCGATAGGCATGGGGATCAACGCCGGGGCCCATAAGCCCTCTGACCTCAACCAGATCACCGCCGACCTGACGCGCTGCATCTGCAATCATGCCCGTCGTGGCCACCACTTTCAGCGGTGCACCGGCAAACGCCATAGCTGGCACCGAAAGGGCCAGAGCCAAAAATGCAAGGCAATGCCGACGAATCATTTCCAACCTCGATTTGGATACGTGTTGGATCAAATATGAGAACCATTCGCAACTAAGTCAACGCTAATGAGAATTATTCGCAAGAAAACCTCTGTTATTTGTCCAAATGGTCAAAAATATTCGATCATTGCGCCGGAACACCTTCCATTCCCGGGCCACCCGTGCGATTTTGTCGCAAACCTCCCAAAGGACGTAACCATGGATACGCAGAGCTCAGAAAGCCCCGTGCGCACCGCGCATCTGCCGCAAGTGACCGAACCCCGGAACCCCGGAATGGAACTGGATCTGGACTGGGTGCGCGCCGTTCAGGCCAATACTTCCGCGATTGAACGCCGTGCGGCCACATTGCCGGGCCGCCGTTCGGTCAAGAAGGAATATCAGGCTGCGTGGCTGCTGAAAGCCATCACGATGATCGACCTAACCACGCTGTCGGGCGATGATACGGTGGGCCGTGTGCGCCGCCTGTGTGCAAAGGCCCGTCAGCCGGTTGCGCCTTCAGTCCTTCAGGCGCTGGACATGCCGCCGATCACGACCGGGGCGGTTTGTGTCTATCACGACATGATCGAAACCGCCGTGGACGCCCTGAAAGGCACTGGCATTCCGGTCGCTGCCGTGTCCACCGGCTTTCCCGCCGGCCTGTCCCCGTTCCATCTGCGCGTGGCCGAGATCGAGGAAAGCGTGAAGGCCGGGGCCGAGGAAATCGACATCGTAATCTCGCGCCGTCACGTGCTGTCGGGGGACTGGCAGGCCCTGTATGATGAGATGAAGGCGTTCCGCGTGGCTTGTGGCGATGCCCATGTCAAAGCCATTCTTGCGACCGGAGAATTGGGTAGCCTGCGCAATGTTGCGCGCGCCTCGCTGGTGTGCATGATGGCCGGGGCGGATTTCATCAAGACCTCGACCGGCAAGGAAAGCGTCAACGCCACCCTGCCCGTGTCGCTGGTGATGATCCGCGCGATCCGCGATTACTATGACCGCACCGGATATCGGGTCGGCTACAAGCCTGCAGGTGGTATTTCGAAAGCCAAGGACGCGCTGGTTTATCTGTCGCTGATCAAGGACGAGCTGGGTGACCGCTGGCTGGAACCGGATCTGTTCCGCTTTGGCGCCTCATCGTTACTGGGCGATATCGAGCGGCAGTTGGAACACTATGTCACCGGGGCTTACTCGGCTGGTTACAGACACTCGATGGGCTGAGCCCGCGGATATGTCTGGACAGTGAGTATTTGGGAAAAGATGAAGTCATGACAGTCAAAGAGATTTTTGAGACCATGGAATACGGCCCCGCCCCCGAAAGCGCCGCCGAGGTGCTGGCCTGGCTGGTCGATCAGGGCGACAAGTTCGGACACTATATCGACGGTGCTTTCACCAAGCCGGGCAAAGGGTTTGACAGCCGCAACCCGGCGACCGGGGAGGTTCTGGCCAAGCTGACGCAGGCCAAGCAGGCCGACGTGGACGCCGCTGTTGCCGCAGCGCGCAAGGCTCAGCCGAAATGGGAGAAACTGGGCGGCGCGGGCCGTGCGCGGTATCTCTATGCAATTGCGCGACTGCTGCAAAAGCATTCGCGTCTGTTTGCGGTGCTGGAAAGCCTCGACAACGGCAAACCGATCCGGGAATCGCGCGACATCGATATTCCGCTGGCGCAGCGGCATTTCTATTACCACGCCGGTATGGCGCAGCTGATGGAAAGCGAGCTGCCCGACGCTGAAGCGTTGGGTGTGTGCGGTCAGATCATTCCGTGGAACTTCCCCCTGCTGATGTTGGCGTGGAAGATCGCGCCTGCGCTGGCAATGGGAAATACGGTGGTTCTGAAACCCGCTGAGTATACCTCGCTGACGGCGCTGTTATTTGCCGATATCTGCACACAGGCCGGTCTGCCGAAAGGTGTCGTCAACATCGTCACCGGAGACGGTGCCGTGGGCGAGATGATCGTGGCCTCGGACGTGGACAAGATTGCCTTTACCGGCTCGACTGTTGTGGGCCGCCGCATCCGTGAGGCCACTGCCGGATCTGGTAAGGAACTGACATTGGAGCTGGGTGGCAAATCCGCGTACATCGTGTTTGATGACGCCGATATCGACTCGGCCATCGAAGGGCTGGTGGATGCGATCTGGTTCAATCAGGGTCAGGTCTGCTGTGCAGGTTCGCGCCTGCTGGTGCAGGAAGGCATCGCCGACCGTTTCCACGACAAGCTGCGCGCCCGGATGGACACGCTGCGCGTCGGCAATCCGCTGGACAAATGTATCGACGTGGGCGCGGTTGTGGACCCGGTTCAGTTGCAGACCATCAAAGGAATGGTCGAAAGCAACACAGCGGGCCATGTGCATCAAGCTGCCTGCGATCTTCCCGCAAACGGCTGCTACTACCCGCCGACACTGATCTCGGGGCTCGAGACCTCGGACCCGTTGATGCAGGAAGAGATCTTTGGTCCGGTGCTGGTGTCTTCGACTTTCCGCACACCAGAAGAGGCCGTCGAGCTGGCCAACAACACCCGGTATGGTCTGGCGGCGACCGTCTGGACCGAGAATGTGAACCTTGCGCTGGATATCGCGCCCAAGCTGGTTGCGGGCGTCGTCTGGGTGAATGCCACCAATCTGTTTGACGCTGCTGCCGGGTTCGGCGGGGTCCGCGAAAGCGGCTTTGGCCGCGAAGGTGGTTGGGAAGGGCTGACCGCCTATACCAGACCCAAGGGTAAGGCCAAGCCGCTGGCAAAGGTCGAGGCAGCCATGGGCGAAGGGGCACCGGTCGACCCGATTGACCGCACCGCCAAGTTGTATGTCGGCGGCAAGCAGGCGCGACCCGATGGTGGTTATTCGAAACCGGTTTGGGGCAAGTCCGGCCTGCTGGGCCATGTGGGTCTTGCCAACCGCAAGGACGTGCGCAACGCGGTCGAGGCTGCGGCAGGTGCCAAAAGCTGGTCCAGAACCACCGGCCATCTGCGGGCCCAGATCCTGTATTACATCGGCGAAAACCTCTCGGCCCGCGCCGGTGAATTCGCGGCGCGGATCGACGCCATGACCGGCAGGAAAGACGGCGCGAAAGAAGTCGAGGCTTCGATCCAACGCCTGTTCACTGCCGCCGCCTGGGCCGATAAGTATGACGGCCAGGTCCATGGTGTTCCGATCCGGGGCGTGGCCATCGCCATGAAGGAACCCGTTGGCGTGATCGGTGCGCTTTGCGCGGATGAGGCACCGCTGCTGGGTCTGGTCTCGGCCATGGCGCCTGCGACTGCGATGGGCAACCGGACGGTTCTGGTGGCTTCTGAGCCCTACCCGCTGGCGGCGACGGATTTCTACCAGATCCTTGAGACTTCGGACGTCCCTGCCGGTGTGGTCAACATCCTGACGGGCAGCCATGCGGAACTGGCGAAACCGCTGGCCTCGCATCTGAATGTCGACGCGGTCTGGTCGTTTTCGTCCACCGACCTGTCGAAAGAGATCGAGGTCGTTTCAGCCGGGAACCTGAAGCGGACCTGGGTCAATAACGCGACGGCATTTGACTGGAGCATGGACCATTCCCGCCGCTTCCTTCAGGCTGCAACAGAAGTGAAAAACATCTGGGTGCCCTACGGCGAGTAGGGCTCCCGCCAAGGGAGCGTTTACTTTGGTACTACCGACTGAGAAAACCAATCGGACTTCTATCGCTCGTTTGGTGATTTTTTCTTTGGTCGGCGCATTTGCGTGCTTGGTATTCTTACTCGCAAATCGCGAAACTCTTGTGCTTCCGATGATTGAGGAGATGCGCAACGAACTCAGTCAAGAGAATGGCGCTCACCCAGTAGATCAAAGATAAAGGGCGTTACATGGATTTTTCAGGACAAACCGTCATCGTGATTGGCGGAACCAGCGGTATCAATCGCGGCATTGCCGAGGCTTTTGCGGCCTCGGGTGCCAAACTGGCCGTGGCCAGCCGGTCGCGGGAAAAGGTCGATGACACCATCGCCGCGCTGAAAGCCGCAGGCGCACAGGATGCGATTGGGGCTGCGTTTGATGTGCGTGATGCCGACGCTGTGGCGGCGGGACTGAAGCAATTCCATGACGCCTTTGGGGATTTCGATGTGCTGATCTCGGGCGCGGCGGGCAACTTCCCGGCGCTGGCGTCCGAGATGTCGGTCAACGCGTTCAAGACCGTGATCGATATCGACCTGATGGGCACGATCCACGTGATGAAGGGGGCGTATCCGTTCCTCAAACGCCCCGGTGCCAGCATCATCAATATCTCGGCCCCGCAGTCCTACCTGCCGTACGAAGGCCAGTCGCATGTTTGCGCCGCCAAGGCGGGGGTGGATCAGATCACCCGCACGCTGTCGATGGAATGGGGTGTCGAAGGGATCAGGGTGAATTCGGTTGTGCCGGGGTTCATCGAAGGCACCGAGGGTGCGAAACGCCTTGCGCCCACCAAAAACGCCCACGAAGAACTGCGCCGCGACGTGCCGTTGGGCCGCTGGGGCCAGCCGCAGGACGTGGCCAACGCCTGCCTGTTCCTCAGCTCGGATCTGGCCAGCTATATCAGCGGCACGGTTCTGGCCGTGGATGGGGCACTTTATCAGCGCGGATCGGGCAAGTTCGGCCAGATGATGGGCGATATGCTGCGGAGTATGAAAAAGGGGTGAGCCGCAACTCACCCCTTGCAGTTCAGTTGGTAGTTTCCAGCCCAACCGGCTTTCCAACAACAGTGAAATGCAGGCCGTCCGGGTCCAACAGTTCGGATGCAACGCGGTTCACGTCTTCCAGTGTGACCGCGTTCACCTTGTCATTGCGGGTGGCGATATAATCGATGGGCAATCCTTCCATCTGCATCCCCACCATGATCCCGGCAATCTGCCCGTTGCCATCAAAGCGCAGCGGATAAGCGCCAGTCAGATAGGTCTTGGCATCGTCCAGTTCCTTCTGCGTCACCCCTTCGGTGGCAGCATGCGCCCATTCGTTGCGAATAACCTCTATCGCCTCGGCAATGCGGTCATTGGCCGATGACACCGACCCCAGGTAAACCGAGGCCAGATCCTTGGGCACAAGATAGGTTCCAACCCCATAGGTCAGGCCACGCTTTTCGCGCACCTCCTGCATCAGACGGCTTTCGAACCCGCCACCGCCCAGGATGTGGTTCAGGATATAGGCGGCAAAGAAATCAGGATCGTCCCGATCTATTCCGGCATGGCCAAACAGCGCCACGGATTGCGGGGTGTCAAACTCGACAACACTGATCCCGCCGGGGATGGTCACGTTGGCCTTGCCCGGGATGGGCTTGCCCGTTTCCGGCAGGTCGGCGAGCAATGTGTCAAGCAATGCGCCCAGTTCTTCGGCCGTGATATCGCCGACGGCCCCCACATAAAGACGATCCTTGGCAAAAACGCTTTCATACGCCGTTACCACATCATCCCGTGTCAGCGCCGAGACGCTTTCGATCGTGCCCTTGCCTTCGGAACCATAAGGGTGATCGCCATAGGCCATCTGGGCAAAGCTGCGGCCTGCAATCTCGTTCGGGTCGGTCTGATCTGATCGCAGCCCGGACAGGATTTGTGCGCGCACACGGTCAACCGCGTCCTGATCAAAGCGTGGTTCGTGAATCGTCTCACGCAGCAGGTCGGCAACCTCATCCCGGTTTTCGGTCAGAAAACGTGCGGAAATCGAAACCGTGTCGTCACCGGCGTTATAGCGGAACGATGCGGCCAGCGCCTCAAGCTCGCGCGCATAGGTCCGCGCGTCCATTTCACCGGACCCTTCCTCGATCAGCCCGCTCATCAGATAGACGGCGCCGCGCTTGTCCGGGTCGTCCAGCGACGTACCGCCACGAAAGCGCAGCTCGAGCGCGGTGAAAGGGATCGAGTGATCCTCGACCAGCCATGCGGTGATCCCGCCGGGTGAGGTCACTTCTTCAATCTCGATCTCGGCCAAGGCAGGCAGAGCAACCAGACAGGCAATCAGCGTTGCGAGAAACCGTTTCATTGCGTTACCTCATCATCGCGCATCAGCCAGCCGGTGACCGACGCCTCGGGTTGCAGAACATCGCGGGCGGCGGCGATGATTTCGTCGCCGGTCACAGCCTGAAGAATATCAGGCCATGCCTGCACGTCCTGTATTGTCAGGCCGCTGGTCAGGGCGCGCCCATAGCGGTTGCCGATCCCGTCCACATTGTCGCGCGCATAGGTCTGCGCGGCCCGCAACTGCATCTTGATGCGGTTCAGATCGTCCTCGTCGACACCTTCGGCAATGAAATCGGCCACGGCCTGGTCCATGGCATCTTCGGCCTCTTGCAGGGAAACCCCTTCGGCGGGAACGACCAGCAGATCGAATGTTGTGTCATCCAGCGACACGTCACGGTAGAACGCCCCGGTATAAACAGCCATTTTCTGATCAAATTGCAGCTTTTCGTTCAGGTAAGAGGTCGTGCTGCCCCCTAGAAGTTCCGCCAACAGAAACAGGGCTGCCGCCTTTTCCTGATCGCCCGGATCGCGTTCCGGCGCCAGGTAACTGCGCTGGATGTAGGGCTGCGCCACGCGAGGGTCCTTGAAAGTCAGACGACGTTCGGCGGTTTGCGGGGGTTCCTGCGACCGGACCCGTTCCGGCAAATCCGCATTGGCGGGAATCACACCGTAATACTGATCGGCCAGAGTGCGAACCTCGGCGGGATCAACGTCTCCGGTGACAACCAGAATGGCGTTATTGGGCGCGTAGTGGGTCTGGTAGAAAGACAGCGCGTCTTCCAGTTCCAGTTCTTCCATCTCGTGCTTCCAGCCGATGATCGGCACGCCATAACGGTGATTGAGGTATTGTGCCGCGCTCATCTGTTCGCCGAACAGGGCGCGCGGGTTGTTTTCGGTGCGCTGGTTGCGTTCCTCAAGGATCACATCGCGCTCGGTCACGATATCCTCATCGCTCAGGCGTATGTTCCGCATACGGTCCGATTCCATGCGCATCATCAACTCAAGCCGGTCGGCGGCGACGCGCTGGAAATAGGCAGTGTAATCATACGAGGTGAACGCGTTATCGTTGCCGCCATTGGCCGCGACGGTAGCCGAGAACTCACCTGGCGCCAAAGTATCTGTGCCCTTGAACAACAGGTGTTCAAGAAAATGCGCGACACCCGACGATCCGATCGGCTCATCCGCCGATCCGGCGCGGTACCAGACCATGTGCTGCACGACAGGCGCGCGATGGTTTTCGACCACGACGACATTCATGCCGTTGTCCAAAGTGAATGTGGTGACCGCTTCTTTCCCGCCCCCGGCAAAAGCCGGGGTGGTGGCGATCAGGGCAGCCGACAAGGCCAGGGCCCGAACCATGGGGCATCCTCCGTTTCGTTTTATAGTATTCAAACTACGGTGGTGCGGCCCGGGTTCAAGCCCGATGACGGAAAGTTAAGAATTATTCATTCGGGGGCGAGGTCGGGGTTTCGACCCCGGCCCGGCGGGCGGCATCGGTTTCCGAATACGGATCGATCGACTGGCGTTCGTAGACCTGATTATAGCGGTCGACGGGGAACAGGCGCAGACCGGTCCAGCGGCCCCGGCGTTTGCGGAACGCGGCATCCTCGGCTTCGA
Organism: Ruegeria sp. O6; assembly: GCF_056535045.1. Lineage (NCBI taxonomy): Bacteria > Pseudomonadati > Pseudomonadota > Alphaproteobacteria > Rhodobacterales > Roseobacteraceae > Ruegeria > Ruegeria sp. O6. The sequence continues at coordinate 51,864 of NZ_JBQERM010000018.1, read as the reverse complement.
CCACTTGCCGTGCATCGGCTGGCACGCCATAACGGCTGGACGCCGTCACAAGCGCTGCATCCGACGACGGCACACCGGCATTGGGGTTCAGGGCGGCGGCATTACCGCCCAGCGCGATCACCGCATCGGCCTGAGGGGTCGGGTCTGTCAGATTTCCACCACCCGGCGTCGGTGCCGGCAGGAACGCGTAATCCTGAGGCTGGGTCAGCGGCTTGACCGGCAATACCGAAAACTCATCCGGACCCTGTCCCGGAGGCGCCAGATCCCGCAGTCCGGGATTCGAACATGCCGCAACCGCAGCGGCAACTGTCAGAACAAATATGGCGCGCGGCATCCGCATTGGTGTCTCCAGCCTGTTTCAGGCGCTTTTATCGCATATCATTCCGCGCGTCACGAGGGCTTTTTGCCGTCAAACAAAACCAGCCCCAGCGCTCCGGCGAATATGAACACATCCGCCAAGTTGAACACAAACGGGTTGTTGATGCCACAGCAGGACATGTTCAGGAAATCCAGAACAAACCCATAAAGAAGCCGGTCGACCACATTCCCAAGCGCTCCGCCGATCAGCATGCCGCCACAGAACAACATGAATTTCGAACGCGTCGAACGACCAAGCCAGACAAGCACACCGATGCAGATCACCACGGACACACCGATCAAAAACCAGCGCGCAGCCTCAGAGTCGCCCTGAAACAGGCCGAAATTGATGCCCCGATTCTCGCCGTATTTGAACACCAGCAGCGGTGGCAGAACATCGATACCGTCGGGCCGTTCAGCCACGCGCAGGACGTGAACGACCAGATATTTGCTGATCTGGTCGATCGCGAAGGCGGCCAAGGCCGCCCAGAGAAGCAGGCGTGACCGCATCAGTGACGGAAATGACGCATACCGGTGAAGACCATCGCCAGACCAGCCTCATCCGCTGCGGCGATCACTTCATCGTCGCGCATGGACCCTCCCGGCTGAATGACGCAGGTCGCGCCCGCTTCGGCGGCTTCCATCAACCCGTCGGGGAAGGGGAAAAACGCATCCGATGCCACGGCGGAACCGATGGTCAGCGGTTGCGGCAAGCCCAGCGTTTCGGCCATACGTTCGGCTTTCTTGGCCGCGATCAGGGCCGAATCCACTCGGCTCATCTGCCCCGCGCCAACACCCACGGTCGCGCCATCCTTGACGTAGACGATGGCGTTGGATTTGACGTGCTTGGCCACTTTCCACGCGAACAACAGGTCACGCATCTGCGCGTCGGTCGGGGCTTTCTTGGTCACGACCTTGAGGTCGTCCATGCCGACAAAGCCGTTATCCTTGTCCTGCACCAACAGCCCGCCGGCCACCTGACGGACGGTTTTGCCACCTTCGGTTACATCCGGCAGCGCCTCGGTCGTAAGCAGGCGCAGGTTTTTCTTGGCGGCAAAAATCGCCTTGGCCTCGTCCGAGGCACCGGGGGCGATTACAACCTCGGTGAAGATGCCCGTAATCTCTTGCGCTGTTTCTTCATCCAGCGGCTGGTTCAGCGCAACAATGCCACCAAAAGCCGAGGTGCGGTCGCAGTCAAATGCCGCCTTGTACGCCTCAAGAAGGGTTGAACCTGTGGCTACACCGCAAGGGTTGGCGTGTTTGATGATGGCGCAAGCCGCGCCTTTCGCCGGATCAAACTCGGCCACCAGCTCAAAAGCCGCATCTGTGTCGTTGATGTTGTTATAGCTCAGTTCCTTGCCCTGATGCTGAACGGCGGTGGCGACGCCGGGGCGGTTGGTGCCGTCCGTATAGAACGCTGCCTGCTGGTGGCTGTTTTCGCCATACCGCAGGGTCTGCTTCAACTCACCGGCAAATGCGCGGCGCTTTGGGGCGTCCAGTTGCAGCGCATCGGCCATCCAGTTCGACACGGCGGCGTCATAAGCCGCTGTTCGTGCATAGGCCTTTTGCGCCAGCCACTGGCGGAAGCCATAGGATGTCTTGCCATAGTTTTCTTCCAGCTGATCCAGCAGGGAGGAATAATCCTCGACATCCACCACCACGTTCACGAAGGCATGGTTTTTGGAGGCCGCGCGGATCATCGCCGGGCCGCCGATGTCGATATTCTCGATACATTCGTCATAACCCGCGCCCTTGGCGACGGTTGCCTCGAACGGGTAGAGGTTCACGACCAGCAGGTCGATGGCACCGATGCCATGTTCCTCCATCGCCGCGACGTGGGTGTCATTGTCGCGCAGCGCCAGCAACCCGCCATGCACCATCGGGTGCAGCGTCTTGACCCGGCCATCCATCATCTCGGGGAACCCGGTAATTTCGCTGACATCGCGCACCTCAAGCCCTGCATCGCGCAGCGCCTTGGCAGTGCCGCCAGTCGACAGCAGTTCGATCCCGCGCTCGGACAGCGCCTTGCCCAGCTCGATCAGCCCGGTCTTGTCGGAAACGGAAAGCAACGCGCGGCGCACGGGGTGAAGGTCGGTCATGGGTCCAAAGGTCCTTTTGGCGTCAGTCAAACTTGGGCTCGTCCCGGTGCGTATCGCGCACGGCATAGGCTGTATCCTGCGCCTTGCTCAGCGTCCACCGGATGCGCGTCGCATACTCCATTGCGCGGCCAGATAGAACGATCTGTTTTGTCGCGCGTGGCTTTAAACGTCCTTTTTCAAGGTAAACACTTGGTTCGACAGATAATTTTCCCACGCCATCATGGCGGAAAACCCAGATCTCGCCGCTTTTGAGCGCCATCGACACTGCCGCCCCGCCCAGATCCAGCGCAGCATCAACGTCAGGATGCAGATGAAAACGGATGTCATAGCCAATGCCCTTGAGGCCCGAGGCGTCCATCGCCCTGTCGAACTGACGCTTGGCCTTGTCGGTTGCGGTCAGCAGAATATCCTCGACCGTCAGCTCACGCCCGTCAAAACGCAATTCGAATGTGCGCGCGTGGGTCAGCCCGAAGACTTTGACATACCCATCATGCCCGGCCATGAAACGGATGCCTTCGAACGCATCTTCAAAATCGACCGGAACGTCCCGCGGCGCGTCGACCAGCGCCTGACTTTCGCGGCCCGGCAACGGGTTGGCCAATCGCGCGCTCGAGAACCCGTCCAGACACAGGGTTGAGTGAGAAGGCGTCGCACGCCCGGCACGGCGCCAATCCAGCCCAAAACTGGCCCCCGATCCACAATTCACGATCAAAGGGCGCCGCCCCGAGGTCAGCTCGAACGCCAGCGTGGATGCGTGCGCGTTGAATGAAGCCGCTCCGGACGGCGGCGCGCTGGCATCCACGATCACTGTGGTGCGCGCTGCGGACAGGCAGGCATAGCCCATTGGCAATTCGGTCGCCGCCTTGTGCTTGACGCCACTTTGCGCAAGCGCCTGTTCCAGCCGCCCTTCGACCCCGCGCCCGCCACCGTGAAACCGCGCCAGCACGCCATCCGCATGGCGCAGACTGCGCAAGGTCGGTGCGATCCGCTTGATCGCATTGGCCTGCGCAACGGGTGTGCCGCGTCCAAGGTCGCTGAGCGCCGCCGACGTCCAGCTGAGCAGCATGAACACTTCAAGCAGCTCTTCCGGGTTGCGTGTTGGAATACCGCCCTGTGCGTCCACCTGCCGGTCACACTCGCCAGCCAAAGCCCGCAGGGCCGGATCGGCCATCTGCTCCAACCCCTCCAGCGCCAATCCGGCTTGCACAAGACCGGCCAGCGCCTCGAAACGCGGCAACCCGGGCGTCGCGGCCTGCCAGCGTTTGGACAGGAACCATGTTTGCTGCGCCAAAGATCGAAAGAACAGTTTGCTTTGCTTTTCATCTGCCCCGCGCAGCAGAAAAAGCGCATGGTTGATCCAGCGCATCACCCGCCGCCCGGTCAGGTCAGGTACCCAGCCGGGGCCCTGCCCGCGGCCATGCGCCTCGATCCAGCCCCAGACCCAGCGCTGCGCTTTTTCTCGTGCGCGCATATCACCGACAGCGGCCAGATCATCCAGCCATGCAAAACCATGGCGTTCCTCGTCAAAGCCAGCGCTGGGGGCAATGACATCCCACAACGCTGTATCGTCTGCCTCGACCAAATAGCCGGCGAACAAGAGATTCCCCGCAACCAGCTGCCGCCCGCGCGCAAACGAACCAACGGTGCGCGGCTGAGGCTGCGCAACAAACCCCGTGGCGGCCTTTTGCCGTTGGCTGAGACGCGCGTAGAAACGGTTCTGCAACCGCATCCACCGACTGGCCATGGTGTCCGAATTTGACATGCGCGTGTTACTCTGCCCCTTGCGCTCTGCTGGCGCTTGAGACCCAACGATAGACCGCGCCGATCGTCAAGTCATCGAAAAGCGTGCACTCAGGCGGATTTGTTCAGGCAGGCGATATAGAACCCGTCCATACCCCCGCGATCGGGCCAGTAGTTGGGCCGTAGACGCAGGCCGCCTTCCTCGGTGATCCAGCTGTCTTCGATGCCGGAGAGCTTCAGTGCCTCGCGATCAACACGCATGTCCGGATACATGCCCAGCGCGTCTTCGATCTGAACCTCGCCCTCATCCGGCAAAAGCGAACAGGTGCAATAGACCAGCCGCCCGCCAGGTTTCAGCAGCGTCCATGCGTGGGCCAGCATCTGCGTCTGCAATTCGATCAATCCGCCAAATTCCGAGCCATCCTTGGCAAAGGGCAAGTCAGGATGCCTGCGGATCGTACCCGTGGCCGAGCAGGGCGCGTCCAGCAAAATCGCGTCGTACCGACCCTGATGGTCCAGCGCGTCACCCACGATGACTTCTGCCGTCAATCCGGTTCGTTCTAGGTTTTCGCGCACGCGTTCCGTGCGCGCCGCGGATACATCCAGCGCCGTCACATCCGAGCCCGCCGCAGCCAGTTGCATGGTTTTACCGCCCGGTGCCGCGCAAAGGTCCAACACCTTTTCACCCGCCTTCGGTGCCAGAACACGTACCGGCAGCGCGGCTGCCGCGTCCTGCACCCACCAATCCCCAGCCTTGTATCCCGGCAAGGCCGAGACCTGACCCGCATCCAGAATACGCACAGACCCGGTAGGCAGCTTTTCGCCCGAAGGGCTTTCCGCCCCCGGCTTCAGGGTAAGGTCCAGTGGTGCGCCCGCGAAATGCGCCTGTTCCATTCCGGCCACCGCTTCGGCACCCCACGCCGCGATCAGCGGGTCTCGCAACCACTCCGGCAGACGCGGGACACGCATTTTCGGCCATGCTTCGGGACCCTCGGACGCGACCTTGCGCAAAACGGCATTCACCAAGCCTTTCAGACGCCCGTGCTTGCGCGAGCGGCTGATGATTTCAACCATGGAGTTCACCACCCCATGCGCAGCTTCCCCGTTGCACAGCTCGACCGCGCCCAGCCGCAGCGCGTTGTGTACGGTCAGGGCGGGTGTTCGGTTCAGGTGGTTGTCCAGCAGACGGTCGGCGCGCTCCAGCCCGCGCAGGGTTTCCGACGCCAACCGCTGCGCGCGCGCGCGATCCTCTGGCCCCAACCGATCCAAAGCGCCCGCGGCCAGGCATTCAGACAACAGGCGGCCTTCGCCCAGAACCTGATCCAACAGATAGATTGCGCTGCGCCGTGCTGCTGTCGCGCTGTTTGTCATGATACCGCCTTCATGTGACCTGTGCCCGCATTGCCATTGGCGGACGCGGGCGTATATCAAGGCTATGCACGGAAAGGAACCCGATGTCATGAGTGACGACCGCAAAGACCTGCCCCCCGCCGCCCAACGCGCACTGGCCGAAGCGGAAGAACGCCGCCAAAAAGCCCGGGCCGAGGCCAGGGAAATGCCCAAGGAACTGGGCGGGCGCGATGGGCTGGACCCCGCCCGTTACGGTGATTGGGAAAAGAAAGGCATCGCCATCGATTTCTAGGCCCTCAGCCGCGCAGCGCCTTCAGAAAATCATCGATCAGGGCGCGCTGTTTTCTGGACTGCGCCCGATCTTCGGGCCATGTCAGCCAATACCCGTCCTTGGTCTGCAGCTCTGGCAGCTCTAACCTGCGCAACCGGCCATCCTTTAGATCACCGGACGCCAGCGGAACCGAGCCCAGCACAATCCCCATTCCGCGCCTTGCCGCCGAAACAGCATGTTCCATCGAATCGAAACTGACATGTGATGGCGCGACGTCCCCGTGCCCGTATTTCCGGTTCCACTCGCGCCAGCCAGGACGCTCGCCGCGCAGATCGATCAGGGGGGCACCCCATTCAACGCCCGGCGCGGCCATCGGCACCAGCACCTCATGCGCGATCAATGCCGCGTCGCGCCCGGCCCACACCCCCCTGCCATAGCGGATTTGCAGCCAGGTGCGTTCCTCGTCCAGCGACGACCGGCGCGCAACCGAGTCGGTCATCACCCGCACCTCGGGGCGCAGATTTCGGAACACAGGCAGGGCTGGTACAACAAGGGCGTGAATGTTTGATGACAACCCGGCGACCCTGAGTTCGCGTGGCGATTTTCCAAACAGATCCTCAGTGTTGCGTTCCAACGCCAGCAGGCTGTCCTGCACGAGCGGCAGATAGCTTTCACCTTCGACCGTCAGCGACACGCCGCGCGCCTCGCGCACAAACAGGGACCGGCCCAGCCACGCCTCAAGATTGCCGATCCTTTGGCTGACAGCGGCCTGCGTCAACCCGAACTCTTTCGCCGCGGCCGAGAACCCGCCAAGCCGCCCGGCGGCTTCGAACACGCGCAACCAATCCAGCGGCGGTAATCCGGTCTTATTCTTAGCCATTAGTTTTTCCAAGCCTCAGCCGAAATAAGGATTAATTGTCGTAATGCCACGAACGGCGTATCTGCTCAACCAAAGCCCGCGCCGAACAGGAGACCCCCAATGCTGCGCACCGCCACCCACGACACCTCGATTGTTACAGTCGCGTTTGATACCGGGACCAAGGCCCGTTTCCACGCCATCTGGCTGCGCGACAACGCGCTGGACGCTGATACCCGCGCACCGGGCAACGGTCAGCGCCTGATTACTATCGGCGATATTCCTGCCGACATTTCGGTCAGTTCAGTCGAGGTGGTCGCGGGTGACCTGCAAGTCACGTTCCAGCCTGAGGGCAAAACCGTTACCTTCCCGGCGGACTGGTTGGCCGAAAACGGCTATGACCGCGATCATGACATTGCGCTGGGTCGCATCGCCCCCGGCATCACGACCTGGGAAAGTGGCATCGCCGCGCCCAGCGGCGATTGGAACGAGGTCCATGCCAGCCCGGCGGCCAAGCGCAATTGGCTGGCCGCTGTGGCCGAGTTCGGCTTTGCCAAGCTGACCGGCGGCCCGACCGAGCCTGAATCGCTGCTGAAGGTCGCTGACCTGTTCGGCTATGTCCGCGAAACCAATTATGGCCCCTATTTCGAGGTGCGGACCGAGGTGAACCCGACAAACCTTGCCTATACCGGGCTTGGCCTTCAGGCGCATACCGACAACCCCTATCGCGACCCGGTGCCGACCTTGCAAATCCTCTATTGTCTGGAAAACTCGGCTGAAGGTGGGGAGTCCATCGTTGTTGACGGCTTCCGCGCCATCGAAAAACTGCGTTACGCAAACCCCGAAGGCTTTGCCCTGCTGGCCGGATATCCGGCGCGGTTCGAATACAAGGGCTCGGACGGGGTCTGTCTGCGGTCGCGCCGCCCGATGATCGAGTTGTCGCCGGATGGCGAGCTGATCGGCATCCGCTTCAACAACCGCTCTTCCGCCCCCTTTGTGGATGTGCCGTTTGACAAGATGGAGGCTTATTACGCCGCCTATCGCCAATTGGGGGATATCATCGACGACCCGGCCATGGGCGTGTCGTTCAAACTGGAACCGGGGGAAAGCTTTATCGTCGACAACACCCGCGTCCTGCACGCGCGGCTTGGCTATTCCGGGGCCGGATCGCGCTGGTTGCAGGGATGTTACGCCGACAAGGACGGGTTGCTGTCCACACTGGCGGCGATGGAGATGGCGCATCCGGAGGCGGCGGAATGAAACCCGATTTCTCGACACTGAACCGGGACAATATCGTTGCCTTCATCGGTGACATCTTTGCGCGCCGCGGCGGTGAAGAATATCTGGGCGAGCCTGTCACCATGGCCCAGCACATGCTGCAAGGCGCCACCATTGCCGAGCAGAACGGGATGCCCGAGGAAATTATCGTGGGCGCCTTGCTGCACGACATCGGCCATTTCACATCCGAGTTCGGCACCTACCACCCGGATGACACCGAAGACCGTCATCATGAGGACGCGGGCGCCGAGGTGTTGGAGCAGTTCTTCCCCTCGGTCATCACCGATTGCTGCCGCTACCACGTGGCGGCCAAGCGGTATCTTTGTGCCACCAAGCCCGAGTATTTCAATCGCCTGTCCGCGGCGTCGGTTCACACGTTGGAACTGCAAGGTGGTCCGATGAGCGCCGAAGAAGTTGCCGTGTTCGAAGCCAACCCGAACCTGAAAGAGATTATTCAGGTCCGCTATCTGGATGAGGCCGGGAAACGCGCCGACATGGAAACACCTGACTTTGCACATTTTGCGCCGATGGTGCAGCGTATGGTCGACAAGCACATGGAGGCCGCATGAACGCCCCGGAATACATCTTTGAAGCCAGCACCAAACCCTCGCTGCCCTGGCACGAGGTTCCCCTGATCCGCGCGACGGACGCCTCGGTCAAAGGCTTTGGGTGTCTGGTCGATGATCCCGAAGGGTTCGAGATCGAGATCACCCGCTGGCCACAGCAGGGCTGGCGGCCGATCGACGAAGGCACCGGCGATGAAGGCGGCTGGGTCGAAGGCACCTTTCGCGGTGAGTGGAAGGGTGACGTGCTTTATGGCGAGAACGAAGCGGTCAATGGTCACTATGTCCTCGGCTGGTCCACCGATCCGCAGCAGGCACAGACAAGCCGCCAAACAGCGCCCCGCGATCAGGTGCTGCTGTGGCACATGAACTATCACCCGGATGGCGGGCAGATGTTCTGGCCGCTCGACAACAAGCCCTTCATCATTCCTGCCGCGTTGCCCGGCGACAACCTGACACCAGAAAAGGTGGTGGCGTTCTGGTGCGACGGTTCGCGCGGGCTGTATATCCATCCCGGTATCTGGCACGAGGGGATATTTCCGGTTGAAGACAACCAGCGGTTCCTCGATCGGCAGGGTGCGGTGCACGCCCGCGTCAGCGCTGATATCGGTCAGGAATTTGGCGTCTACCTCGCCTGCCCGCTGCGCGCCGACAAGATCAGGGCTTTGTGATCAGAGCCCCCCGATGAGCAGATCGGCTACGCGCGATCCAAATCTGCGTAGCCAGCAGGTACGGTACGAAGAATGCGAAGTTCTGAACCTGATCGAAAGGGCCCGAGAAATCAGGCTCTGACCCCAACCCGCCGGTCAACAGATACCAACCCGTATAATGCACACGGTAGAGCCACGACCCCAGCGCCAGCCAGAACAGCCGCAGACCCCATGCCCAATGGCCAGCACGATCCGCGATTACAGCCATGCGCGCCACCATCAGAGCCGCAGTGAACAGGCAGAGCCCATACAAGAAAAACGCTGCAGACATCGTCGGTCCACCGATCGTTCCCCGCAGGGGGATATAGGTCATTCCTGCCAGTCCGGTGATCAAAGCCGACGCAATCAGAGCCACACCCAAGCCGCGGTGAAACCGATTGTATTTCAGCCGAAGCCCTTTCAGCAGCTGCAGCGGCACAAGAGCCACCAACACCGTTCCGGCAAGGATATGCAACATCATCGCCGCATTAGCGACACTCTGGTCATAGGCAAACAAGTAGCTTTTCTGTGCCGCGCTCTCAGACAGCCCGACGCCGATCATGTCAAACCCCTGCGCGACGAAGGGCAGCAGGGTCAGATAGAACAGGACCAGCACCAATCCGGTCATCACACGTGATGTCAGGTTCCCCATACGCCCGAGTGTAACGCCGTCGAGCGGCCCGTCTATGGCTTACAGCCCAAGCACATCCACCATGTCATATTGACCGGGGGATTTGCCCTGCCCCCACAGCGCCGCTTTCAACGCGCCGCGGGCAAAGATGGCGCGGTCGGTGGCCAGATGGCGCAGGACGATGCGTTCTCCGGGGGCGGCGAACAGGACATCATGTTCCCCCACGATGTCGCCGCCGCGAATAGCGTGAAAGCCGATATCACCGCGCTTGCGCGCGCCGGTGATGCCGTCCCGACCCCGGTCGGACACGTCCGACAACTCAACGCCACGCCCTTCGGCTGCGGCCTCTCCCAGCATCAAGGCGGTGCCCGAAGGTGCATCTACCTTGTGATGGTGGTGACCTTCGATGATCTCGATATCGAAATCCTCATCCAGCGCAGCTGCGACCTTTTTGGTCAATTGCACCAGAAGGTTGACGCCAAGGCTCATGTTTCCGGCTCGTACGATCACCGCATGGCGCGACGCGGGTTCCAGTGCTGCGATCTGTTCGTCGGACATGCCGGTGGTGCCGATCACATGCACACAGCGCGCCTGCGCCGCCAGCGCAGCGAATTCCAGTGTCGCTTCGGGCGCGGTGAAGTCGATCACTGCCTGCGCCTGCGCAAAGGCCTCCAGCGGGTCGTCGGTGACGGTAACGCCCAGCGCCTGCCCGCCCATGACCGTGCCCACATCCTGACCGATCCAGTCATGGCCCTTGCGTTCGACCACGCCGACCAGACGCGCCTGATCGCTGTCCGTCACGGTCTTGATCAGCATCTGCCCCATACGGCCCGAAGCCCCTGTGATGACGATCCCCGGAATATGGGTCATTGCGCTGGTCCTTTTCGTTAAGTCGGCTCAAAGCCTCCTACCCGGTTCGCGCCCGCTTGGCAAAGCCCCGCTTTGCGCTTAGATCGGGGATTATGGCAAAGAACAAATTCCATGATGGCCCCGGCCCGTCCCAACGGCAGCTGCGTGTCGGCGAACTGATCCGCCGCACCCTGTCGGAAGTTCTGGCGCGCGGAGATGTCCACGACCCCGACCTGAATCGCATGTCGATCACCGTGGGTGAGGTGCGCACCTCGCCCGATCTGAAGATCGCCACCGCCTATGTGCTGCCCCTTGGCGGCAGAGGGCAGGAGGACGTGATCGAACTTCTGGCCCGCAACAAGGGTGAGCTGCGGCGCATGGTCGGCAAGAAAGTCGGCCTGAAATTCGCGCCCGATCTGCGCTTTCGGCTGGATGACACGTTCGACCGTCTGGACGACACCCGCCGCATGTTCGAACAGGACGCGGTGCGCCGCGATCTGGACGAGTGATCCGCACGTTTGTCACATTGGCGACGCTTCTTTGGGCCGCGCAGGCAGGAGCGGTCACTTGTGAAAAGCTGACCCATGAGGACAAACGTTATACGGTTTGCAACGTCGATGCCGCCAATGAAGATCTGAGGCTGTTTCTTAACGGCGAAGACGGTCAGGTATTGGGGCATTTTTCGTCGGTCAACGAAGTGCTGGCCCCGGAAGGCGAACGGCTGGCCTTTGCGATGAACGCGGGCATGTATCACGACGACCGTTCACCCGTTGGCCATTATGTCGAGGACGGCCAGGAGCAGATGCGTGTGATCACCAACCCCGGCCCCGGCAACTTCGGTTTGCTGCCCAATGGCGTGTTCTGCATCCGCGAAGGCCGGGCGGATGTGTTTGAAACGCTTGAATACGTGGATCAGGCGCCCACCTGCCGCTTTGCCACCCAATCCGGTCCCATGCTGGTGATCGACGGAGAACTGCACCCGCGCTTCCTGCCTGATTCGACCTCGCTTTATGTTCGAAATGGGGTCGGCACCAGTTCCGATGGTACACGGGCGGTGTTTGCGATCTCGGAAGATTACGTCACCTTCCACGAGTTCGGACGTTTGTTCCGCGATGTGCTTGGCACGCCAAACGCGCTGTTTTTCGACGGCAATATCTCGCGGATGTATGAGCGTGCCAGCAACCGCTCGGATTTGGGATTCTCGCTGGGGCCGATTGTCGGTGTGGTCGAAGAAACGCCCGCAAATTGACAGCGGCAGAGTGATCCGCTAACTCGCGCGCCTCAGCAAGATTCAAGGTGCATGATGGGACGCAAACGCAAGGGCCGCGACATTTCCGGCTGGCTGGTGGTGGACAAGCCTGCGGGCATGACCTCGACCGCCGTGGTCAACAAGGTGCGTTGGGCGATGGATGCCAAAAAGGCGGGCCATGCGGGCACGCTGGATCCCGAGGCGACCGGCGTTCTGGCAATTGCCTTGGGCGAGGCGACCAAGACCGTTCCCTATATCACCGATGCCTTAAAAGCCTATACCTTTACCGTGCGACTGGGGCAGGCCACCAACACGGACGATGCCGAGGGCGAAGTGATCGCGCAAAGCGATGCGCGCCCCTCGGATGACGATATCAAACAGGCGCTGACCCCGTTTCTGGGCGATATCATGCAGGTGCCGCCCAAATTCTCGGCGGTGAAGATCGACGGCCAACGCGCCTATAAACTGGCCCGTGATGGGGAGGATGTGGAGCTGAACGCTCGCCCCCTCTGGGTCGAGGAACTGATCCTTGTCGACCGCCCCGACGAAGATCACGTGGTGCTGGAGATGACCTGCGGCAAAGGCGGCTATGTGCGGTCTATCGCCCGCGACCTGGGCGATGCGCTGGGCTGTCACGCCCACGTCAAGGAACTGCGCCGCATCTGGTCCGGCCCGTTCGAGGCCGAGGACGGGTTGAGCATCGAACAGATCGACGAAATGGCGAAAACAGCCGCGTTGGACGAATATCTGCACCCGTTGGAAACCGGCCTGTCCGACCTGCCCGAGCTGAAATGCACCGCCGAGGGGGCAACCCGTCTGCGCAATGGCAATCCGGGCATGGTGCTGGCCTCAGACATTGAATACGGCGACGAGGCCTGGGCATCATTCGACGGCAAGGCCGTGGCCGTTGGCATCTATAAATCCGGTGAATTGCACCCCAGCCGGGTGTTCGTCGACTGAGAGCCGTGTTAGGCGAAGGGCATGATCACCCGTTCCCATACCAAGGGCGACGCGCCCTCGACCGCCATCTATTCCGATTGCGAGAAATACCGCTATAGCCTGACCCGCATCTGGGACCCTGAAGGTCGCAAGGCGCTGTTTGTGATGCTGAACCCGTCAACCGCGACCGAGGTGCAGAACGATCCGACGGTGGAACGCTGTGAACGGCGCGCACGCGCGCTTGGGTTCGGCGCGTTTCAGGTCACGAACATCTTTGCGTGGCGCGACACCGACCCGCGCAAGATGCGGGCTGCCACCGATCCGGTCGGGCCCGAGAATGACGCGGCCATTCTGGACGGTGTGCAATGGGCCGATCAGGTCATCGCGGCCTGGGGCACGCATGGCGCGCATCTGGGGCGCGGCCCTTCGGTGGAAACCCTGTTGCGCGGAACCGGCCAATCGCTGTTCCATCTGGGCCTGACCAAGGACGGTCACCCCAAACATCCGCTTTATATCGCCTATACGCAGCAGCCTGAGCTCTGGTGACAAAGGGTTAACCATTTCAAAGGTTTACCTTTGACCCTGTGACGGGCGATATGGGATATTCCACCCTCGGAGCATCATGCTTTCGGAGGGGTTCCATGTTTCTGGCCGGATTGCTTGGACTGGCCGCCATTGGCGGCGCTGCTTACGCGATGAGCGATTTTCTGATCGAAGAGGACGACACGCCGGATGAAAACCCCGAAGGTGAACCATCAGCCGAGGATGATACCGGTGAGTTTCTGGTCATCGGCGAGGGTGTCGAAGATCCGGAAAGCACCGACACCGAACCTTCGCCGGACAGCGACGAGGCACCCTCCACCGGGACTGTGATCTCGGAATTTGAAGGCGATCTGGTGATTGCCGGTGGCGATGGTTCGGACGTGATTACCGGTCAGGACGGTGTCGATCAGATCAACGGCTATGGCGGGGACGACACGATAAACGGTGCCAAGGGCAACGACGTTCTGCACGGGGGCGACGGCGCGGATGAGATATCGGGCGGGCAGGGAAATGACATCCTGCACGGTGAGGCGGATGACGACCTCTTGTTCGGAGATGACGGGGAGGACGCCCTTTACGGTCACTTTGGTGACGACACACTGGATGGCGGTGCGGGTGAGGACGAACTGTTTGGCGGTCAGGGCGACGACAGGCTGGACGGTGGCGCAGGGGATGATGCGTTGCAGGGCGGGTTCGGGGACGATGTTCTGAACGGGGGCGAAGGTGAGGATACCGTCTTTGGCGGGGATGGAGACGACTTTGTTTTCGGGATCGAAGAGGGGGCCGCCGAAAGGGATTTCCTGAACGGCGGTGCGGGTGACGATACCATTCTGGCAGGCGGCAAAGACGTGGTAACGGGCGGAGACGGGGCCGATGATATCGTGTTGAACCCAGGCGACGATCAGGTGACCGTGATGGGGTTTCAACCCGGCGAAGACAAGCTGCTGGTGACGTGGGAGGATGAGACCGACCCGGCAATCGAGGTTGAGGCCGACGCCGAAAACGCCAACCTGACAAGGGTTTTCATAGATGGCCAGGAAGTTGCGCAGGTATATGGTGCCGAAGGGATGACAGCGGCCGATATTCAGCTGATCACCGAAGCCCAGTTGGCGCAATACGGGCAGATGGCCTGAGCCCGCAGAAACCCTTTGCCATTTGGGTCAATTGCGCTTATACGCGCCCATCCGCATCGGAATCGGTGCGGTTTTCTCCATGGGCCTGTGCTGGACGACATCCCGGCCTGCGCCATCAACTCTAACCTTTCAAAGGAGACCCCGATGTCGATCACTGCCGCTGAAAAAGCACGCGTCATGCAAGAATTCGCAACCAAAGAAGGCGACACCGGTTCGCCTGAAGTACAGGTTGCTATTCTGACCTCGCGTATCAACACCCTGACCGAGCACTTCAAGACCCACAAGAAAGACAACCACGGTCGTCGTGGTCTGCTGAAAATGGTTGCTCAGCGCCGTAAGCTGCTGGACTACCTGAAGGGCAAGGAAGAGGCGCGTTACCAGGACCTGATTAAAAAGCTGGGCATCCGCCGCTAAACGTATTTGTTACGTTTTGTACCGGTTCTGAACCCCGGTTTGTAAGATTTGTACGCCCGCCCAATTGGCGGGCGTCTTTGATTTCGGGTCAGATTGCCTGCCACTTTTTGTAGGTATCGACCGCCAAGGCGGTGTCGATCACGAACATCGCAACTGCGGTTACCATCGCCAGCATCGACAGCCAGAACGACCCGCTTGCCGAGGCGACGGCCAGTGTCATGCCACCGACGCAGGTGGCAATCGCGGCGGCTTTTTCCAGGCCGCTCATGTCGGTCAGAACGATGCCCGCAAGTTTGGTGAACCCGACGGAAGCCTTGGCGACGCCCAGCATTGCCTTCATCATGGCCAGATCGCTGCCCGCCGTTCCGGCCTTGGCGATTGCACCGGCGTGGCGGCTGATCGGACCGCTGCATTTGACAGCAATCCCGGCCCCTGCGCGCGTGACCGTCTTGGTTCCGAGCGCCTGATAAACCCCCAGCGCGGCCATGGCCATCGTGATGATATCGGCAAACGCCTTGGCGGCGGCCCCGATAAAGGTGTTCAGCGCGGCTTTCTTGCGCTTTTTCCTGCTGGTGCCCAGCGGTGCCCCCAAAAGCGGCGTGTCCCCCTGCATCAGGATCAGGCTGTCCGCGGTTTCCTGCACCGAGAACGGCGCGGCATCGACGGGAACCGTAGCGGCTTCGGCCTCGGGTATCGGGTCGGGGGACAGGAACCGCGCCTTGATCTGCGCCTGTTGGTCGGCCGGAAGCGCGCGGATATCGGCCCCTTCGTCTGAGGCATAAAGCTCTTCCCATGCGCTTTCCATGATCGCGGCCACGTCCGCCGCACTTGGTTCGGCGGCGGGGGTTGTCATCAGCGGCATCTTCGGGCCTGCATCAAGGTCGATGTCCTCGACCGCGTCCTCGGGGAGGTTGTCAAGCATCTCGATAAATGACTCGTCGAACACATCAGGGTTGAATGAAATGCCAGAGGCGGAATGGAGCTTCATGGGTAAACCTACTTTCATTAACTTTGACACAATAAGCCTGCACAATAGACGAGTTTTGAAATCTCTCTGTGGTGAACATCACACTTGAACAACCGGTCGCCGCCAACCGGGGGGCGCGGCGTTTCGTGGCCGCAGCAGAACGCGTGTCTGTAGATCAGCCGTTATTCGGGAAGACCGGCCTTTTTCCACCCTTCGCGCCAGCTTTCGGAACAGGTGGGAACGGTAAAGATTGGCAAACTGGTCTGATCCGAGGAAGCGGTGATATCGGGGCGCAACGCTTGCAGGTCGCTTATCGCCGCCTGCGCCGCTGCGGCATCAGACATCTGACCCAAGGCGGCAATAAGCATCAGGTGGCTCATGACAAATCCTGACCGAACGGCCAGAGCTTCACGCGCTGCGGCGGCGGCCT
Organism: Ruegeria sp. O6; assembly: GCF_056535045.1. NCBI lineage: Bacteria > Pseudomonadati > Pseudomonadota > Alphaproteobacteria > Rhodobacterales > Roseobacteraceae > Ruegeria > Ruegeria sp. O6. The sequence goes on along the minus strand of NZ_JBQERM010000018.1, from coordinate 35,506 downwards.
CGTCATACCAGCGCAGTTGAAAAAGCGCCACTTGCCCGGGCGATATGCGCCGCATGGCGCATCGGGTCTTTCGGGCTGAGTTCAATGGCATGTGTTGCGTGTTCCAATGCCTCGTCCGACCGGTTCAACATGCACAGGTTGATGGAGGCGAGCATGTGGACGCTTGCAGCATTGGGGTTTTCGGCCAGTGCCTGTTTGAACGCCGCCCGCGCGCGCGGCAGGTCGCGGGCCAGCATCGAGATTGAATGCGCCGCATAAGCCATGGCAATGCCGTCGGCGCGGTCGCTCATGAGAACGCGTTCTGCCGCGCTGATGGCGGCCCTGGGCCCTTCGCCGATGGGATCGAGCCCCTGAACAAGCCGCTGAATGTGCAGCCAGGCCAGCAACCCTGCGGCAGCGGCGTAATCCGGGTCGCGGTCCAGCGCCAGCGTCGTCAGCCGGATGGCTTCGCGATTGGCGTCATCTGTCAGCAGATGAAAATGCGACTGCGCCTGAAGATAGAGTTCATAGGCTTCGAGGTTTTCGGTCGGCTTGGCGCGGGATCGGTTCGTTTCGGCTTGGCGCAGCGAAGGTTCGATCGCCGTGACGACCTCTTGCGTGACCTTGTCCTGAAGCTCGAAGATATCGTCCAGCACCCCGTCAAAGCGATCGGCCCACAGGTGGCTGCCATTTTCCGCATCGATCAACTGCCCGGTGATCCGGACACGCTGTCCCGCGCGGCGGACGGACCCTTCCAGCACATGCCGAACCCCGAGCGTCAGGCCGACCTGGCGGATATCTGTCGTTTTTCCCTTGAAGATGAAGGACGAGTTGCGGGCCACGACCATAAGCCAGCGAAAGCGCGACAGTTCCGTGATGATGTCTTCGGTTATGCCGTCGGCAAAGAACTCTTGCTCGGGGTCGCCGGACATGTTGTCGAAGGCAGGACGGCGATCCCCGGGCGGGTGTCGGCGGGTGTTGCAAGATTGGCGGTTGAGCCCTTTGGCCAACACCAGACACCAACGCGGCGCGTGATGTTCTTTAGCTCGGCCTGCCCGCCGCCGCCGAACAGGCCCGCATCACCCCGGTCAAGGCTGTGATGCGCCGTGTCCGAGATCAGGATCTGGTCGGGTTTGGCCAGAGCCTCGAGCCGGGCAGCGACATTGATGCCATCACCGAAGATGTCTTCGCCTTCCGCAATGACCTCGCCCGTGTGAATACCGATGCGCAGCCGCAGCCCTTCGGGCTTGTCGCAGGATTGCAGGGCAATCGCAAAATCCGACGCGTCGGACGTTGACTGGAATTCAGCGATCCAGCCATCCCCCATGCTTTTGATCAATGTGCCGTTGTGGGATTCCAGCAGGGCAGTGAGCGTGTCGTCACGGAACGATTTCAGCGCTGCAAGTGTACCCTGCCGGTCCTGATCCATAAGCGCTGAGTACCCGACAACGTCAGCCGCCAGCACTGTCGTAAGCCGTCTTTTCATTCGCACCCCCGATGAAAGTGAGGTTAGCGCAGTGATCCGGTTCTGTCAGGCCATTTCCCGGACGGGGGCAATGGCACGCAGCGCGCCATCATGCGGCCCCTGTGCCTTGCGACGCGCTGCGAGAGGTCAGGACCTGCCTCAGCATGATCCGGCCAGCTTTTTCGGTTTCGCTTTCCTTCCAACGCATTCTCATGTATGCGCGCGGTATCTGAGACGTTGTGCCCTGACCCCGGCACTCGAACGGAAGATAAATGGGGTCGGCGGCAATGGGGCCGCCATGCAAAACCGGAGACCCGCAGGGGCGGGAGTGCTCCGTTCTAGGATACGCATATGTTTGATGTAACGAAGAAATCGATGCAGTGGGGCGAGGAAACGCTGACACTGGAAACCGGCAAGGTTGCCCGTCAGGCCGACGGCACCGTGATTGCCACGCTGGGCGAAACCAGCGTCATGGCCAACGTGACCTTTGCCAAGAGCCAAAAACCTGGTCAGGACTTTTTCCCGCTGACCGTACATTACCAAGAGAAATATTACGCCGCCGGTAAGGTTCCGGGTGGCTTCTTCAAGCGCGAAGCGCGCCCGACCGAGAAAGAGACGCTGACCGCGCGTCTGATCGACCGTCCGATCCGCCCGCTGTTCGTTGACGGTTTCAAAAACGAAGTGCTGGTGATGTGCACCGTGCTGAGCCACGATCTGGTCAATGATCCCGACATCGTTGCAATGATCGCCGCGTCGGCTGCGCTGACCATTTCCGGCGCGCCGTTCATGGGCCCGATCGCCGGTGCCCGCGTTGGATTCGTGGATGGCGAATACGTCCTGAACCCGACCGTGGATGACATGCAGGACCTGCGCCTGAACCCTGAACAGCGTCTGGATCTGGTTGTTGCCGGTACCAAAGACGCCGTGATGATGGTGGAATCGGAAGCCTATGAGCTGTCCGAGGCCGAAATGCTGGGTGCCGTGACCTTTGCGCATGAGCAGATCCAGCCGGTCATCGACCTGATCATTTCGCTGGCCGAAGACGCCGCGAAAGAGCCGTTCGAATTCGTCGCACCCGATTACTCGGAGCTTTATGCCGCCGTTTCGGCTGCCGGTGAAGAGCAGATGCGCGCCGCGTTCGCGATCACCGACAAGCAGGAGCGCACCGCCGCTGTTGCCGCTGCCCGTGAAGCGATCAAGGAAGCGCTGAGCGAGGAACAGCTGGAAGACGCCAACCTTGGCTCGGCGATGAAAAAGCTGGAAGCCGGTATTCTGCGCGGTGACGTCGTCAAGGGCGGCAAGCGCATCGACGGTCGTTCGACCACCGATGTGCGTGCCATCGAAGCCGAAACCTCGCTGCTGCCGCGCACACACGGCTCTGCCCTGTTCACCCGCGGTGAAACTCAGGCGCTGGCCGTGACCACGCTGGGCACCGGCGACGATGAGCAGTTCATCGACGCGCTGCACGGCAACTTCAAATCGAACTTCCTGCTGCATTACAACTTCCCCCCCTATTCGGTTGGTGAAGTGGGCCGTGTGGGTTCGCCCGGCCGTCGCGAAATCGGTCACGGTAAGCTGGCATGGCGCGCACTTCAGGCGGTTCTGCCTGCGCCGACCGACTTCCCCTATACCATCCGCGTGGTGTCCGAGATCACTGAATCCAACGGCTCCAGCTCGATGGCGTCTGTCTGCGGCGGGTCGTTGTCGATGATGGATGCGGGTGTTCCGCTGAAAGCTCCGGTTGCCGGTGTGGCCATGGGTCTGATCCTGGAAGATGACGGGTCTTACGCAGTTCTGACCGACATCCTGGGTGACGAAGACCACCTGGGCGATATGGACTTCAAGGTTGCGGGTACTGCAAACGGCATCACCTCGCTTCAGATGGACATCAAGGTCGCGGGCATCACGCCTCAGATCATGGAAACCGCCCTGGCACAGGCCAAGGACGGCCGGATGCACATCCTGGGCGAGATGGGCAAAGCCCTGTCCGAGACCAACGAGTTCTCGGTCCACGCACCGCGCATCGAGACCATGAACATCCCGACCGACAAGATCCGTGAAGTGATCGGTTCGGGCGGCAAGGTCATCCGCGAGATCGTCGAGGTTTCGGGTGCCAAGGTCGACATCAACGACGATGGCGTCATCAAGATCGCATCGCCCGATGGGGAATCGATCAAGAAAGCCTATGACATGATCTGGTCGATCGTGGCCGAGCCGGAAGAAGGTCAGGTCTATACCGGCAAGGTGGTCAAGATTGTCGATTTCGGTGCCTTCGTGAACTTCTTTGGTAAGCGTGACGGTCTGGTCCACGTGTCCCAGATCGAAAACCGCCGCCTGAACCATCCGTCGGATGTTCTGAAGGAAGGTCAGGAAGTGAAGGTCAAGCTGCTGGGCTTTGACGATCGCGGCAAGGTTCGCCTGTCGATGAAAGTGGTCGATCAGGAAACCGGGGAAGAGATCGTTCCCGAGAAGAAAGAAAAGAAAGAGGAAAGCGCAGAGTAATCTGCTTCTTACTTGATATTTTTATGGGGCTCCGGTGGAATTACCGGAGCCTTTGTGTATTCTGAGAGCAAATTCTGAGGTGAACATGAAGTTTAATCCGTTTGTACCGTTCGGGATCGCTTTTCCTGGAATGTTCATTGGACGGTTCGATGAGATTGAGGCGATTGAACAGGCTCTTTTTCAGACAAAGAATAACAACCCTCAGCACCTCCTCATTTCCGGCGAGCGTGGCATAGGAAAATCATCATTATTGAATTATGCAGATCTAATAGCCCGCGGAGAGATCAACGTCGAAGCTTTAGAATTCAATTTCTTGACTGTTTCTACCGACTTAGCAGGCGTTCAAACGCAGGGTGGAATCGTTAAGCAAATTGGACGTGAACTAAAATCCAAGCTCCGTTCGCACGAGAACCTTAAAGAAAAAGCAAAGCTGGTTTGGGAGTTTCTTTCCAATTGGGAAATATTGGGCGTCGCCTATAGAGGAAAAGAGGAAGAGATCGACCCCGACGAAGCACTTGATGATCTGGTTTCCCTCTTCGTCGACATCTCGGAGACACGCAACTTTGACGGAATCGCAGTGCTTCTGGATGAGGCAGACACACCTCCGGTGGAAGCTGGCCTGGGAGAATTTTTAAAAATTGTAACGGAACGCTTGGCGAAGCGAGGTTGCAACGACGTATTGTTCTTGCTCGCTGGTCAGTCGATTCTTGTTCAAAAGCTTCGGGATTCTCACGAGTCATCTCTTAGAGTTTTTCAGGTTTTGACCATGCAACCACTTGAACCGAAAGAGAGAAAGAATGTAGTCCGTGTAGGCATCGCTAGAGCAAATGAAGAAAACGAACGCAAAACAAAAATTGATGAAGAAGCAACTGACCTGTTGAGCGATCTTTCTGAAGGATACCCACACTTCCTTCAGCAGTTTTGTTACTGTGCTTTTGACACCGACACGGATGACGCGATTGATTTGAAAGATGTACTTCATGGTGCTTCGGCAGAGAACGGCGCGATAGATCAACTCGGTGCGAAGTACTTCAGCGAGATGTACTATTCAAAGATTTGGTCTGACGATTATAGACGAGTTTTGGATTTTATGGCTGAACACGGCGACGGTTGGGTTGCACGCAAGTCAATTATTGAAGGCTGTGAAGTATCCGCTTCTAATGTGGATAATGCTCTTGCGGCTTTAAAAAAGCGCGAGATTATCTTAGCTGATGAAGCGCGCAAAGGGTTTTATCGGTTACCTACAAGGTCTTTTGCAACTTGGATAACTGTCGTTTCCAGCACTCATTCTGAAAATGTTTTGCAATAATGTTTCACTACCGTCCACTAACCTCCGCTACCTTCCACTAACCTCCGCTACCTTCCGCTAACCTCCGCTACCTTCCGCTAACCTCCGCTACCTTCCACTAACCTCCGCTACCTTCCACTAACCTCCGCTACCTTCCGCTAACCTCCGCTACCTTCCACTAACCTCCGCTTCTACCACCCACATATCCGCATATGTGAAATGCCGGGGCTAGGTTGGTTTTGCTTAAAGAGGAAAGCGCAGAGTAATCTGCCCACCCTCTGATTGAATGCGAAAGGCCCCGGTTTCGACCGGGGCTATTTTTGTCCGCGCGGTCAGGAGTGTCGGGCGTCCCGTGGCTTGGTAAATCAATTATTAACACTTCATGCGTGTATTTACTCAACCATAAGGATGATCATGTTGCATTCAGGGATGCTTTTCGACCGTGGCCTCGATAACCGTTTTCGAAATCAGCGCAGACCCCTACAGCAATAAAAGCGTCGATATTACTGCCGCTTATTCCGTTGATATCACCGACAATGACGCCCTGTTGCAGGATCCCGACCCTGACAGCGCGCAGCTTGATCTGTCGGCCCTGCCCGGTTTTTCCGGGACAAGCCAGAATTTCAGCACTTTCGAAAGCTATTCGGGGACGGTGAACGGGGCGCCTGTCACCTTCATTCTGGTTCAGTTCTCGAACCCGCGCTACATCATCGTCACCTCGGGTCAGGCGCAGCTGAACGATACGATCACGGGGACCAGCTTTGGCGGGACGGCAGCGCCAACTACTTATCAGACCCTGCCGTCTTTCGTGTGCTTTACCGCCGGGTCCCTGATCCGGACACCCGCCGGGCTGCGCCGGGTCGAAACCCTGAACCCCGGCGACCCGGTTGTCACTGCCAAGGGCCATATCCGCCCGGTGCGCTGGGTCGGCAGGCGTCGCTTGTCAGCGCAGGAGTTGCAACAGGACCCTCATCTCTGTCCGGTTCGGATCATGGCGGGATGTTTCGGGCCAAACAGCCCCAACCGTGATCTGGTCGTCTCGCCACAACACCGGATCGCCGTCACCTCGGCGATGATGGAGCTGATGCATTGCGAGACCGCGATGCTGGCCCCGGCCAAGGGGCTGATCAACGGGCGGACAATCGTTCAGGAGCTGCCCGCGCAAGGGGTCGAGTATGTCCATATCCTTTTTGACCGGCATGAGTTGGTGAATGTCGAAGGGGTCTGGTCCGAATCCTTCTATCCCGGCGACACGACACTGGGCGCGATGGCTCCCGCCACAAGGCGCGAGCTGTTCACCCTGTTCCCGGATCTGGCCTGCGGTGCCGGTGGCTATGGGTCAACCGCGTTGCCGGTGCTGAAACCCTTTGAGGTTCGGGTGCTGAAGGCGGATCTGACGCTGCCCTGCTGGTCATCGGTCCCGAACACATCTGCGCACGCCGCCTGACAGGGGTGCCGATCAGTGAGCAACCCCGCCGGGCCCATGTTTCAGAAGATGCCACTGGCCATAGCTGTCCTTCAGGTCCAGCTTTATCGCGGCATCAGAGCGGGTCGAGGCGCTGCCAATCTCGGCAATGGAAAACTCGATCCCGCCGGGGATATCGATGCGCACCCGATGCGCGCCGCCGCCATGCGGGGCCTGAATCGGCTGTCCGGTGGATTTCAGAACATCACCAACGGTAACGCTGGCCGTGCGTTCTTCGAGGTCCATCTCGAATTCGATCGGCAGGTAAAGCGTGTCATGAACCGTCTCGCACATTGCCCTGAACACATACCAATGCGTCGCCATCTCTTCGGTTTCTTCACCGTGAAAGACCTTTTCCAGCGCGTCGCGCTGTGCCGGGGTTGCTGCGGGATCAACGATCACCTGCATCTCGCCGCCGCCCTCAAAGATCGGCCCCGGCCAGGCATAGATCAGCGCGGCTTTGGTCCCGCTGAGGTCGGTGTCACCGAAATGCCCTTTGGTCACCTCCAGCACTTCGAACCCCCGGCAATCGCCATGGGTCGGCAACTCTTCGAACTGGCAGGGGCAGGCATAGCCGCAGTTGCAGTTCCCGAAACTCTCTCCTTCAACATACCAATCTGTAAAAGCCATGGTCTTCTCCTGCTTTGAACAGTCCGAAAGCCCGAGGTGATTGGTCGCATGCCTGAGTTTTGCCCCTAAGCACCCTATCACAATTCGGCGCGAACCAGAACCTGAGGGGCCCGAAGAAGCCGATGAACAGCGCTGCCCCAGCCCCGGATCTATTCACTCACGCGCGTCCAAAAACCTGTGAAACGAAGTGATAACCCCGCGCCTTTCCTTTCCGTCAAACCCGCCCACATCGAGGCCAAGCAGAGTTTTGGAGCAACGGAGACAATCATGTTCAAGCACATTTTACTTACCTCAACGGCCCTCGCCGCCAGCGCGACGGCGCTTGCCGCGCAGAGCCTGGGCGACGGCACCTATGTTCAGGGTTTTGTCGGGTACAGCCAGCTGCAGGACAGCGATTTCGCAGGCACGATCGGCGGCACGCCCCAATCCGTTGAAACGGAGTTCGACGCGGGATTCGGCCTGGGCGTGGCCATCGGCAAGGAAATCCCGCAATGGTCAAATGACAGGTTCGGCACGCGGATTGAGCTGGAGCTGTCTTACCGCGACAGCGACGTGGATGGTGTGAACTTCTCGGGCAACGGGCCGGGGGCCGAGGGCAATATCTCGGGCGATGTCACGCAGACCTCATTGTTTGCCAATGTGCTGTTCGATTTCAAACAGGCGGGTGCGCTGACGCCCTATGCCGGGTTTGGTCTGGGGGCCACCTATTCGGATCTGGATTTTGCCTATGGGCCCGGTGTGGCGCTGGATGACAGCGACACCACCTTTGCCGCGCAGCTGATCGCCGGTGTGGCTTACGAGATCAACCCGTCAACCGCCTTTACCGTCGACGCCCGCTATGCCCGCGCCTTTGACGTCTCGTCGCGGCGACTGGCCCCGAACGGCGCGTTGACCGGCACCGTCGAAGACGATCTGGATACGTTCAGTGTCAATTTCGGGCTTCGGTACAAGTTCTGAGGTCCAGGGGCAGGTCTCCCTTCGGTTACCCTGCCCCCGCCTGCTTCATCTGGCCCCAAATATCCTCGGGGGGAAATCGTGCCGGCAGGCACGATGGGGGGCAGACAGCCCCCCTGACCCGGCACCCGCCTTAAGACGGCGCTTTGGTCTTGCGCAGATAGGGAAAGATCGTCTCGAACGCGCCGAATTTGGCCTTGGCGTCTTCGTTCGACACTGAGGGCGGGATGATCACGTCTTCACCCGGCATCCAGTTGGCAGGCGTTGCGACACCTTTAGACGACATCTGCAACCCGTCCAGCGCGCGCAGGATTTCGGCAAAGTTGCGGCCCACGGTCATCGGATAGGTCATCGACAGTTTCAGCTGCTTGTCCGGGCCGATGATAAAGACCGACCGCACGGTGGCGCTGTCAGCCGGGGTGCGGCCATCGGGCAGGTAGGCTTCGGCAGGCAGCATGTCGAAGGCTTTCGACACCGCCAGACCCTCATCAGCGATGATCGGGAAACTGGGATTGGCCTTGCCGTATTCCTCGATGTCCTTCTTCCATTTCTTGTGGTCTTCAACACCGTCAACCGACACGCCGATCACCTTGGTGTTGCGCGCGGCCCATTCGTCGTTCAGCTGCGCGACGGCCGAGAATTCGGTGGTGCAGACAGGCGTGAAATCCTTGGGGTGCGAGAACAGAATGGCCCAGCTGTCGCCAATCCAGTCGTGCAACTGAATGGTGCCCTGATCTGTTTCTGCGGTGAAGTTCGGGACCGTATCGTTGATGCGCAAACCCATGGCTACTTCCTTTCCTGTTGAAAATCCGAGTCGATTGCCTGAAACCTAATCACTTTGTGCGAAGGTTAAACCTTTCATCGTGGTCGCGGCCAAGGAATTCGCCGGTTTCACTGGAAAAATAATTTGATCAAATTATCTATTGCCCCCTCTTCGCTTGGGTGACAGAGTGTCGGCGAACAGCCGGATTCTAGCTGAACCGACAGGAGGGCTCAGGATGATCGAGAAACGGAATTTCTATATCAATGGTCAATGGGTCGCGCCGTCGCAACCCAATGATTTCGAGGTCATCAACCCCTCGACCGAGGAGCCGTGCGCGGTGATCTCACTGGGTGGGCAGGCCGACACGGATGCGGCAGTTGCCGCCGCCAAGGCCGCCCTGCCGGGCTGGATGGCAACGCCGGTGGAGACCCGCATCGCACTGGTCGAGAAGCTGATCGACATCTACCAGACCCGCGCGGAAGATCTGGCGCAGGCCATGTCGCTGGAAATGGGCGCGCCGATTGACATGTCGCGCAGCCAGCAGGTTGGTGCAGGCACATGGCATTTGCAGAACTTCATCCGCGCGGCCAAGGCGTTTCAGTTTGAACGCCCTCTGGGGGATCACGCCCCGAATGACCGGATCATCTATGAGGCGGTTGGCGTGGCCGCATTGATCACGCCCTGGAACTGGCCGATGAACCAGGTCACGCTCAAGGTCGGTGCGGCGGCGATTGCGGGCTGCACGATGGTTCTGAAACCATCCGAGCAAAGCCCGCTGAACGCGATGATCTTTGCCGAGATGATGGACGAGGCAGGGTTCCCGCCCGGTGTATTCAATCTGGTGAACGGCGATGGCCCGGGCGTTGGCTCGCAGCTGTCGGGTCATCCCGACGTGGATATGGTCAGCTTTACCGGCTCAACCCGTGCGGGTACGGCAATTTCGAAGAACGCGGCGGAAACGCTCAAGAAAGTGCATCTGGAGCTGGGCGGCAAAGGCGCCAATGTGGTCTTTGCCGATGCCGATGAAAAGGCTGTCAAACGCGGCGTCCTGCATATGATGAACAACACCGGCCAAAGCTGTAATGCCCCCAGCCGGATGCTGGTGCAGCGCCCGATCTATGATCAGGCCGTTGAGATCGCGGCCGAGGTCGCCAGCAAGGTCACGGTGGGCAATGCCGCAGACGAGGGCCGCCATATCGGACCCGTCGTGAATGAGGTTCAATGGACCAAGATTCAGGACCTGATCCAGAAAGGTATCGACGAAGGGGCGCGGCTGGTCGCGGGCGGCACCGGACGCCCTGAGGGGCTGAACAAGGGCTATTATGTCCGCCCCACGGTCTTTGCCGATGCCAACAACCAGATGACCATCGCGCGCGAGGAAATCTTTGGCCCCGTCCTGACCATGATCCCGTTCGACACCGAGGAAGAGGCCATCGAGATCGCCAATGACACCCCTTATGGCCTGACCAATTATGTGCAGACGCAGGACAAGGCGCGCGCCAACCGCATGGCGCGGGTTCTGCGGTCGGGCATGGTCGAGATGAACGGCCAGTCGCGCAGCGCGGGCTCTCCGTTTGGTGGGATGAAGCAATCCGGCAACGGGCGCGAAGGTGGCGTTTGGGGGCTGGAAGACTTTCTGGAAGTCAAATCCGTCGGCGGCTGGGCGGCTGAATAATACACCCAGCGCAATGCAAGATGAGAGGGCGAGGCAACGCGGTTGCCTCGCCCGTGTTATGTCAGACAGGCCGCACCACTAGCTGGGGTTCCCCGTCGGACGTATGGCGACGGGAACGACCGTCCCAGCCAATCTCTCCTGTCACGCGCTGGCGATAGGCCGAGAAACTGTCGAACCGGACTACATCGACAGGCGTGTCGAACTGTAGGGTCACCCGGCGGTGTGCACCGTCCCCCAGCATGGTCAGACCACGAATTTCCGCCGTGAAGGGCTGGCCCAGGTATCGACCTTCGACCCGGTCGCCCACGCGCAAGCGCATCCGGTTGCCCGCCATCGCGTGCAATGTGTTCCAGTCGCGCACCCCATGTTGATGAGCCACCAGTTCCAGGGCCTGACCGTGCGACAGCTGAACGCCGGTGTCGTGCAGTTTCCGTCGCAGGCGTTTGGCCTGCTCTTTCAGCTCCTCCAGCGGAGCGATGTCTTGTGACAGTGTCATGTTTTGCCTCGTTTCCTTGAACGGGCGCGAGTTTAGGACGGGGTTCGCATTACCATCCGCGCGCCGGGAAAGGGCAACAGATGTTTGTTCAACCGGGTTTCACCAAAGCCTATGGCCGCGAACGGCAGGGGACCCGAACCTGCGTTGCTTTTTGGCAGCGGTCGGGCCTTCTGTCAATCAGGCGTCGGCCTGCGCCGCCTCATAGGCCAGCATGGCCCGTTTGACCGGCAGACCCCAGTGATAGCCGCCCAACCCCCCTGATTTGCGCAGGGCGCGGTGACACGGGATCAGCCAACTGACCGGGTTTCGCCCGACCGCCGTGCCCACGGCGCGCACGGCCTGCGGCGAACCCACGCGCTGCGCGATCTCGGAATAGGTCGTCACCTGCCCCGACGGGATGTGCATCAGTGCTTCCCATACCTTGATCTGCAAGGGCGAGCCGATCAGGTAGAGCGGCGTCGGCTCTAACCGGTCGCGGGCCGTGCCGAAAGCGCTGAGAACCCAGGGGCGCAGGCGCATGGTATCTTCGACATAATCCGCGTTGGGCCAGCGCGAGACCATATCCTCCATCGCCGCCTTCTCTCCGGTTTCGGCCCCGAAGGCGATGCCGCAGATCCCCTTGTCGGTGCCCATGACCAGCGCGGGACCAAAGGGGCATTCGAACCAGCCCCAGTAGATCGTCAGACCCGTGCCCTTGCGGGCGTATTCGCCGGGGCTCATGGATTCCCATTTCAGGAACAGATCATGCAGGCGGCCACTGCCGGACAGGCCGACATTATGGGCGGTTTCAAGCGTGGTGAACCGTTCGCGCAGCAGCGCCTTTGCATGGCCCAGCGTCAGGTATTGCTGATACCGTTTTGGCGACACACCAGTCCAACGCGAGAACAGGCGCTGGAAATGCGCCGGGCTCATATCCATCTGGCGGGCCAACTCATCGAGGCTGAGGGTTTCACCGCCCTGATCAATCAGGTCGATTGCCCGGCGCATGACGTTATAGTGGTATCCGCTTTCGGGGGTCTGGACGTTCATGGTTGCACCTCATTGTCTGGCACAAACCATAGCGCGCGCGACACGCTGCCGCGACCCGGAACTTGCGCATTGGCTTTGGGCTTGTGTCGCGGCCCCTCGGGCGGCATTAAGGCCCGGATGGCAAAGCAACTCGACTATCATACGATCCGCGAGATCTTTACGCGCTTTCAGGAGGCCGACCCCGAACCCAAGGGTGAGCTTGAGCATGTGAATGTCTACACGCTGGTCGTGGCCGTGGCGCTGTCGGCGCAGGCAACCGATGCGGGGGTCAACAAGGCCACGAACGAATTGTTCAAGATCGCCGATACGCCGCAAAAGATGCTGGATCTGGGCGAGGAGGGCCTGATCGAGCATATCAAGACCATCGGACTGTTCCGCCAGAAGGCCAAGAACGTCATCAAGCTGAGCCGTATTCTGGTCGAAGACTATGGCGGTGAAGTCCCAAATTCCCGTGCAGCGCTGCAATCGCTGCCGGGTGTCGGGCGCAAGACCGCCAACGTTGTGCTGAACATGTGGTGGCGGCAGCCGGCGCAGGCTGTGGACACGCATATCTTTCGCGTCGGCAACCGCACCGGCATCTGCCCCGGCAAGGACGTGGACGCGGTCGAGCGCGCCATCGAAGACAATATCCCCGCCGATTTTCAACTCCATGCGCATCACTGGCTGATCCTGCATGGCCGGTACCATTGCAAGGCGCGCAAGCCGCAATGCCCGACCTGCATCATCCGTGATCTCTGTCAATTCGAGGACAAGACATTATGAAAACCTACCAGCTGACCGGTATCGGAAATGCCGTTGTGGACGTGATCTCGCAGGCCGATGACAGTTTCCTGGAACTGATGGGCATTGAAAAGGGCATCATGCAGCTGATCGAGCAGGAGCGCGGCGAGCTGCTGTATGCCTCGATGGAGGGTCGGGTACAGACACCGGGCGGGTCTGTTGCCAACACGATTGCGGGCGCAGGTGCATTGGGGCTGGATGCTGCTTTTATCGGGCGGGTGCATGACGATGCGCTGGGCCGGTTCTATGCGGATGCGATGAACGAAGATGGCGTCGATTTCGTCAACCCGCCGGTTCCGGGCGGGGAATTGCCGACCTCGCGCTCGATGATCTTTGTCTCGCCCGATGGCGAGCGGTCGATGAACACCTATCTGGGCATCTCCTCGGAACTGTCGTCGCATGACGTGCCCGATGAGGTCGCCGGAAGCAGCCAGATCATGTTCCTTGAGGGCTATCTGTTCGACAAGGAAAAGGGAAAGGCCGCGTTTCTTGAGGCCGCGCGCGCCTGCCACAAGGGCGGCGGCAAGACCGGGATCGCCATTTCCGACCCGTTTTGCGTGGAACGGCACCGGGTCGATTTCCTGCTGCTGATCGAGAATGAGCTGGATTTCGTCATCGGCAACGAGGCTGAAATCAAATCGCTGTTTGAAACCGACGATCTGGAAGAGGCGCTGATCAAGACCGCCGAGATTTGCCCGCTGGTGGTTTGCACGCGCTCGGGTGATGGCGTGACCGTCCTGAACGGAGGCGCGCGCATCGACGTGCCGGTCAAGAGGATCGTGCCGGTAGACGCAACCGGTGCCGGTGACCAGTTCGCCGCGGGGTTCCTGTATGGAATGGCCACAGGGCGCGATTACGAGACCTGCGCCAGGATCGGCAACGTCTGCGCCCGCGAGGTCATCAGCCATATCGGCCCAAGACCCGAGGCTGATATGCTGGAATTGTTGCGGGAAGAAGGGCTGCTTTGAGCCCATTTTGTTGAAAAACCCCTCCTTTATCGAGGGCTGAACGGCCAATCCGCATGTTGCGGGCCGGGTATTGCGTTGTGAGCCGGTTCGCGCGGTGGTTCTGTGAAGTGGTGCAACTGGCTTGAAGTCATTCGGACTATGGTTGCCCACTCATAGAAGCGTGCTGCCTTTTTGAGCGTCCAATCTTTCTCACCCTTAAGGGTGTTTGCTTGCTTTAACCTCTGTCTGCGCGCAAGTGCCTTGGATTTTGGTCTTCGTTGCCCCAAGTTTGCGCCGGAGCACACAACGCGGACCCAGAAACACGTGCGGCGTGCCAGTGTCGATTGGCGCGTGGACGAGAGGCATATCCTGGTCGGTGGCAAAAGCGGGACCCATCAACGCATGCAACAGTCCCGCAATGCCGGTGTATCCGTAGAAGTCTGAACGTCAATGAACGCTTTGTTTTTTAGCCGAGTTGTTTGGTCCACAAAACAACGCGTTCGATCTCTTGGATCAGGCAATCCTGAAAATCCCTGTCTATCTGTGAAGCGTTGATGCCAATTGGTTCAACGACCGCAAACCGATAGAGAGGAAGGCCCTCTACGATCCGCGGCCGTCCTTTGTTCCCTTGCAACCAATGAAAAGCCGTAAAAGCATCCACGAGAGGCAACCCACCGCAGGATTTGCTAAGAGTAAGTGCCGCTAAAGATGTTTCGACAGTCACCGGTGGGCGCTCACCCTCTAGCAAGTCACTTAGCGACAAAGCACTCTCAACTTCGTTGCGCAGCCCGATGATCTGATAGGGCGCCATCTGTTCCAGTATCAGCGCCCCCTGACCTGCGGCTAAAGGGTGACCTTCGGGAACAAAACAAATATGTGGTAAGCTTCCCTCAAACAGGACGTTCATTTGCTTCAGAGAGCGCGAAACATAGGCGAAGCCTGTTCTCATCGCGCCGAAACGGGCATAGTCCAGTATCCAGTTTGAAGATCGTACCCGCCAATCGATCCGGATGTTCTTTTCCGCTATGTTCAGCCGTCTCAGGGCCTGAGGCACGAGGTCTAATGAGGCGGCGGTTATTGTGGCAATTGACAAGGACCCGCGATCCTTCCGAGCGATCTGAGAGGCGATCTCGTTCAAGTTCGCAAGGGCCGAAAAATTGCGTTTAACCTCTTGATAGAATTCTTCCGCTTCGGGGAGCGGTGTCACACCCTTACTTCGGCGACGAAACAAAGGAACGCCAAACTCCCGCTCCAGATCCGACAAAAGCCGGCTGACGCTGGGTTGTGACAGATTCAACCTGCGACCAGCAGCGGAAACCGACCCGGTTTGCATGATCGCAGAGAAGACGTTGAGTTGGTTATGGGTGAACATAGGTATTCGATTAACAAATATCAGTCGAAACAGATAGTATTATTTCAAATGTAAGCGCTGTGGTACTGTCCCGTTGTTTCGGAGGGCAGCGCCAAGAATGAAGAAAAATGTCATTTTGATTATGACGGACCAGCAACGCGCGAACAGTCTGGGCTGCACCGGAAACAAGCATGTCAGGACACCGAATATAGACGCACTGGCCCAGCGGGGCGCCGTCTTTACCAAGCATTTCACACCGCACCAGATCTGCTCTCCAAGCCGGTCCACTTTGTTCAGCGGTCAGTATGCAAGGTCGCACGGCCTGACGCGCAACGGGGTTGCCCTGCCTGAGGATCTGAAACTGATCACCCATGACTTTCAGGCCATGGGGTACAAGACCCATGGGGTTGGGAAATTCCACTTCCAACCTATTCTGGCCGGGCCAGAGCATCTTATGCCGGATTCAAACGCCTTTTGGGACTTACCGGAAAGTGAGGGATGGTGCGGCCCCTTTTACGGGTTCGACGCGGTCGACATTCTGATTGGAGAATCCGTTAGTGCCACAAAGGGTGGGCATTATGCCCGTTGGCTGGAATCTGTCGCGCCGGGAGCGGCCGAGCTCTATCTCCCGGAAAACGCGCTTGAACCGCAATGTGGGGATATTGACGAAGTTTGGAAATCGGCCATCCCTTTCGACTTGCATTACAACTCTTGGATCACAGATCGGGCCTGCGAGTTCCTGACTGAAAATGACGGGTCAGACCCGTTCTTTCTGTTTGTTTCCTTTCCCGATCCGCACCATCCTTTTTCCCCCCCTGCGCCATGGTGCGACATGTACGATCCGGCGGACATGCCAATGCCCTCATATGTGCCTGATGAGCTGTCAGCGATGCCGTCTTTCCTGCGCGAAGGCGATGAAGAGGAAAAAGGTAAAAGCTATGTGGACTTCCTGCGCGATCCGGGGCCACCGCGAGAACAGGGTTTTTTACAGACAACATCGAACTTCTCGGACGATTCAATTCGCCGTGCGATCGCATATACCAATGGAATGATTTCGATGATTGACGCTTGCGTCGGGCGGATCATGGCACAGGCGGAGCATCAGGGTCTCCTTGAAGACACCGTTGTCATTTTCACCTCGGATCATGGCGAGTTGTTGGGTGATCACGGGCTTATCCGAAAAGGCCCCAGCCCCTACAGATCGCTTTTGCACGTACCGCTGATCGCTGCAGGTCCGGGGATCGAGCCTGGCGAACGTCACGGGACAACAAGTCATCTGGATCTGCGCGCGACCCTGCAGGATTTTTTGGAGCTGGAGCATCAGCCGACCGAAGGGGTCTCTTTCGCTCACCTGATGACGCAGGCAGATGGCCCGGGGCGTCGCGAGCTTTTTGCCGAATATCACCCACGCACGCGCATGGACACTTACAACCAGACGGTAATGACAGACGAATGGCGTGTCACAATCTATCCTCAAAACGCAGACTGGGGAGAGATGTTCGATCTTCGCAACGATCCGGGTGAACACGTCAATCTCTTCTTCAAAGAAGAATACCGCAGCACGCGTGACGAGATCATTGAAGAATTGTCACGACACTTTCCGCCAGCTGCGGATGCAGGCGGAGTGTCACTTGCAACCTACTAATCAAATCTGAGCTCTCAAACGACAACGGGGAAGTCACCATGAACGAACATATCAAATATCTGGCAAAACAGGCAGCGCTTGGCAAAATGCCCCGCCGTGAATTTCTTGGGAAGGCGTCCGCCTTGGGGCTGGCTGCTGCAACAGCCAATCTGGCGATGTCGTCAGCGGTCAAAGCCGCTGGTCCACAAAAAGGTGGCACCATTCGCGTTGGCATCCAGGGCGGCGGCACAACTGACAGCCTTGATCCTGCGACCGCCGCAAACTCAACCGCTAATATGGTCGCCCGCCTTTGGGGTGAGACGCTCTTGACGCTTGCACCTGATGGCGGCCTTGAGCCAAAGGTCGCAGAAAGCTTTGAGGCTTCTGCCGACGCAAAAACGTGGACGTTCAAGATACGAGACGGCATCACCTTCTCAAACGGTCAGCCCGTCACTGCCGAGGATGTTCTACAGACCATTGACCGACACTCGAACGAAGAGACCAAATCCGGGGCGTTGGGCTTGTTGCGTGGTATCGCAAATATGCGAACGGATGGCGACCTGTTCATCGTCGAGCTGGAAGCGCCCAATGCGGACCTTCCATATCTGCTTTCGGATTATCACCTCGTCATTCAGCCTGGTGGCGGTAAAGAGGACCCAGCTGCTGCAATTGGCACCGGTCCTTATGTTTTGAAAGCCGCCGATATGGGTGTGCGTTTCGTGGCTGAACACAACCCCAACCATTGGGATGACACGATTGGTCATGCCGGCACGATCGAAGTGATTGTCATCAACGACAACACCGCACGAGTCGCGGCGCTGCAATCTGGTCAGGTCGACATGATTGACCGTGTGCCGCCCCGTACTGCACGTCTTGTTGACCGCGCGCCCGGTATCACGGTGCGCTCTACGTCTGGCGCAGGTCATTACGTGTTTATCATGCACGTCAATACCGCGCCGTTCGACAACCATGATCTGCGTATGGCCTTGAAATACGCCATTAATCGTCAGGAAATGGTGGACAAGATCCTCTTCGGCTACGGCTCTGTGGGCAATGACACACCCATCAACAGCTCTTATCCCCTCGCAACTGAGTTCGAACAGCGCGAATACGACGCGGACAAGGCGGCGTTCCACTTCAAGAAATCGGGTCATAGCGGGCCGGTCACGCTTCGGTCGTCCGAGAACTCGTTCCCCGGCGCATTGGATGCGGCCGCGTTGTTCCAGCAGTCCGCAGCTGCCGCGGGCATAACGCTGGATGTGAAGCGCGAGCCCAATGACGGCTACTGGTCTGAAGTTTGGAACAAGCAACCTTTCTGCACCAGTTACTGGGGTGGCCGTCCGGTTCAGGACCAAATGCTGTCCACAGCATATTTGTCCACAGCGGATTGGAACGACACCCGGTTCTTCAACGAGCGTTTCGATCAAATCGTCATCGCAGCGCGCGCCGAACTCGATGATGCGAAGCGCAAGGAAATGTACGCAGAAGCCTCAGCGTTGATCCGTGATGATGGTGGTCTGATCTGTCCGATGTTCAACGACTTTGTCGGTGCGACTTCAGATCGGATCAGCGGTTGGGTTGACGATCACAAGGGCTTTGACCTGATGGATTTCCGCGCACCGTTGAAGATGTGGGTCGCCGCTTAAACGCGCGGTTTTAGGGTTTGACCATGGACAGGCGCAGTTCTTATCCCGAACTGCGCCTGTTCAATTGCGACTCGAACCAGCGTTTCAAAAGAAATGGCACGTGTCGGGCATTGATTGGCATCCCATGCCCTGGCGAGAGGAACTACGACTTGAATAGAGCCGCTGCGGGTCTGATCCGATCCGCGCTGGTAAGGAGGGCTCAAGGATCACTTACTGTGAGTGCCAACCCGCAGCGACTGAGCGCATGTAAGAGTTGCAAACTGACACGTAAGGGGGAAGAAAACGCCGTCTGACGTCACTTTTTGAGCGATTAGTCGAAAAATCAATTCGCTGCTTACGTTTGCGTAAACTTCTTAATGACCACAACAACTGAATCGACGTTGCGTCAATAAAACGATACGCGAAAAGCGCGAGAAGATACTCACCGCGACAACTGTTTATCACGAAGTCAGGCCAACTCCTGCTCGGTTGGTTTGGCACTGCTGCGCCGCTCATATTTCTCCACTGCCAACGGTTGTCTTTGGCATCTTTCTCGCCGTGGCTCCGCTTGGCTCCGGGTTTCTGTCTCATCTCCACGCCTTGGTGGCTACGATGTGCCAGAAACCCTCTCTTATCATATCGACCTAAATTGTCCCATTGGCGCTGACGTTAGACAGTCGTGTTCGATATGCATTTCATCGCGCATCATTCGGCCCCGCGTATTTGATGGTGGACGCTGATGAACTCGTCGCGTTGGGGCGTAGTTCCCGGTACAAACGCTGAACAATGTGTTCTACAATCCGCGTCGAAAGCACTCAGCACTGAGCTGGAAAAGCCCGGTCGCCTTCGAACGGAAAGTGGCTTAAACGAACACTTGGAGCGGCACGAAAACGTGACAGGTCCATCTCGGTGGTGGCCCTATGTTTTGCGCTTCACTAAAAAGCTTTGCTTTGAGTTTACAGTTAAAGGGGCGGGAAGTGTGAATTCGCTGCGATCTCAACGAAGGTCCGGTTCGCTCTTTTCGACGGTATTTGGCAAGGTAAACGCGGAAAGAGTAGTCTCCTTTATGCCACTTCGAGGAACACTCTTCCCAAGGTGTCTTCCGAAACGGCTCCGGGCGCACCGATCGCGACCAGACGAGTTTCCGGCTTGCGCGTTCCCCACTTCTCGTCCCGGGCAATGTCGATACGCTTGCCGACGACTTGCACGACAATACGGTGCTCCGGGTCTTCCTCGCTATAGACAAACCCTTTCACCCGGTAGACCTCACCGGGCAGTCCCTTGATTGCGTCTCGCAGGCCGGAGAGATTAACGGGAAGATCCGAGCGTAGCATCGTGGTCGAGAACTTCGACGCGTGGTTATGGTGATGCTCATGTTCGGGGCAACCGCAGCCTGGGCCATGGGCGTGTTCTGACGGTTCCGCATCCAGTTGTTCGGCGGCAAAGCGTCCGACCGAGAGCAGGATATCGAGTGGCACCTCCGCGTTGACTGCTTCCACCAGCCTGTAGCGACGGAAGCGCGATCCCAGCCAGTCATGGACTTTCTGGACCGTCTCGCGCTCCACAAGGTCAACCTTGTTCAGGATCACCATGTCCGAGAATGCGAGGAGCATGCGGTCTTTGTGAACAAACCGGATTCCGAATTGCTGTGAACGGAATCGTTGTCTGGGAAATTGCAAGACCAGAGACACGAGGTGATCCCATCTTCAATGGAACAATAGACATGGATCGGGACATGTTGCGTGTGTGCCAAGAAAACTCACTGGAAACGCTTGGTGTTGAAATCCCGTTCGAACAAGATTTTTTCACTGCACACACACGCATTGTGGTCTGCCAAACCCAAAGCTACTGATCGCTGGCGGACTTCTTAGTTTCGACAGAAGACCAGCGGAACATCCGAAACCAGCCTTTCAACTGAAAACGGCCAATGGCAGCAAAGTCCGCAATCTGTGAGTTCGACGAGGCCCGGAGTTCGCGCTTGCGGCGAATGTCCGGAAAGCGGGCTGCAACCGCAGAATTCAGAACTAAGGTCGAACGGCAGGATTGGGCCGGTGCCGATGCCATTCTATTCGTGAGTGTGCGTTTTGTTGGGGTCATAAATAGGTTTGGACACAATTGCGGCGCTAGTGTTGAGACCATTTGCCGAGACGCTCAGCGTGGTCCCGATTGAAAGTCCGGGCTGAACATGGGCGACGGCAAGAGATTTGCCCATCCGGTGCGAATAGCAGGGGCTGTTGATGGTGCCGACGCGTCGACCGTCTAGCATCAGGGCTTCACCGCCTTCGACCATGTCCGGGTGGTCGATGTCGAGGCAAACGTTGTTGACCTTCTCAGCGCCTTTCGCCGCCATGACCGCCGATTTGCCGCGGAAATCACCCTTGGTGCTGCTCACCGTGAAGCCCAGACCAACCTCCCACGGGGTGTTGTCCTCGGTCATGTCGTAGCCGTAGAACAGCAGGCCCGCTTCGATGCGCACCTTGTCGAGCGCAGTGAAGGAACAGGGCATTACACCTGCCTCGACCAGTTTGTCCCAGATGTCGGTGATCACCGAGCCACCCGCGAAAATCTCGTAACCGCGTTCACCAGAGTATCCGGTGCGTGAGATGCGGCAAGAATGGCCGAAGAGCGTTGCTGGCGCGTGCTCGAAATAGGACAGAGTGCTCAGGTCGATATCCGTATGCGCGTTTAGAATATCCAGCGACGCAGGTCCCTGAACCGACAGATCATGCAGATCATCGGTGAACTGCACCTCAACATCGCGCCCTTCCGCCGAAGCCTGCAAGAGCGCCATCGTGTCGCCCGAACCATGCACGATCATCCATTCGTCGCCGCCGTTGTTTGACACGATCGCGTCGTCGGCGATCCCGCCCTGATCAGTCAGAACGCATAGATAGGCCGCCTTTCCCGGTTTGACCTTTGACAGATCGCGTGAAGTCAGGTGATCGAGTACCGCCTGAGCGTGAGGACCACGCACGAAGACCTTTTTCAAGGGTGACATATCAAACATGCCCGCGCGCTCGCGGACCGCATCGTGTTCGTCGCCCGGATCGGTGTTGTAGGTCCAGGCGGTGCCCATCCCATTCCAATCCTCCAGCCCCGAGCCGAGTGCCGTGTGGCGGGAAGCAAGGGCGGATGTGCGGCTGAGTTCTTCGGTCATGGGTGTTCCTTTCTAGTACCATTCGTCCGGCATCTGTGCCTTGCGCTCGGATACGAAGTCCTCAAGCGCGACTCGGATGTCGGGTTTCATTTCGGGTTGTTGATAGTCGTCCAACATCTTTTGCCATCGCGAGGTGGCGCGTTGATCAGCGGTCAGCGCGCCATTTTCAGACCAGGTCTCGAATGGGCCGGCGTCAGATATCTGTGGCTCAAAATTCGCCGTCGTGTAGTGGCGCAGGGTGTGACTGGTCGACAGAAAGTTCTCGCCCAGATCCGTCTCATAGTAGGCATCCCGGCCAAAGGCCTCGTTATCGGTATCGAAACCTTGCAAGAGCTTCAGCATCGCACCGCAATGATCGAGGTCCATGATGAATTTCTCATAAGACATCACAAGCCCGCCCTCGAGCCAGCCCGCTGCATGCCAGACCTGATGCGCACCAGAGAGCAGCGTGGACCACATCGCGCCGGTGCTGTCCTGCATCGCCTGCCCGTCGGGTGCGTTGGACGCGGTGATCTGCCCCCCGCCAGAGCGCACCGGCACGCCCAGCCTTCGACCCAGTTGCGAAAGCGCCATGGTGGTCATGTTCGCCTCGGGCGAGCCAAATGTCAGCGCGCCGGTGCGCAGATTCATTGTCGAGTGGAACGAACCGAAGACCACAGGACAACCGGGGCGCACAAGTTGCGCAAGAGCGATGCCAACCATGGCTTCGGCCAGCGTCTGTGCCGCCACCGCAGCCGGGGAAAGTGGCCCCATGGCACCGGCAAAAATCGCGGGCGACACACAAACGCATTGGCCGGCTTCTGCATAGATGCGCAGGGCCGAAGACATGGTGTCATCATAGATCAGCGGCGAGTTGGCGTTGATATTGGCCTGCATCACTGCGTGGTGTTCCATGGCGTCGCGGCCGAAGACGAGGCGGGCCATTTCGATACTGTCGCGCGCGCGCTCAGGTGCAGTGACAGAGCCCATGAAGGGCTTGGTCGACAGCGTCAGATGCGCCAGCATCATGTCCAGATGCCGCTTGTTCACCGGAACATCTGTCGGCTCGACAACCGTGCCCCCCGAATGGTGCATGGTGGGCGCAAGATAGGCCAGTTTCACGAAATTGCGGAAATCCTCCAGCGTCGCATAGCGCCGACCCTTTGCCAGGTCGCTGACAAACGGCGAGCCATATCCGGGCATCAGCACAACTTTGTCGCCGCCAAGTGTCACGGTCTTGGCCGGATCGCGGGCATGTAGCTGAAACTCAGCCGGAGCCGTGGCACACAGCGCGCGAACATGGCCCGGCTCAAACCTTACACGTTCAAATTCGACCCGCGCGCCCGCTTTTGCGAAGAGATCCAGCGCCGTTTGGTCCCCACGGAACTCGACACCGATCTTGTCCAATATCCAGTCGGCCTGATCTTCGATGCGGGCCAATGCCGTTTCATCTAGCAATTCGTATGCAGGTATCTTGCGGCCAGTGAACGGCGGGCTCTCGCATGGCGCGTTGTGACGGGACAGACGACCCCTGCGCGCGCTGCTGCGGCGACCCTGAGGTGCTGACATGCCTGATGTTGCGTTTAAAGGTTCCAACGCGATCTCTTCGCTTTGTAAGACTGATTGAAGTTTTTGGGTTTAAAAATATGTTTGAAAATCGAAATTTTCTGTCCGCTACGTACAAATAATTTATACTCATCTTTATGACTGCCCGCTTTCATCACCATGATCTGCTGAGGCTTTTTGCCGAGATCGCACGTCATTCCAGCTTTTCGATGGCGGCTGTGGCACTTAATATGACGAAAGGCGCGATCAGCTATCAGATCAAAACGCTTGAGGCCGATCTGGGGATGAGCCTGTTCCAGCGCACTCCGCGCGGCGTCACTCTGACCGGAGAAGGGTTGAAGCTATTGGCGATCTGCCAGAGCCGATACGAAGAGATCGAAACCGAAATTCAGGTCTTGAAGGGGGTCTCGACCCTCTCTCTGACAGTTGGTGTTTCGACCTATTTCGCGGCGCGCTGGCTGTCGCCACGTCTGATGACCTTCATGCAAAGCCACCCTGATGTGCAGCTTCGCATTCAGCCGATGATCGAATTCTCGGCACATGAATTGCAGGGAGTGGGTCTGACAATCCGATGGGGCAACGGGAACTGGAAAGACGGCATCGTGACACCGTTCATGTCCATGCCGCCCTTTCCAGTGGGCAATCGGGCCGTCGCAGACCTGGTCAACAGGCTGGGCATGCAAGCCGCGATACCGCATCTGACCCTGCTTAGAGATCGCGATGACAGCACCGCCTGGTCCGATTGGCTGAACGCCGCAGATCTGCCCACGCAATCACGGCGGGATGTGTTGATCGTGCCGGACCCGAATGTCCGAATTCAGGCCGTCATCGACGGGCAAGGGATCGCTTTGATGGATGATCTGGTTCGGGATGACCTTAAGGCGGAACGGCTTTTTCGATTGTCCGAGATCGATTTGTCCGATTACGGATATTTTCTGGTTCAACCCCACAGCGCCGCTTCGAGTGAAGCAGTGAAGGCTTTCTCGAACTGGCTTCTCGGCGAAGCCTGAAAAGACCCTCTCTTGAGTATTCTACCAGAAATTATTATACGATGTATAAATACACTGCAGGAGACTCCGAATTTGCCCACAGGACATATCATGATGGCGATGAGCCTGGACGGCTTTGTCGCGCGGCCCGATCACCGGTTGGATTGGTTAGAAAAGCAACCGACCGAGGATGAAGATCACGGCTTTGTTGCCTTTCAGGACAGTGTCGATGTGATCGTAATGGGCTCGGGCTCTTATCGGACGGTGCGCGGTTTCGGAGCCTGGCCCTATGCCAAACCGGTTGTGGTTCTCAGTCGGACGATGAACGCCGACGACATCCCAGACGATCTGCGCGACAAAGTGGAGGTGTCAGACATGGCACCCGAAGACTTGATGGCAAGCTTTGAGGCAAGAGGTTTCAACCGCGTCTATGTGGATGGCGGCGCGATCATTCGCTCGTTCCTGAAGGCCGGGCTGGTGGAAGACATGCGGATCACCCTTGTTCCCATCCTGATCGGTGAGGTCATCCGGATATTTGGCGAGACCAAGGGCGACGTCGATCTGGAACTGGTGTCGGTCAACAGCTTTCCCTCGGGTCTGGTGGACCTCGATTACAGGCTGAAAGCCGCGTGACAAAGGCGTCTTTACCCGGGCGGCCGCCGAAGGCCGCTCAGCGTCTTTCGAAACAACTGATCGTGAAGACTGCCTTGCCGATCGTCCAGGACAAGGGGGTTGACGCGCTGTCGTTTCGCATGCTTGCGGATCGCCTTGGGGTCACCCCGATGGCGGTGGCCTATCACGCCGGCAGCAAGAAACAGCTTCTGTCCGATCTGGTGGAATACGCATTCGCCGGCGTCCTGGATGGCGTGAAGGGGGGCACGCCGGTCGAGCGGGCCCGAAGCATCATGGCGACCTACTATGGGTATGCCTTGAAGAACGCCAACCTTTTGCGCGCGATCCTTGAGGATGTTAAGCTGATGAGCGCGGATTTGACAGACGTGGCGGCGGACCTGAAGGCCAGCACGGACCAGCTTGAATACAGCGATGGCGGCGATGTTCTTGTTCACTTGCTGATCGACTATGCGCACGGGTTTGTGCTCTCCGCATCCAGCGGAGCAAACAATCCCCTAACAATTGAAGACTATCTCCACGGTATCGACTGGATTCTTAGTCGAGCGGCTGGAGGCCGTGAGACCATTAAATGAAAAGCACGCGCCTCAGAGGTGCGATCCACGGATATTATGTCGACGTGAACACCATATTGGGCTTTGTCTTCGTGTCTGTAGGTGGGATTGTCGGCTTAGGGGGCTGATCTAACCCAGCAGACGTTGACCTCGGAGCAACCTCATAATTTGCGCCCACAATTGATAGCAAACCTAAGGCTCGGAGCCTTCCCCAGGCAAAAATGGTGCGAGTTTCAGGGTTGGGTGTTCAGCCGCCCTTCGATAAACCATGCATGGTTCCACGATGTTAGTTTTCTTATGCCACGCGCCTCCTGAATAACGGGATGCCCTTGGATAAAGTTTCGTTCCTGCTAGGTCATGCCACCCTGCAGCAGACCCAGAAATATGCGAAGTATGCCAGGCGCCCCGCTGCCGATGAGGCTAGGGCGATGCTTAATCAAAACACGGCCTGAAAATATCGCTGGCCCCGGATTTGGCCTCCATATGGAGTTACTATACTTTAAGTGGAGGCCAGATGCCTTACAGGATGTTGTTTTTATTGACAAAAGTGGTGAGCCGTGCAGGATTCGAACCTGCGACCCACTGATTAAAAGTCAGTTGCTCTACCAACTGAGCTAACGGCCCACTCTTTTATTGGATCTTCTCGATCCGTGGCGCTCTTTACGGCAATTTCCCAACCGGGTTCAAGCCCTTAATTTGCGCCTCGTTTCGCTGAAACAACCTGTGTTTCCGGCGACCCGATAGGCGGCCTACTTAGGCAGGTGGCGCAGGGGGGTCAACCCCTTTTTTCACGATTCGACGCGACAGGGTGGATTCATGTTCCGACCGACGCTATATCGCCGCCATGCAACAGAAACTCGATACCGGATTGCCCTTTGTTAAGATGCATGGGCTGGGAAATGACTTCGTCGTCGTTGACGCGCGCATGCAGGATGTTTCGATTACCCCGGCTCTGGCCCGAGGAATCGGGCATCGGCATTTTGGTGTGGGATTCGATCAGCTGGCCGTAATCGAAAACGGTGCGGCGGACGCGCATCTGGTGTTTTATAATTCGGATGGATCAACTTCGGCGGCGTGTGGCAACGCCACAAGATGCATCGCACGAATGTTGATGGATGAGACGGGCAAAACCCAGCTGACGTTGACAACCGAACGTGGAACACTTTTTGCGCAGGACGCAGGTGATGGGCTGACCTCGGTCAATATGGGTCTTCCTCAGTTGGAATGGCACGAAATTCCGCTGGCTGAAGAGATGGACACGCTGGAACTGCCCATCGAGGGCGCCCCGACAGCGACGGGTATGGGCAATCCGCACTGCACGTTCTTTGTTGAAAACGCCGAGGCGATTCCGTTGGCCGAGTTCGGCGCGCGCTATGAACACCATCCTTTGTATCCCGAGCGCACCAATGTGCAGGTGGCTCAGGTTGTGGGTCCGGATCACATCCGCATGCGGGTGTGGGAACGGGGCGTGGGCATCACCCTGGCATCAGGGTCGTCATCCTGTGCAACCGCGGTGGCTGCGGCGCGGCGTGGGCTGACGGGGCGAAAGGTGCAGATTGATCTGGATGGGGGAACCCTGTGGGTTGACTGGCGCGAGGATGGTGTCTGGATGACCGGGTCAACCTGTCACGTCTTCTCGGGCACGTTGTCGCCCGAGTTCTTAGGGACGCTGGGATGAACCCGCCTAAATTCACCACATTGGGTTGCCGCCTGAACGCCTATGAAACCGAGGCGATGAAAGAGCTGTCGCAACAAGCCGGACTGACGGATGCCGTGGTGATAAACACCTGTGCCGTCACAGCTGAGGCTGTGCGCAAAGCGCGACAGGAGATCCGGAAACTGCGTCGTGAAAATCCGAACGCCCGGCTGATTGTTACCGGGTGCGCCGCCCAGACAGAACCCGACACCTTCGCGCAGATGGCTGAGGTCGATGCGGTAATCGGCAACACGGAAAAGATGCGACCAGAAACCTGGAAAGGCATGGCCGCCGACTTTATCGGCGAGACCGAGGCCGTTCAGGTCGATGACATCATGTCTGTCACCGAAACGGCCGGGCACCTGATCGACGGGTTCGGCACACGCTCACGCGCTTATGTGCAGGTTCAGAACGGGTGTGACCATCGCTGCACCTTCTGCATCATTCCCTATGGCCGGGGCAATTCGCGCAGCGTGCCTGCCGGTGTTGTGGTGGATCAGATCAAGCGGCTGGTGGATCGGGGCTATCATGAGGTGGTGCTAACCGGCGTTGACCTGACCTCATGGGGGGCCGATCTGCCTGCACAGCCCAAACTGGGCGATCTGGTGATGCGCATCCTGAAACTGGTGCCGGATTTGGCCCGCCTGCGGATCAGTTCGATCGACTCGATCGAAGTGGACGAGAATCTGATGCAGGCCATAGCAACCGAACCACGCCTGATGCCGCATCTACACCTGTCGCTTCAGCATGGCGACAACCTGATCCTGAAGCGCATGAAACGTCGCCACCTGCGCGACGATGCCATTCGATTTACCGAAGAGGCCCGGAAACTGCGCCCCGACATGACCTTTGGTGCCGACATCATCGCAGGTTTCCCGACCGAGACCGAAGCGCATTTCGAGAACTCGCTGAAACTGGTTACCGATTGCGAACTGACCTGGCTGCATGTCTTCCCATATTCGAAACGCGAAGGCACTCCAGCAGCCCGCATCCCGCAGCAGGTGAACGGGAATCTAATCAAGGATCGCGCCGCCCGCCTGCGTGCGGCTGGGGACGTTCAGGTCAGGAAACACCTGTCAGAACAGATCGGCAAAACCCATCGGATCCTGATGGAGAACCCGCATATGGGGCGAACCGAACAATTCACCGAGGTTTCGTTCAATGCACCCCAGCCCGAAGGCCAGATCGTAACCGCCCGAGCCATTGGGGCGAATGATCACAGTTTGGTTGTCTGAAGGTCTGCAGCCTCACCATCTGCGACAAGCAATTCTTCCATGAATACGCTTATCAGCTGCGCTCGCCCGTCAACCCCGGCTTTGGCATAGATCGAGGCGGTCTGCGCGCGCACGGTTCCTACGGCCCGCCCCCGGATGCGCGCGATGTTTTCGTTATCCAGCCCTTTCAGAACCAATAGACCCACATCACGCTCGGCGGTGGTAAGTCCCCAACGGTCGAAGAACGTGTTGATGACGACGCTCATTTCACCCTGCGCGGCCTGTAGGCCAAGCTTGGTCTGTTCCACCCTTGCCAGCAGGCGTCGAAGTTCAATCATGAAAAAAACAACTCCGGCAAGCAAAACAAATGCGACAAAAGCCTCAAGACTTACATGAGAAGGCCCCTCGCCTTCCTTCAAATCCAGAGCAACGTCGCCAAGGTAAAACACCACGCAAAGTACCTGAACAACGATCATTATCGACATAAGTACAGCCCGGTGAGCGTCTGCATCGCCGGGCCGCCAATGGCTGCTGATCCATTTGATCATTTGGTTGACCAATCCTCAGGTATATTCTTCCGCCCTGTTATCATAGCTTTTGCCAAAGCGACACCTGTTCGCCTCTGATCAATGACAACCCCGGCAACATGCAGCAGAACAGACAGCATCAGCCAGTTGAAGGCCAGTTCGTGCAGATCTTCGACCCATTCGATGCCAAAGAACCGAACCGTCCCCATCATGAACCCTGTCACACACAAAGCCAGCAGTGTCGCCCAGAGGTTATAGACCATTAAGGCCCCCAGAGGGTTGTGTGAAAGGTGCACGCTTTGGTCACCACGCCCCATGTCGCGCAGGTGGTTGAGTGCCGAACGGGGGCTGAAAGGGAAGGCTGCAAACCTGGCAAAAGCCGGACCCGTTAACCCCCAAAGCAACCGCAACAAGACCAAAGCCAGCACGACATAGCCCACATATTCGTGGAACGCGCCCTCGGGATTTGATATCCCCGCATTGATCAGAACGCACAAGACTACGACCCAGTGAACCAGCCGGACCAAAGGATCCCAGACCTGAACGTCGTGGGCGCCTGTGCGCCCACGATGCATCAATTCTGTTTCAGACATTCTGGTTACTGATCCTCAATCTTGACGACTTTACCGCTTGCGGGATCAACGTAAACCTCGGCCAGTTTACCATCCTTGACGACATAGGCTTCGATCTTGCCGTCTTCCGTCTCGATTTTGCGGACATCGAATCCCATGCCTGTCAGAGTTTGCCGAATTTCGGCTTCGGATTTTCCAAGCTCGGCATCGGGTGCGAGATCCAGTGCCAATACCGGCGTTGCAAATAGAATTGAGGCAAAAAGAATAGGAAGTTTCATTGTCGTGACTCCGTGTTTCAGACAAACGGCAGTTGATCAGCCGTTGTGGCTGATGTGCGCCTGTGAAGCTGTCCAATCCATTGACCCGGCGCTTATTTCGGTCAAATAAGCGCGCGCTGATGGAGGCTTGGAAAAAGAAAACCCCCGCAACCTGACGGCGCGGGGGCTGATTTAGTAAAATCCGGTAGGACGGATCGGATCAATCTTCCTTGCGGAGTTTGCCCTTGTGCGGTGCCCAGAGGCGCTTGTTGACCAGGTACAGCAGCACCGACAGAACGGTCAGGAAGATGACACCGACAAAGCCTGCGTTCTTGCGGTCTGTCAGCTTTGGCTCGGCCGCCCACATCAGGAATGCGGCAACGTCCTCGGCCATATGCTCAACCGTGTTCGAGTGCCCGTCCGCGAATTCGACCTGCTCGTCAGCCAGCGGAGGCGCCATCGAAATCCAGCCGCCGGGGAAGGCGGTGTTTTCGTAGAGCACTGCACCCGCTTCTTCTTTTTCGTGGCCAGTGTAGCCGTGTAGCAGCGAGGCGATGTATTCCGGGCCACCCATGCCTTTGACCAGCTGGTTGATGCCCAGGCCATAAGGCCCGTGGAAGCCAGCCCGCGCCTTTGCCATCAAGCTCAGGTCCGGAGCGCCGACGCCGGTATTGGCCGGGAAGTGATCGGTGGGGATCGCCGGGCGGAAATCGTCCAGCTCGGGGTCGAAGACTTCGAAGTTGCCAGCAGCGTATGCGATGACTTCTTCTTCCGAGTAACCCAGCGCTTCCAGATCGCGCAGCGGCACGTATTGCAGACCGTGGCAAGCCGCGCAGACCTCGGTATAGATCTGCAGGCCGCGTTGCAGCTGATGCTGATCCCAGGTGCCGAACGGGCCTTCGAACGAGAAGGCGAAATCTTCGATATGCTGCTCACCACCACCTGCTGCAATGGAAGCAGCAGGGGTCAGGGCCAGAGCAAACGCGGCGCCGATTGCAAGTTTCTTGAACATGTTTCCGGTCCCTCTTCTTACTCGGCCGGCGTGGCGTCGGCGTCAGCCTTGCCATAATGCGCGTTGAAGTCTTCTTCGATGGTCTCGGGCTGGGCCAGAGGTTTCTCGATCACACCAAGGATCGGCAGGATCACGAAGAAATAGGCGAACCAGTAGGCCGATGCGATCAGCGAGAAGGTCGCATAGGGTTCTTCCGCAGGCATCGCACCCAGCCACATCAGGGCGAAGAAGTCGATGATCAGCAGGTAGAACCACCATTTCAACATCGGACGGTACTTGCCCGAACGCACGCTCGACGTGTCCAGCCAGGGCGCCAGCGCCATGGCCAGGATCGCACCAAACATCGCCAGAACACCGAAGAACTTGGCGTCAACGATACCACCGGTGATGAAGCTGGCGAACTGAACAACCCAGACTTCACCGGTAAAGGCACGCAGGATCGCGTAGAACGGCAGGAAGTACCATTCAGGCACGATATGTGCGGGTGTCGCCAGCGGGTTGGCTTCGATATAGTTGTCCGGGTGGCCCAGATAGTTCGGCATGAAACCGACAACGGCCCAGAACACGACCAGGATCACGGCCAGCGCGAACAGGTCCTTGATCACGAAATACGGCCAGAACGGCAGCGTGTCTTTCTTCGCCTCGTCCTTCGAGCCGCGACGCACTTCAACACCTGTGGGGTTGTTGTTGCCCGTGGTGTGGAAGGCCCAGATGTGTACCACGACCAAAGCCGCGATGATGAACGGCAGCAGGTAATGCAGCGAGAAGAAGCGGTTCAGCGTGGCGTTATCCACCGCGGGTCCGCCCAGCAGCCAGGTCTGGATCGCGTCACCCACAAACGGAATGGCACCAAACAGACCGGTGATCACAGTCGCACCCCAGAAGGACATCTGACCCCATGGCAGAACATAGCCCATGAAGGCCGTGCCCATCATCATCAGGTAGATCAGCATGCCGACGATCCACGTGATCTCGCGCGGGGCTTTGTATGAGCCATAGAACAAGCCGCGGAAGATGTGGATGTAGACCGCAACAAAGAACAGCGATGCGCCATTCATGTGCAGGTAGCGGATGAAGTAACCGCCATTTACGTTGCGCATTATGTGTTCGATGCTGGCAAATGCCATGTCGACATGCGGCGTATAGTGCATCACCAGAATGATACCGGTGACAATTTGCAGCGCCAGGCAGAACGCCAGAACGATGCCCCAGATCCACCACCAGTTCAGGTTCTTGGGGGTCGGGATCATGAGGGTGTCATACAGCAGGCCAACAATCGGCAGGCGGCTGTTCAGCCATTTCTCGCCGTTTGTCTTCGGCTCGTAATGATCGTGGGGAATTCCGGACATAAGTTTGGGTCTCCCTTAGCCGAGTTTGATTGTGCCGTTGTCCACCCACTCTGCGGGCGGAATGGGCAGGTTCTCAGGCGCGGGGCCTTTGCGGATACGACCAGCAAGGTCGTAGTGTGAACCGTGGCAGGGGCAGAACCAGCCACCAAAGTCGCCTGCATCACCCAGAGGCACACAGCCGAGGTGGGTACAAACACCCATCTGGACGACCCATGCACCCGGCGCTTCGCCTTCCGGCGACGGCATCACACGGTTTGCGTCGGTCGCAGGGGCATCGGCGCTCAGGTTAAAGTTGCGGGCCAGCGGATCGGGCAGCGCATCAACACCTTCGGCGTCCTGTTTCTGAGCTTCCTGAATCTCGGCACCGGTGCGGTGACGGACAAAGACGGGTTTTCCCAACCATTTGACGGTCAGCTGCGTACCCGGCTCAACACCGCTCACATCCACACGGATCGAGGACAGCGCCTGAACGTCTGCCGATGGGTTCATTTGGTTGATCAGGGGCCATACGGCTGCACCCGTTGCAACGACACCTGCGCCGCCAGCGACGTAGTACAGGAAATCTCTGCGGGTGCCTTCGTGGTCTTCTGCGTGGGACACGAGGTTATCTCCGATTGTCTGGCGCCCGCGGACGGGCAAATAGCTCGCGCACCGCACGAATGCGGTGTCTTAACCGCGCTTACTATCGGGGAGAATAGTGTTCGTCCAGCGTTCATAAACGCGCAATACGCCGCATGTGTCGTTTCCAGCAGCTGCGGAGAGTGTTTTTTGGTGAATCTCGCGTGCGACTTTGTCGGCAACTTCGATTCATGCGTCATTGATTCGCTTTCGCACCCCGCCTTCCGCCACCCGGGTTGGGTATTTGAAGCCTGTCCTGGGTGCCGCTGATTTGCGCCCAAAAGGTCCATAATCAAGACTTCGAAACGGAGATTGTTTTCAGCAAAAACATACTCGCTAAATAGATGATTTAAATTACAAATTGCACGCGCCTCACCTGTTGCACTTTCCGCGCGAATAAAGGACAGCGCAAAAGGCGTGCGAACTCCTGCAAGGAGACCCCAATGTCAAAGATCATTCTGGCCGCTGCCTTGTGCACAATGGCCCTGCCCTCTCAGACCCTTGCCGCGGGCGACCCCGCGAAAGGTGAGGCGATATATAACCGTTGTTCTTCGTGTCATGCGATCATCAAGGATGGTGAAGTTCTGGTCAAAGGTGGAATCACCGGCCCGAATCTGTATGGCGTCGTCGGTCGCGTGGCCGGGTCCGAAAACGATTATCGCTATGGCAGCGAGCGCCTGCCGATCGGCATGTTCACGGATGACATGATCCGTGCCGGCGAAGCGGGTCTGGTCTGGACCGAGGAAAACATCGTTGCTTATGCGCAGGATCCGATCGGCTTCATCAAGGAATTTCTGGATGACGAAACTGCCCGTCCGAACATGAGCGTCAAACTCAAGACCGGTGCAGACGATATTGCCGCTTATCTGGCTACCTTCAGCCCCCAGTAAACCCGGCGCCTGATGCTGGTTAAGCCTTGTGCATCAAGGCGGCCAGCCGGGCGATTTCACTGCCAAAGCCAGAGGACACCTGATCAGCGGCAGCATTTCGCGCACCTTCGGGTTTGTTCTGACCAAGCTTCCACGTGCCCTGAATATCTTCAACCTGCATGCGGCACGGAACGATCATGCGCATCATCTTGTTCAGCGCGTCCGAGGACATTTTTCCCGTGACCCATGGGGCCTTGGGCAGCAGCCGCTTTTCATAGAATGCAGATTGGCGGTCAAGTACGTCACGCAACTCGTCCTGCGGGCGTAGCTCAAGCTTTCCGATCAGGTGTACGGCGACATAATTCCATGTCGGAACCTGATCTTCGACCCCGTACCAATCGGGCGAAATATATGCATCCGGCCCCTGCACCGCGATCTTTGCGCGCTGCGGTTCGTGCAGCGCACGCACGACAGGATTCGAGCGCACAAGATGCAGGTCAGCCATTGATCCGTCTTCGGACAACAAAAACGGGACATGACTTAATAACGGGCCCTCTTCCGCAGAGAGTGCCAGAACGCCAAACGCCCGGTCGCGGGCGAATTCAATATGACGCGCACGATCCTCGGCGCGAAAAACGGGGTTAGGGTGCATGAGTGTCCTCCTGTCAAATCTCTTGCAGCGTCGGACAGTTCTTGGCAAGGTCCGCCTCGTTCTCAGGGCGGGGTGGAATTCCCCACCGGCGGTATGCGGGCCACGGCCCGTAAGCCCGCGAGCGGCCCCGGCTTTCGGGGTGTCAGCAGATCTGGTGAGATACCAGAGCCGACGGTTACAGTCCGGATGAAAGAGAACGTGCAAGCCGCGCCGGTAATACGGCGCGCCTGCTCGTGATCGCCTTGGGTGACGTGTCATGACGGGCTGGCAGCGAAAAGTGGGAACCGGTTCTCGCGACTGCCAGCAGGCCACCAAACTGAAAGGAGATCATGATGACACACACCCGCTATGCTTTTGTAAAAGCCAACTGGCATTCCGATATTGTTGACCGCGCGCTCGACGGCTTCGTCGAACTCGTCCCCTCGGAACAAGTCGATGTCTACGACGTTCCCGGCGCGTTCGAGATGCCCCTGCTGGCCCGTGATCTGGCCCGGACCGGGCGCTATGCCGCCGTCGCCTGCGCTGCCTTTGTCGTTGATGGCGGCATCTACAGGCACGATTTCGTTGCGCAGGCCGTGGTCGATGGTCTGATGCGCGCCGGGCTTGATACAGGGGTTCCTGTCCTTTCGGTCTCACTGACCCCGCACCAATATCAGGAAACTGATCATCACAATGCGATCTACCGCGACCATTTCGTACAAAAAGGGCGCGAAGCGGCTCAGGCCGCGCTGATGATCTCGGAAACCCGTGCGAAAGTCGCGCAGGCCGTCTGATCTTCATCTTTTCGAAAATACTCAAAAATGCGCCGCCCGACGGGCGGCGTTCAAACCGTCAACGGCCAAATCCGCTTGAGGCCGGGGGCCTTGCCCGCTAATCACGATCCGCAAAGGAGCACGCCCCATGTCGATGAACAGCTTTGGCCATCTTTTCCGCGTCACCACCTGGGGTGAAAGCCATGGGCCCGCCTTGGGCGCCACTGTCGACGGTTGCCCGCCGGGCGTTGCGATTGACGAGGCGATGATCCAGCACTGGCTGGACAAGCGCAAACCGGGGCAAAACAAGTTCACAACGCAGCGGCGCGAACCGGATCAGGTCAAGATCCTTTCTGGCGTGTTCGAAGGCCAAACTACAGGCACGCCCGTGCAACTGATGATCGAAAACACCGATCAGCGCTCGAAAGACTACGGCGACATCATGGACAAGTTCCGTCCGGGCCATGCCGATATCACCTACTGGCAGAAATACGGCATCCGCGATTATCGCGGGGGTGGGCGCAGTTCAGCCCGGGAAAC
>NZ_JBQERM010000017.1:0-85918 GCF_056535045.1 Ruegeria sp. O6 | reverse complement strand
ATAAAAGGCCTCGACATCCACGACATTGGCGATGCCGGTCCCGCTAACATATTGCCCCGAGGCATCCGTGGTCCATTCAGCATATGACCCGTTCGCATTTTGCCACAGCACCTTGTAGCCACCGCCCGAGGCTTCGGCCTGAAGCGCCTGCCAGCCCGGCAGGCTGTCTGGCCCAATTGTATTGCCATTATACGTCAGGTTGATGGTACCGTTGATCAGGTACTCACCGCGGGTTGAAGACGCGAGTGTTATCGACCCGCTGGTCTCGATATTGGTTATGGCGTGGCCGGTCTGGCCGTCATTGTTCAGATCAACACCATAAAAGGCCTCGACATCCACGACATTGGCGATGCCGGTCCCGCTAACATATTGCCCCGAGGCATCCGTGGTCCATTCAGCATATGACCCGTTCGCATTTTGCCACAGCACTTTGTAGCCACCGCCCGAGGCTTCGGCCTGAAGCGCCTGCCAGCCCGCTAGCGAGTTCTGCCCAATAGACTGGCCACCATAAATCAAAGCAATGTTCGAACTTCCACCATCCAGCACATAAAGCCCTTGGCTGGCATGTTGTAACGTCGTTCCCTGTGTATCAATATCTGAAAGCTGCATTGCAGACTTGATATTCGACCGGGTATACTGCTGTAACCCGTCAAGAAACTGGACCAACTCTACGTCGTCTGCAATGGTGAAAGTTGTGCGCGAGACGACGTCCAAAAACTCGTACAAAACGCCGTTTTCAAAGAATAAATAGTTACTTATCGCGCTGACAAATCTGACAGTGTCTGTGCCGGTTCCACCTGTAAACGTGCCTGCGTTGCTCTGCACAACAGCCAGATCATTGCCCTGGTCCCCAAAGACCTGGTCAGCGCCGGTACCTTGGGCCACAAAAATGATATCGTTGCCTTGGCCGCCATAGATGGTGTTGTTATTGCTTCCGTTGGACAGCGAGTGAATGGTGTCGTTTCCGTCGTTCCCGCGCAAGACGTTCTGAGCGGTATTGCCGACAATAGTATCAGCACCCGATCCGCCAGACGCGTTTTCAATCACAACGCCATGCGCGATTGTGAAACCACCTTTTATTCCAGCCGCATGCGAAATCAGCCCACCTCCGGTGACGGAATAGTCCAATGTGGCGGCCCGGAGATCTATGTGTGCGTTCGAACTGCCAACATGTTGTATTGTGTCAATCCCGCCAGTATCCCAAATGGCCTGATACCCAGTTCCTGCGACGTTTGCAGAGGGAAGTGTGTAGGTATTGCCCCCGGAATTATATGAAGTATTCGCCCCATACATGGCCTGCAACGCGGCAATATCCAAAGCCCCAAGCCCCGTTGAACCACCGTACGTTGCGTTAAAGTGTAGCCCCCCGTTTTGTGAAGTCCATCCATCGTTATACGACATCACAGTGTAGACACCCTGATTGAGGCCCGCCGCCCCAAACGAGTCGAATGGCGACGTTACACCGCTCAACACGGTTGTACCCAATCCGGTGTCATGAGGATGCCCCAACCCAAGGGCGTGACCTAATTCATGGACCAAAGTAGTAAAGAAAAACCCGCCCGGATCACCGTTTCCGTTGAAAGAAGCAGTCCAGTATGACGTGTTGAACGCTCCATAGGATGTCCCGCTCGATGGCGAATAGTGAAATCCGAGAGTTCGCGGGTTTTCAAAGAATGAAGAAGGCGCGAGAACCTCAACCAAGTCAGCGGAACCGGAGGTGACTTCGACAAAAGTAATGTTTGCAACGGCTTCTATTGCGGCCAGCGCCGCACGGAACTCCGCCTTATACTCTGATGACCAAGCCTGCGTATCAGAGAAGTGCCCGAAACTGTAGGAAATCACCGTCGTGGTCGACGGATTCCCGTCACCATATGCATAGGTGCCCTGGATAGAGCTGAGCGGAGAACTTACGGACGGTCTGGGGATTGTTGTAACGGTGGCCATTATTCTGTCTTAGAAATTAGGTGTTATTGATTGCGCTGAAACTGCTCGAACAAAGTGTTCTTTTTGGGGCAAACGCGTACTGGAGTGTCTCCTGCAAACTACATTATCAACGGCTATTCAAGAGTTACATTCTAGAGGAACAGACCCATTTTTATTAAGCGCATACATGAATAAGAATATTTCCAAAAAACCGGTCGGATAGCGTGCATAGGCCGACTTAATACACGCAAAATTGATTTTCCTGGCGGTCCATACCAACGACAGTTTTGAGCACCTGTAGTGACAGAAGCAAAGGCGCGCGGATCTTTTCTTTAGTCCCGAGTCGTAATTCTTCTCAGATCCCAAAAGTTTGGTTCGAACAAGGTGCCTTTCGTTCGGGGTTTCGAACCCAAGCGCGCGCCTGCAGAAAGGGCCCAATTACCCTGAGGGTAAGGCCCTGGCTGTGACGTCCAACACCGCCGCTCATGTGCGAAGCAAAGCCTTGCCATGGGTCAGACCATTCACCTTCTCCAGGATAGCGTCCGCGTCAATGCAATGGTGCCGATAGAGGTCGCCAATTGTCCCTGTCTGACCAAAATGTTCGACCCCCAATGGGATGGTCTGATGTCCCTGTACGGCACCCAGCCAAGACAATGTCGCGGGGTGTCCGTCGATCACGGTAACCAGCTTGCAGTGGCACGGCAGACCGGACATCAAAGTTTCGATGTGGGACCGAGCCTCCTGATTGCCGCGCGAACGCGCCCGTTGCGCTGCCGTCCACCCAGCGTTTAGCCGGTCTGCCGAAGTCACCGCCAGCACTCCAATGTCTTTGCGTCCTTCGCCCATCACGCCAGCGGCTTTGATCGCTTCGGGTGCAACGGCCCCCTGATAAGCGATTACGACCTCGCAATTCGGGCCCGGCTTCCGCAGCCAGTATGCACCATCTATGGCACCTTGACGGAACTCATCGCCCACGCGTTTGCCAGGCTGTTCAATCGGGTTTGTCGTCAAGCGCAGATAAACCGAACCGCCTGTTTCGTCACGCAGCCAGGTGCGTTCGTCCGGTTGCCCTTCGCCATCACGCTGCAGGTAGTCAAAGGCCCACTCCATGATCACCGCCAGTTCATCAGCAAAGGCTGGCTCAAAGGCCGCCAGCCCGTCCTGGCTCATCCCGATCAAAGGTGTGCCAATGGATTGATGCGCGCCGCCTTCTGGGGCCAGCGTTATGCCCGAAGGCGTGCCGACCAGCATAAAGCGCGCATCCTGATAACAAGCATAATTGAGCGCATCGAGGCCACGGCTGACAAAGGGGTCATACACAGTGCCGATCGGGATAAGCCGCTTGCCGAACAGGGAATGCGAAAGGCCCGCAGCGCCCAAAAGCAACAAGAGGTTCATCTCGGCAATACCAAGCTCGATATGTTGCCCTTCGGGAGTAAATTCCCATCTTGCCGTCGAGGGGATACGATGTTCAATAAAAGCGTCGGCTTGCTCGGATCTGGCAAACAGTTTGCGCCGGTTAACCCACGGGCCAAGGTTTGTTGTGCCTGTGACATCAGGGGACGTCGTCAGGATACGCTCGGCCAATTGGCTGTCGCCCTTCGACAAGTCATCCAAAATCTTGCCGAAAGCCATTTGGGTCGAGATTTCGCGGCTTGTGTCGATGTCAATTGATGGAACATCCAGCTTGCCATCGAAATAGCGTCGCGGACCTTTTGCAAAGAAGGGAACTTTCGACAGAAAATCTTTCAACGCCTCTGGGTCCGGCACTGCCGAGAGAGGTTCCCATTCCTTGCCGGCAGGCACGCCCATATGTTCTTGCCACGCGACGAACTGGCTGTTGTTCATCAGTCCGCCGTGGTTGTCCTTGTGGCCCGCAATTGGCGTGCCCCATCCCTTGACAGTGTAGGCCAGGAAACAGGTAGGGCGGTCATGTTCGATTGCATCAAAGGTTTGGGCCATGGTCTCGACGCAGTTGCCGCCGAGGTTTTCCATCAATGCAGCGAGTTCGGCATCTGTGCGCCGTTCGATCAGCGCCGTCACATCCCCCTGATCCCCAAGATCGTCCATGAGGCGCTTTCGCCAAACCTCGCCACCCATGAACGTCAGGGCCGAGTATTCCTGGTTCGAGCAGGCATCAATCCAGTCTCGCAGCCGATCACCGCCAGGTTCCTTGAAGGCCGCGCGCTGCAGGACACCATGCTTCACGCGCACAACATCCCATCCAAAGGCATCAAAGATTTTCTCGATCCGTTCGAACAAACCTTCACGAACGATGCCGTCGAGCGACTGCCGATTGTAGTCGATAATCCACCACGTGTTGCGCAGGCCGTTTTTCCAGCCTTCCTGCAATGCTTCGTATACGTTGCCTTCATCCAGTTCAGCGTCGCCTACAAGCGCCACCATGCGCCCCATCGGGGCATCTGCCCCCCAGTTTTTGGCCTTGACGTAGTCCTGAATGATCGAAGCAAACGAGGTGATCGCGACACCCAAACCTACCGAACCTGTCGAAAAGTCGACATCATCGATATCCTTTGTCCGGCTGGGATAGCTTTGCACGCCGCCAAACCCGCGAAAGTTCTCCATCTTCTCGCGGGTCTGGTTGCCCATAAGGTACTGCATCGCGTGGAAAACCGGTGACGCATGAGGCTTGACCGCAACCCGATCTTCGGGACGCAAAGCCGAGAAGTAGAGCGCCGTCATGATCGAAACCATCGACGCGGACGACGCTTGATGACCACCAACCTTGATCCCATCCACCTTGGGACGGATATGGTTGGCATGGTGGATCATCCAATGCGACAACCACAGCAAACGCTGTTCGACGATTTTCAACAGCTTGGGATCATTCGGCATGGTGGTCTCCGGGTTCATGCGGCACTGCGGGCAGGGTAGGGCAGAGCTTGCTCCAAATCCGCAAGGATGTCATCAACGTCTTCCAGCCCGACGGAAAGACGGATCAGACCGTCGCTGATCCCATGTTCTGCCCGTTCTTCCGCAGTATAAGTCGAATGAGTCATGGATGCCGGGTGCTGGATCAGGGTTTCTGCATCCCCCAAGGACACGGCGCGTTGGATCATGTTCAGGCGGTTCATGAACTCGATGCCACCGGACAGGCCAGACTTGATTTCAAAGGCGATCATGGCCCCCGGCTGCGACATCTGGCGTTGTGCGACATCGTGCTGGGCAAAACTCTCAAGCCCCGGGAAATAAACCTCACTGACGGTAGGGTGTGCCTGAAGGTAATCGGCAACCACCTTGGCGGACGCACAGTGACGATCCAATCGCAGGTTCAGTGTCTTCAACCCACGCAGGATCAGCATTGCGTTAAAAGGTGCCATCACTGCGCCTGTCATGTCTTTCATGCCGACCAGCCGGATCTCAGAAATCTGCTCGGCGGTTCCGACCACAAGACCCGCGACCACATCGCCATGCCCGCCCAGATACTTGGTGGCGGAGTGCAGGACGATATCCGCGCCGTGCTCGATCGGGCGGGTCAGATAGGGGCTGGCATATGTATTGTCGACCACAACATGCGCACCAACAGAATGCGCAATTTCTGAACTGGCAGCGATATCCACCAAGCGCATGTTTGGATTGGCTGGGGTTTCAAAATAGACGACGCGGGTTTTTTCGGAAACGGCGGCTTTCAGGTTTGCAGGGTCCGTCATGTCGACATGGGTAATAGTGACACCCCATTTTGCCAGCCCGTGGCGCATGAAAGCGAAAGTGCAGCCGTAAAGCGTTTTGTCGACAATGACTTCGTCACCTGGTG
This sequence comes from Ruegeria sp. O6, assembly GCF_056535045.1. Lineage (NCBI taxonomy): Bacteria > Pseudomonadati > Pseudomonadota > Alphaproteobacteria > Rhodobacterales > Roseobacteraceae > Ruegeria > Ruegeria sp. O6. The sequence continues at coordinate 80,220 of NZ_JBQERM010000017.1, read as the reverse complement.
ACAACAGGGTCCAAAGTACGGCGGTAATTGCGCCCATCCCGCTGGAGAGGGCGAGCCCGGCCTCGGCACCTTCCAGCACGGCAATGCGCTTTTCAAGAAGGTCACATGTCGGGTTCGATATCCGGCTATAGATATGACCTGCGCGCTCACCGGCAAACATTTCCCCGCCAGCCTCTGCGGTTTCGAAGGAGAAAGTTGAGGTCAAGTGGAGGGGCGGGGTCAGCGCACCATCGTTTTCAAACGGGTTGTAGGCATGATGAATGGCGCGAGTGGCAAATCCGGTTGTGCGGGTCACGGTGGGCTCCTGATCTAAGTTGTTATCACTTTGCGCCTTTACTTTGAGCAATAGGTTGCGAATAATGCCAAGTTTAGGATCAATATTGGCATATTATGCTAATAGTGGAGAGAAGATGGACGCCAAAGACAGGCAGATCATTCGAGCGTTGCAGCGGGACGGGCGTATGACGAACCAGGATCTTGCTGATGAGGTCAACCTGTCTCCTTCACCGTGTCTGCGGCGGGTCAAAAACCTTGAGGCCAGCGGTGTCATCAAAGGATACAGCGCCGATGTGGACGCTGCCGCATACGGGATGGCGATTACCGTCTTTGTCCGCATCCGGCTTGAGCGGCACAATGAAACAGATGTGCAGAAATTCGAAAAACGCGTTCGAATGATCGATGAAGTTTTAGAATGCCATGTGCTGACCGGCGCAATGGATTACCAGTTGCGGGTATTGGTATCGGACCTCGAAGCATACGAAGACTTTATTCGAAACCGAATTCACCCGATCGGCGGAATAGCTTCGATCGACACCAGCTTTGTTTATGGAACAGTCAAGAAAACATCGGTTTTTCCAGCCTGAGAAAGTTTAAATTCTCGAAAGTGACCCTTAATATTGAGTTCCAGATTGTTAGGATGCGGTAGAACCGGATTCGAGTTTCCGAGACTATGGGTATTCGCCGTTAGAAAATTCGCCGACTAGATGCAGTCCTGTAAAAGCAACATAATCATTGTTACGCGCGCATTCTGCAAGTCAACGCTGCCCGTTCGCTCTGCCAAAAATACGCTTTACTTCAAAATCTTAAGGTCGGGTTACGACAAAATCCGGCACGATCGCTGCTTGTTTGATCGCTTCCTCGACATCATGCCCGGCGAAGAACCCAAAATCCGAGACAAGTGCGGAAGCCACTCCGGCATGACGCGCGCCCAGAATGTCAGTATGCAGACTGTCACCTACCATCAGAACGCGGGATTTGTCGACGGGCCCAAGTCGCTGAAAGGCAAGATCATAGATATTGCCGAAAGGCTTTCCATAAAACTGCGGGGCTACACCCGTTCGGTCGGCCAAACGGTGCGCGAAAAGACCGGGCTCTTTGGAAAAGCCGTACTCGCGTGGGGCAACGATGTCCGGGTTGCCTACCAATACCGGGCGGGGTCGGCTTAGCAATGCCGCCTCCAACATCGCCTGCCGGGTTTCGGTCCAGGCGGCTGACCCGATCATCAGAAAACCATCAACAGTTTCGTAGGGTTGCGGGTCATCCTCCAGATAGGTTAGTTTCAAATCTTCCAAATCGCGCAGCCCGGCGCTGGGTGTCGCCATCAAACCCCAGTGCAGCTCATGTTGACCATTCAGCCCGGACAGCAACGTAGCCCGACTGGTAATCACATCCTGCGGCGCGAAGTCATATCCCAGCCTGGTGTATTTCTCCAACAGCGTGGCATGAGGAAACCCTGCGGCATTCGAAACCACCAGGACACGTTTGCCCGCATCCGTCAGTGACTTGATCCGTTCAGGCGTTTCGGGGATTGCTGTTTCTCCGATATTGAGAACCCCGAACGCATCCAGAAGAAATACGTCAAACTCATCCATAATTTCGGAAAGGGTCTCGATACGACGATAGCTCACGTCGTTCGGTTCAATATCTGGAAGGCGGTGCCGGACGGCTTCGTATGCCTTAAAAGCCTCCTGCGCTGAGAATCCGGTCAAATGATCGCTCCTCGTACTTTTGCCGAAACCCATTCGCTGATCATGACCGCAAAAAGAATTACAATCAGGATGAGGCTGACTTGCGGCCACGCCAGAACATTAAGCGAGGCCGAGAGCTGCAACCCGATGCCACCGGCACCAACCAGACCAAGCACTGTAGACTCGCGAATATTGATATCCCAACGAAAGACCGCAATTCCGGCAAAAGCTGGCAGGATTTGCGGAACGATCCCATATGCCATGACTTGCCACCGCGAAGCACCGGTGGCTGTGATCGCCTCGACCTGACCGTGATCAATCTCTTCAATCGCTTCATAAAGAAGTTTAGCGCAGAACCCGATTGAACGGATGGCGATTGCTATGACACCGGCGAACACGCCCGGTCCGATGATAGCGATCAATAGCAGCGCCCAGATCAGCGAGTTGATTGAGCGGGTCGAGACAATGACCAACAAGGCAATGGGGCGGATGAACAACGCCGACGGGGTAGTATTGCGGGCCGCCAAAAAGGCAACCGGCACGGCCATGAACAGAGCGATGATCGTCCCCAGTGTAGCGATGTTCAGTGTATCCCAGATCGGGCGACCCAGCTGGGTAATATAATCCCATTTCGGAGGTGTTGCGCGGGTCCAGATATCGTTGGCGATACGGGGTGCGTCCCAGACGAAAAACCAGGTTGTCGATTCCGAAATGAGCTGCCAACAGTAGACAAAAACCGCTACTCCCAGAAGCCATCCAAACCAGCGAACCAGGCTTTGGCCGGTCGTCCGCCTGCGCCAGATTCGTGTATCGTCGCGTTCAAGAACCGGCATTACTGAACCCTCGCTCGGATTATTCCGGAAAGGTATTCAAGGGCCATGACGATCCCGATGATAAGGATCAGAATGGCGGCTGCCGTATCATATTCATATCGATCAAACGCGGTGTTGAGTGTCGCGCCAATGCCGCCTGCCCCCACCAGCCCGAGAATAGCGCTTTCCCGGAAATTGATGTCGATCCGGTACATGGAAAGACCCACAAGCCTAGGCATGATCTGAGGCTGAACCCCGTAGTTGATCCATTGCAGCCATCGTGCACCAGAGGCCTGAATCGCCTCAGCCTGAACTTTGTCCATCGCCTCGATATCTTCGGCCAAAAGCTTGGAAAGAAACCCAATGGTTGCGAAAGACAGCGTCAAAAATCCTGCCAGCGGGCCAAAGCCAAAGATGGCCACAAGCAAAATGGCAACGATAATTTCCTGCAATGCCCGGCTTAACGCGACAATGCCGCGGCACATTATGTAGATTGGCAACGGGGCGATATTACGTGCAGCCCCCAATCCAATCGGGATCGAAATCAGGATACCGACAACCGACGCGGCCACGGTCATCACAATGCTTTCCAGAAGGCCGGCCCAGATATCTGACCACCGTGAAATGAAATCCGGGCTGGTAAAGGCAAGGACGAACGCCCATCCCCTGTCCAGTCCCTCATAGACCCTGCCCCAATCAACATCGATGGTCATGAAAGCCGCAATCAGGTAAGCGAAGAACCCAAGTATCAATGCCCTGCGCAGCAACGTGTTTTTAATAAAGGCCGGTTTGCGCCAACCTTTTCCCAGCATGTCGTCAAGTTCTCGATGGCTCATTCTGCAGCCTCGACATCTTCATCCTCATCCACTTTTTCGATGGTCGCTTCCCAATCTTCCTCACCGTAAATCTCGGTCAGCTTTTCCGGGGTGAGCCCTGTTGGAAGACCATCAAACACGATTTCTCCAAAGCGGAGGCCCACGACACGGGGAACGAACATCTGGGCTAGTGCCACGTCATGGATGTTGATGATGGCTGCCAGCCCGCGCTCCTGACACAGCTCGGTAATCAGCCGCATGATCTGACGACTGGTCTTCGGATCCAGCGACGCGGTCGGTTCATCGACCAGCAACAACTTTGGGTTCTGGATCAGGGCGCGGCAGATACCGACCCTTTGGCGTTGACCACCCGACAACTCGTCCGCGCGTTTGTCAGCCATATGCAACAGCCCCACCCGGTCCAGCAGGCGGAAAGCCTCGTCCACATCCGACTGCGGATACCGCCGTAGAAAACTGCGCCAGAATCCGACATACCCCAACCGACCGGACAATACGTTTTCCATCACTGTGAGGCGTTCGACCAGAGCATATTCCTGAAAGATCATACCCATTTCGCGGCGTGCTTTCCGCAACGCACCCGACCCGAGTTTGGTCAGGTCCATGTCATCCAGAAGAACACCGCCGCTTGTGGGTTCAACCAAGCGGTTGATGCAACGGATCATGGTCGATTTTCCCGCGCCCGAGGGTCCAATCAGTGCAAGCACCTGCCCTTTGGGTACCTCAAGATCGATGGCCTTCAGTGCCTGATCTCCGGTCTTGTAGGTTTTCGTCAGCTTTTGAAGACGCAGCATAAATTGCCCCCGATTAGGGTGATTAGCGGGCCTTTTCAGGCCCGCTGGATTAAGCAAGACTTATTGGCAGGCGTAGGAGACGCCGTTTGCCGCGTCAATTTTGCGAATGACGTCCCAGAATTCCTGGTAAGTCATCTCAAGAAATTGGCCTTCGTTCGACTTGGAAAACTCCGCTTCAAGCGTCGTCCCTTCCCACTCGAAGTTGAAGAAAGCATTGCGGATTTTCTCCTGCAATTCGGGCGTCAGGTTGTAGACAGTGCCAAATCCGGTGGTTGGGAAGGTCTGCGATTTGTAAATCGTAACAACATCTTCCTCCTTGATCACATCCCGCAAAATCATCCGTGCCTTTACCGAATTTGCAATCGATGCCGCTGGATAGTCCTTGTTCGCCACACCAAGGATCGAGTTGTCGTGCTTTCCCGAATAGACGGGTTCGAAGTCGCGATCGGGCAGAAGATCAAAGTCACTTTTCAGGATCGCCGACGGTGCTTTGAAGCCCGAGTTGGACGTGGGTGACGTGAAGGCAAGTTGCTTACCTTTGATATCCTCAACCTTTTCGATGCCCGAGCCTGGGTAGGTGATGATCTCCATTTCATAACCGAAGTTACCGTCTTTTGAGGCCATAATCGTAAACGGTCGGAACCCGGCACAGTTTACTGCCAGTGGGTTGGACCCGGTGTTGAAGCCCGCAATATGCAGGCGTCCCGACCGCATCGCCTCGATCTGGGCGGCGTTGTTTTGGACCGGAAAAAAGACCACGTCCTTGCCTGTCTCAGCCTTCAGATGCTCTAGAAAGTCAGACCACGCGGTTTTGTATACGGCTGGGTCTTCGACCGGTGTATAGGCAAAAATCAGGGTGTCAGGATCAATTAGCTGGGAAGAATCTGTGGGGATATCCGCAATCAAATCCCCATCGACGTCGCAAAACCGCTCGTCCAGATCACCCCTCGGGCAATCTTGCGCCGAAGCTGTCCCGGAAAGCGACATGAGCGCAATTGCCGATGCCCCAACCAATAATCTGATGTCTATCTTCATGTTTTCCTCCCAGTCATGCGCGGTCTTTTTGCAGTCCGCTGTTCGTCATTCATTTCTGTGTTTACGGGGCGACAAGAATATCAACCTCGGCACCGTTGATCGCGTTAAGCAACTCTCCTGTTGGTTTCGTGTCGGAAACTATGGAATCCAGGTTGGTCAGGTCTCCGACCTGAGACAGGCCTTTACGGCCAAATTTCCCTGAATCGATTAAAAGATGTCGATTTGCTGCGCGCGTCAGCATCATTCTTTTGACAGCCGCAAAGCCGCGCACGGTTTCTGAAGGGCCTTCGACCGAAAAACCTGACGAGCCGATCATGCATCTGTCGACATTGAACCGAGACAGGAATTCCAGCGTTTCGGTTCCAATCGTCGCAGATTCGGTTGCCAGATATTCTCCTGGACAAAGCAGAACCTCGGCAGCCCCATGGCCGAGGGTCATTGCCACCGGGATTGAATTCGTAATCACTGTGCAAGGAGTGCCGAGATAGGCCAATGCACGGGCCATTTCGATTGTGGTCGAACCGGAATCGATCATGACCGTTTCACCATCACGAACCAGTCCCGCCGCGCTGATACCTATGCGTTCGCGCTCCTCAATCCGCGCGTTGGCTCGCTCGTCCAGACCTGGATAATGCCCTTGTGCCGGGGCAGATGCCCCTCCGTGCGCGCGTGCGATCAGGCCGTCATTCGACAGGGCGTCAAAATCCCTGCGCACCGTCTCGTTGGAGACGTTGAAACGCTGGGCCAATTCATTGATGCGAACGTGCGGGCGAAGCTTCAACTCCAGCAGTATTTGCTGGCGCCGGTCGGATTTTTTTACCCTACCCCGTCCCTTCTCAATCGTTTTGGCACGTATTTTCGTTTTGGACATCCAACAACCCAATCAGGTTTCAAACCCCACTTTTGTGGGATTTCGGGCATAATGCAATAATTTTTGTTGCATAACCCTCAGTAGGTTGTGACAATTCGGAAGAGTCCAAAGCGCAAGGCAAGAATGTGTGAATTGAACCGTTTCATAGTGAAAACCCAAGAACCACCGTTAACGACTGAAGGTTATTCTGGGTGCGCTATTGATACCGTGTCATTGAGGGCAGCATGAGCGACGGCAACATAACAGACCAGATTGCAGCACTTCCGATGCGCTGGGACAGGGATGGAAAACTACGCGTTCTGATGGTGACTTCGCGCGATACTGGGCGGTGGGTCATCCCAAAAGGTTGGTTGATGGAAGGAAAGAAACCTTGGCATGCCGCCGAAATTGAAGCTCTGGAAGAAGCAGGTGCAGTCGGGGCAATCTCGAAACAGCCGATTGGCCAATTTTTCTACGACAAGCGCTTTGAGGGCGCGAATAGCGTTCGCTGCCGCGTTACCCTCTATCCCATGGTCGTTGAAAAACTGAAGCGGCGTTGGAAAGAACGGGAAGAACGGACGCGTCACTGGTTTTCACCGGGGAAAGCGGCAAAGCTGGTAGAAGAAAGAGATCTGTCAAGTTTTCTGAGAAATCTGACGGGCAATCAGAACGCCCAGTCTGTCATTAACAAGCTACGAAAAGCTGGATGAGAAAGCGCCTGACAAAACAAAAGATACTGGTGCACGATAACCAAAGGGAGGAATGATAATGAAAAAACTTACATCCACGGCCGTCGGGTCGCTGATTGCAATAGCCGCATCTGTGTCGGCAGCGCAGGCAGACAAGCTGACACTCTATTGCTCGGCGCAGGAAGACTGGTGCCAACTCATGGCGCGCAGTTTCGAAGATGCAACGGGCATCGACGTCAACATGACGCGTAAGTCGTCAGGCGAAACCTTTGCCCAGATTCGTGCCGAAAGCTCGAACCCGAAAGGAGACGTTTGGTGGGGCGGCACGGGTGATCCGCATTTGCAGGCCGCCGAAGAGGGCCTGACAATGGAATACATGTCGCAAATGCGCGACCAGCTTCATGATTGGGCAATTTCCCAAGCCGAAAGTGCCGGAAACAGAACGATCGGCATTTATTCCGGCGCACTTGGGTATGGCTATAACGCAGACCTGCTGGCGGCCAATAACCTACCCGAACCCGCCTGTTGGAAAGACCTGCTAAAGCCTGAATACAAGGGTCACGTTCAGATGGCCAACCCGAACTCGTCTGGTACGGCCTACACAACGCTGGCCTCGATGGTGCAGATCTTTGGCGAGGATGAAGGTTTTGAGTTCATGAAAGGCCTGCATTCGAATATCAACCAGTATACAAAATCCGGATCTGCACCAATCAAAGCAGCCGGTCGAGGCGAGAACACGATTGGCATCGTCTTCATGCATGATGCGGTAAAGCAGGCTGTATCGGGTTTCCCGATCAAGGTAGTCGCGCCTTGTGAGGGTACGGGATACGAAATTGGCTCGATGTCCATTATTGAAGGCGCCCGCAACGAGGAAGAGGCGAAGAAGTTCTATGACTGGGCGCTGTCGCCCGAGGCGCAGAACCTTGCTCTTCAGGTCAGCGCGTTTCAGGTGCCATCGAACAAGAGCGCAGAAACGTCGGAAAGCGCGCCTGACATGAGTCAGATCAAGCTGATCGACTATGACTTCAAAAAGTATGGTTCCTCAGACGAACGGAAGCGTCTGTTGCAGAAATGGGACGAAGAGGTTTCGGTTCTGCCGCAGTAAATGGCCAACCATATTACAAAAAAGACCCGTCCGGTTCTGATCTTTTGGGTCATCGCCGGGTGGGTCGGGTTTTGCCTGCTGCCGTGGTATATGGTCGACGGCGGCCTGTGGTCATTCGAATGGCTTTTTGACGGCTACCCGTTTGACGAAGATTATGCCCCCGCTGCATTCCTGATCGCACAGGGTGAGAAGCTTTGGCTTGCCCCACTGTTGATCGCTCTGACCTTACCCCTTCTGGTGCTGAAGCGAGCCAAGTCTGACCCCCTCTATGCCCGGGTTCTGATCCTTTCCGGTGCGCTCGGCTTCGGCTGGTTGATCGCACAGGGATTCGGGATTGGCATCAGGGGTTTCAATTTCAATTGGTTGGACGCCTATTTTGGCGAACTTGGTGATCGCCAATTCGGTATGGGCTATGGCGCAATGATTTGCGCTTCAAGCTTTCTGTTCCTGTTGACCCAAGGCATTGCGGCAAGAGGTGCCATCAACGGTGACGTCTTTGTTGTTAGTGCGATTGGCGGTGTGATTACCATCGTCACCGTCTTTGTTTTTTTTCCGATCGCCAAGATGCTGTTCGCTGCCTTTGTCACTGAAGATGGCGCATATTCCATTGCTGTCTTCTTTTCAAAGTTCTTTGATGCCCGGCTTTGGGGGTTGGGGTGTTTTTATGGTGCCAGATGCGGCGCGGCATGGAACTCGCTGTTTCTTGCCATCCTGGTTGGCTTCGTCACGACTGCCCTGGGTTTGTGCTTTGCACTGGTCGTGAGCCGCTCGGGTTTCCGCTACAAACGCGTGCTGCGGGCTTTGACTGTTCTTCCGATCATCACCCCGCCATTTGTGATTGGCCTCGCGCTGATCCTGCTTTTTGGTCTGTCAGGCTCGGTCACACGGTTCGTCGCCGAGCTGTTCGGCACGCAGCCAACGCGCTGGCTGTACGGAATGCCAGGCATATTCATCGCACAGGCCCTTGCATTCACGCCCATTGCATTCCTCGTTCTTATCGGCGTGGTGGAAGGCGTCTCGCCATCTATGGAGGAAGCGGCCCAGACTCTCCGCGCCAGCAGATGGCAAACGTTCAGGACAGTGTCCCTGCCCCTGATGCGCCCCGGTCTTGCCAATGCATTTCTTTTGGGCTTCATCGAAAGCATGGCCGACTTCGGAAACCCGCTTGTTCTGGGTGGGAATTTCGACGTTCTATCGACCGAGATTTTCTTTGCCATCGTCGGGGCGCAATATGACCAAGGACGGGCCGCCGTTCTGGCCATGGTATTGCTGTTTTTTACTCTTTCGGCCTTTTACGCACAGCGTGTTTGGCTGGGCAAGAAAAGCTATACCACCGTAACAGGCAAAGGCGACGCAGGCGTGCACCCTTTGATGCCTACGGGTCTTTCTGTTCCAGTGCTGGTAATCGCTCTTGGCTGGGCGGTGTTCACGATCATTGTCTATGCAATGATCATCTACGGCAGTGTGGTCGAGCTTTGGGGGGTCAATAACTCCCTGACCCTAAAACACTACGTCACGGCATTCTCTGTTCGATTTGAAGAAGAGGGCATTCGTTGGACCGGCGCCGCGTGGGACAGCTTCTGGACTACCATAACCATTGCGGCGATTGCTGCGCCTCTGACGGCAGCGGTTGGGTTGGTCACGGCTTACCTATTGACCCGGCAAAGCTTTGCGGGAAAGAACGCTTTCGAGTTTGGGACCATGCTGTCCTTTGCAATCCCCGGTACGGTGATTGGTGTCAGCTATATTCTTGCCTTCAACGTTCCGCCCATCGAGATAACCGGCACAGGCGTTATCCTTGTTATCAGCTTCATATTCCGCAACATGCCGGTTGGGGTCCGTGCGGGCATCGCCAGCATGTCGCAACTTGACCGCAGTCTCGATGAATCCTCGCTGACCCTTGGTGCAAACTCGTGGCAGACATTTCGTCGTGTCATTCTGCCGCTGCTACGTCCCGCGATACTTGCCGCGCTTGTTTACAGTTTTGTCCGCGCGATGACGGCGATCTCGGCTGTGATTTTTCTGGTCAGTGCCGAATACGACATGGCAACCAGCTATATCATCGGGCGGGTCGAGAATAACGACTATGGTCTCGCCATTGCGTATTCGACGACGCTGATCTTCGTGATGCTGGCAGCGGTCGGTTTATTGCAAATTCTCGTCGGTCGGGTCCAGATCGGTCGGCGCACACAGAACACAACGGAGACACCCTCATGACCGACAACAAAATCGGTTCCAAGGCCGCCCCGGTATTATTTGAGAAAGTGTCGAAAGTGTTCGGCAAAAACGTTGTGGCTGTTGATAACATTAACCTTCATGTCGAAGCGGGAAAACTGGTCACGCTGCTTGGTCCGTCAGGCTGTGGGAAAACAACGACGTTGCGCATGATCGCCGGGTTAGAGATGGCAAGCTCTGGCAAGATTATGATTGGCGACCGGGACGTCACCAAACTGCCCGCAACAGATCGCGACGTATCAATGGTGTTTCAATCATACGCGCTGTTTCCCCACATGAGCGTGCTGGAGAACGTGATGTACGGCCTCACATTCTCGGGCTTTGCCAAGGATGAGGCTCGCAACCGCGCCTTGCATGGCTTGCAATTGGTAGGGCTCAAGGGGTTCGACAATCGCCTTCCCTCCGAACTCTCGGGTGGTCAGCAACAACGTGTCGCCGTCGCGCGAGCGCTGGTTCTAGAACCACAGGTTCTGCTGTTTGACGAACCGCTATCCAACCTTGATGCCAAGCTGCGACGCCAGGTGCGCGAGGATATCCGGGCCATTCAGCAAGACCTTGGATTGACGGTTGTCTATGTCACCCACGATCAGGAAGAGGCCCTGGCCGTCTCGGACGAGATCGTTGTGATGCGGAACGCCGCGATCGCTCAGATGGGTACACCTCGCGAGCTTTATGATGCCCCGAATGACCGGTTTGTTGCCGATTTCATAGGCGAGGCAAACCTGCTCAACTGTCAGATCGTTGCAACCGACGGTGATGCTGCAACAATCGAGATCGAAGGTTACCGTCACACTCTGCCGCGTCGGGGTTTGACCAATGGGCCCGCGACCATCGCTGTACGACCCTCGCGCCTTGTGATTGGTTCTGATGACGGCATCGCCGCTACAGTGGCCAAGGCAACCTATGTTGGTGTGCGGATGGAATACACACTGACCGGCGCATTTGGCCAGGTTTTTGCGGTCCACGATGATGTTGATGCACCGCTTGCACCGGGTACCGAAATCAGGATGGGGTTTGCGGGCAAAGGGCCGGTACTTCTGCCTGACTAGATGCCGAATTTACTGATCATCACTCACCCCGAGGTCGTTATTGATCCGGATACCCCCATTACGGAATGGGGTCTGAGCACGACAGGTCGCCGGCGCGCCGCATCCTTTGCCGCCAGTGAAGTTATGGCCAATGTCAGCCATATCTGGGCCAGCAGCGAACGAAAGGCTCGTGACACTGGTGAGATTCTGGCCGCGCCCTTGGGGTTGCCTCTAAATATCCACCCGGAACTTGGCGAGAATGATCGGAGTACCACTGGTTTCCTTCCACGGGAAAAGTTCGAGGCGGCCGCGGACGCATTCTTTGCCCAGCCGGATATTAGCTTTCGCGGTTGGGAAACTGCGGCCGACGCGCAGAGGCGCATTCACCGGGCAGTCTTGGAAATCACTCGTGCCCATGGCACCGGAGACCTCGCCATCGTTACACATGGTGCGGTCGGGACATTGTTGTGGTGTGAGCTTTCCGGGATTCCGATTGACCGCCAGTACGATCAACCGTCACAAGGCCATTATTGGCAGACAAGTCTGACAACTTTGCAACCTAATTCCACTTGGTTGCCAATGGCCTAGACGTTAAGCCCCCCAAGCGTTCTCTGCGATTTCCAACAAACTTTCAAATACATCTGGTGTACCGACGATCACGCGCCCACCGTCGCGGATCATCGCGTCGGCGTCTTGATCTTCGACAACACCGCCCGCTTCTGCAACCAACAATTGCCCAGCCAGACAATCCCAGGCGTTCATGTGTTCTTCCACATAACCCAGAAGTCGCCCGGCTGCGACATAGGCCAATGACAATGCACCGCTGGCGTTTCTGTGAAACATGGAACCGCGCTCGATCAGTTCTGCAACCACCGGCACGACGTGGCGAGTTTCGATCCGGTTCGAATACCCCACAGAAACCGTCCCATCCCGAAGAGCAACCCCAGAGGCCACGTGTATCGGTGAACCGTTCAGTGTCGCGCCCTCTCCGCGTGTTGCCACAAAGGTTTCATCCATACTCGGATCCCGGATCACACCCACCGCAGTGTGCCCTTCGGTGACACCGGCCAGAACAATCGTCCATACGGGTATGCCATTGACGAAATTCGTAGTTCCATCAATTGGATCAATCACCCAGTCAAAACCGCTCTTGCCTGTGGCAGCGCCGTGTTCTTCGCCAAATATCCCATCCTGCGGCCAAGCATCCATGATCTTTTGACGAATGAAGGCTTCGACGTTTTTGTCCGCGTCGCTCACCCAGTCCTGAGCACCTTTTTGATCGATAACCAGATTACTCCTGTCCAAGAAGTATTTCTCGGCTATCACCCCAGCTTCTTCACAGACCGCGATGGCAAAATCTCTGCGTTCCGAAAGACGATTCATGGCCTGTCCTTTTGTGTTTGTGTATCTAAGGCCAACATTGCGGTCCAAGCGGAAGGCTTGCAATGACTGAGTTGCAGCACCGTTCAATTCAATTCATGCCGCCTCGAGGTTGCCGAGCAAAATGGACGTCATATCGGCGGTTATCACCCCGTCTATGGCTACAACATCCATTCCAGTCTGATAATCAACGTTGCTTTTTGTAACTCCCGACAAATCCGCATCTGAATCCAAGAAGACCCATTGAGGTTCATGCGCAGTGGTTTTCCCAACAGCCACCTGCAAAATCGCCAGTGCATCCAGGGCATTGATGGTTCCATCTTGATTGATATCCGCTGCGATTAGGTTTTCCGCATCGGCGGGCCCCCATGTCGGATCGAGGCCAACCGAAATACGCAACACTTGTAAAGCGTCCATTGCGTCGATCTCTTTGCTTGCCGTCGAATAGTGCTTGATGATGTCCAGTCTTCCGGGGAACGTGCCATCCGGAAGGTCCAAGTCAAATTGTCCCTGATCGTCAGCCGTGACAGATACCGTGCCACCGCCGATCGGAGTGAATCTAATCTCCGCATCCGACAATCCGGGATTTACAGATCGGCTGTCCACTGTGATTGGCCCAAGCACGCCATCCGAACTGTCCGGCTTCAAACCGCCGAAATCACCGAATTCAACCGGAATGTGATCGGGGCCTTCAAACCCGGCCCCGAAAATATCGGTACTGGTCAGCGTTCCGCCCGAAGCGGACTGAACCTGCACCACCTCGCCCCGATACTCTATCCGCGCCCCTTGGGTGGTGCTGGTGAATGTCAGTTGCTGAGGGGACCGCAACAGCAGGTAGTCGAACATGTCCAGACGGTCCACACCCGGTTGAAAATCCGTGATCGTGGTCAGACCGCTGCCCGACTGCATCACGAAAATGTCGGCCCCTGCCCCACCTGACATGGTCGTAGCACCTGTTCCTGCTATCAGTATGTCATCGCCATCGCCACCCATCAGGGTGGTATCCAGAATACTGCCACTCAGCATGTCGTCAAAGGCCGTCCCCGATACTGTTCCAAACCCTTTGTTCACGACCCCAAGATCATCGACAGGAACCGAAATGACAGTGACTCCAGCGTCTTGTTGCGACGTAACCAGAATCTGCAACTCATTGCCGACGTGAGCAAGGCTCAGCGATTCGACATTCTGCAATCCACTACTCAAAGTGTCGGCGAAACTGTCCAGATAGACCAACTGGCCTTCCGGTGTCAGCGTGAACAATGTAAGCCCATCGTCGCCGCCACCCGCCACGACGAATACGCGCCCGTTGATGTCCACGACTTCAAGGTCCTGCACGGATTCAAAGCGGGTCGTGTGCGAATCCAGAATATGGTCTGTGGCGCTCAGGCTGCCGTCAGCTTTCAATTGAAGCACACTGAGCGAGTCGCTGCCTGCGCCCGCCACGATCACCCAGGGCTTGCCGTAGGCATCGATCGTTTCGACGGCTGTCGGAGTCGAGATTCCAAGGGTTCCCATGGCTGAACTGTTGTCAATCTCGGTCAACTGACCGGAAATGCTGTCGATCCGATAAGTTGAGACTGTATTGCTGGCCGCATCACTTGAGATCAGGAAATGGTCTGTTCCTGCGCGCAGCGTCTGCATCGCGTCTCCAGAGCCAGCAACAAGACCAGCAAGGCTCAGCGTTCCATCTGGATTAACAAGATATGTCCCGATTTGACCCGTTTCTTCATGAGCCATTGCCAGAACATCCATGGGTCCGATCGACACTTGAACAATCGCCGAGATATCTCCTCCTCCTGCCAGAGATCCGGTTTCCGTAAGGCTGTCCAGGGTGCCATCCACGTTCAGGTCATATCCGACCAACCCGACCGCCATATTCACATCCAGTACAAGTTGTTCGGATCCCGCCAGCGTTATCGGTGTGCCACTGCGACCAACGTGAAACGTGATTGTGCCGCTGTAATATTCCGTGTCGACCAGTTGCGGTAACGCGCCCTCGACCAGCCTCCAGACCGCGACGCCGCCACCCGGTCCGGTGACGGTATAAAGATACGTGGTTCCGTTAAACGTTTTTAAAGCCGTATCGCCGATACCTGAATCGAGCGCCGCGCTCCCCGTTGCCACCACACCTTCGAATTGAAGCATCACAGCCACACCTCCATCGCCACCCCTGGCCTTGACCAAAAGATGACCTGATGCACGGACCGAAACAAAAGCGGAATTGTGGTGAAAACGAGAAGTTCGGTTTCAGATTAACTCAATTTTTCACTTTCGATCGCAACAGTAACAAGTGGGAAAGACAGATGAGCCAGCCGTTATCAGCGCGATCTGTCTTCCATTTCGGTGATCGCGGAAACCACATGTGAGGGTAAGATGACCAAAGCACCAGAGTTCAACAACCGTCCGGCGGCTGAACCTTCGGAAACGGACCGCAAGCAACACATTCGCCAGTGGATCGATGGAAAACTTGGCCGCTGGGCAGGGCGCGGCGCGGCCGGCGGGTTGATTTCAACTTTGATGGCCTTGCCCGCGTTATCACAAGCCACAATCGAAGAACTGTATGCTTTCCAGTTCGCGGAAACCATTCCAGGCGTTCGCTCGGTCAAGTTGATGAAGAATGGCGATGTTCTTCTAAAAATGGCCGATGGCCGGACAATGATCGTGGCAGCTGAAAACGTCCAGATCCTGGACAGCGGTGCCATCATGATCGCTGAGAACGCGGTTCAGGAGATTGCCCAGTTCAGCGCCGTGGAAGCAGGTGTTTCCGCGGGTGCGTCCGCAGGCGGCATCAGTGGTGCCGGCGCGGCGTTGGGCGGATTGGGCCTGGCAGGGGCGGCTGCGGCCGCAGGAGGTGGCGGCGGTGGCGGTGAAGACAGCCCCGTCGTATCCGAACCCACCCCGACTTACACAAGCCTCAACCTCGCCGAGCTGCAATCCACAGCACTGAACAACGTCAGCACCAACGCCATCGCTCCCGAAGGGACTGCGACCATCGAAGTCACAATAGGGTCACTGGTGAAAACCGTGACACCCAACCCCGATGGCAGCTGGAGCATCTCTCTGACAGCAGCCGAAGCCAGCGGGCTTCCACAGGGTGTGTCGACGGTGACCATCAGGAACCTGGATGGGTCGGGGGCCGAGCTGTCGACACAATCCGTTCAGTTTGACATCGATACGGTCCCGCCAAGCCTGTCGATCACCGGGTTTTCTGACGGGCCGGTACTCAACCTGACAGAGCAGGCCACCGATCTGACGGTCACCGGTGTAACTGATGCTGAAGACGGGCAAATCGTAACGGTTTCACTGAACGGGCAAAGCTATTCCGGTACGGTTTCCGGAGGACAGTGGAGCGTAACCGTCCCGGCGGCTGACCTTAGCGCCTTGCCTGACGGCGCAATCGTAAATGTCACCGCAGACGTGACTGACGCGGCTGGAAACCCGGCCGCACAGGCCAGCGGAAGCTTTGATACGGATTTCACCGCGCCAAGTGTTTCTCTGGATCCTGTTGCGGGTGGATCAATTGACCTGATTGATGTGGCTGGTGACTTAACCTTAACGGGTTCCACCACGGCCGAGGACGGGCAAACCATCATCGTCACGTTCGACGGGCAGGTGTACACCGGCACTGCGACAGGCGGAAACTGGACTGTCACGATCCCCAATTCTGACCTCAGCGGTCTGTCCACCGGAACACCTGCTGCAATTGTTGTGGCGGTCGAGGATATCGCAGGCAACCCGGCCGTGCCGATTCTTGTTACTGTACCAGTAGACCTGACCGGCCCCTCAATTTCGATATCTCCGCTTTCCGTCGGCGCAGTTCTCAACGCCGCTGAAGCTGCGGCAAGCTTGGCTATAAGCGGGACAACCGCCAATGTCGAAGATGGCCAGCAAGTCACCATCACACTGGATGGTCAAACATATACCTCGACAGTGACGGGCGGAACATGGACTGTAACTGTCCCAGCCGGTGATCTGGCATCTTTGGCCGACGGAGGCAGCTTTCAGATCACTGCAGATGTCAGCGACGCAAACGGGCTGACAGCCCCTCAGGCTGATGTGACACTTTCGAAAGATGTCACAGGACCGACCCTCAGCATCGACACGTTCTCGACCGGCGCATTCATGAATGCTGCCGAACAAGCGGTGGACCTGACAATATCGGGCGCAACGTCGGCCGAAGATGGCCAAGTTGTGACCGTCACTTTGAGCGGTCAAATTTACACTGCTACAGCCACCGGAGGGTCTTGGAGCACAGTTGTCCCCGCTGCCGACCTTGCGGCCCTCTCTGATGCTGCCACCGTGGCGGTAACGGCGGATGTCTCCGACGCCGCAGGAAATCCGGCGTCACAGGCCAGCAACAGTTTCACGACCGATTTCACACCCCCTACCCTGGGAATAACCAGTATTTCTGACGGCACTGTCATGAACGCTGCTGAGCAAGGTACCGACCTGATTGTCTCGGGAACCTCTGACGCTCAGGATGGAACGGTCATTACTGTGGAGATCGCGCGCGCAGACGGAACTGTAGATGTAAGCGGTACAGCAACGGTAACCGGTGGTGTCTGGACCTACACCGCAACAGTTGCCGAACTTTCAGGCCTCCAGGACGCAAGTACCTATAATGTCACGGCTTCTGTTTCAGACACTGCTGGGAATGGCAACCAAATCTCGACGAGTTTCACAACCGATTTTACAGCGCCAGCAATCACGATCGACAGTTTGCCGGTTGGCTCCGTATTGGATGTAATGGAACAAGCTACAGACCTGACAATTTCAGGCACGACGACCTCGGAAGATGGTCAAATAGTCTCTGTCACGTTTGGCGGGCAAACCTATACAGGTGTTGCATCGGGTGGAACCTGGGCGATAACTGTGCCAGCCAGCGACCTGGGTGCGCTTTCCGATGGAACAAACTACACCATCACCGCAACAGTTGACGATATCGCTGGCAACAGCGCAGTAGCGGCAAGCAGTTCGGTAACAACGGACTTTCGGCCAGTTCTGATGCTGGACGATGTCGGCGTGAACAACGCAGTGGCCCTTGCTGATGCCAAGGCGTCAGGCATTACTGTCAGCGGTTCCTCTGCCGGGCTTTCAAACGGCCAGATTGTAGATGTTTTGCTGAACGGCAGTTCCGTCGGCAGCGCGACAGTAACCGCGGACGGATCCTGGACACTGGCTGTTGCGTCGTCAGATTTCGCCGCCATAGAAGCTGGGGATGCCCTGAATATATCAGCCCAGGCAACCGTTGCAGGGGGACCAGATCCCTTACCTGTATCGGATCAGGCGGTTGCTCATGAGCCAGCTGCCTACGTGCTCTCAGAGGTCGGGCGCAGTGGATCAACCGTTACATTTGCCATTTATGCAGATGCTAATCGTGACGTCTCTGGTGGCTTGGCTTTTACAGCGGAGCTTGAGTTTGACTCATCTGTCGCCACTTTCGACATCGGATCAGACACGGAACACAGCGCGTTTGATTTGTTCCTGGCAAACCCAGGCACAGGTGACATCATCAACTTCGCTGGGGCGGCGACTGTTTTTTCCGATTTGTCTCAGCCTCTTGTCACCTTCACGATGACAGTACAGGACGCTGCTCAACCCATTGAGTTAACGATCAAAACACCTGAAGGTGGCCCTGTTGCAGTTCAGTTTGGCACCAATGGCAATGACATCCTCACCGCGGCAAACACGGATACAATCATTCGTGGCGGTGGTGGCGATGACAGCATTGACATCACCGAAGCCGGGCGGGACGTCGTTGTCTTTGAAACCGACCCGAACAACAATGGCGTAGACAGCATAACCGGTTTCACAATTGGGCCCGCAGCAGATGTAACCGACGCTCTGATGTTCAGCGGACTGAATGTCGCTACGCTCCGAGGTGATGGCACGGGTTTTGAGCTTCTTACTGTCGGTGACACATTAGGCACAGACACTGGATTTGTAGGCCTCGATACCGTTCTTGCAGACCTCAATGCCGTTACACTCGAAACGGCTGTAGAGAGCCTTGCCGGAGCAATTGCAGGTGACGCGCTCTATGTGATGGCAACGGACGGAACGGACAGTGTCCTGATCAAAGTTGATTTCGTGACACCTGGCGATGCCAACGTCGAGACCCTCGCCACTTTCCATGGCCTCGCCGATCTCAGCGGCTTGACAGCCGACAACATCATACACACCGACCCAACCGGTGCGACGGCCTGAGCCAGCTCAGGAACAAATTGGCGTTCATCAGAAACACGAGGCAGTTATGGCACAGAATGGCTTAACCCCGGTCACACGAGTACGACATGGTCATCGGTTCTGGAAACGTTACACGTCGTTCGAATTCGCGCGCGATATGGTCGACTGCCCGGTGGCTGAGGCAGAGATCCTACAGGCAGCGGCCAATTTTCCGATCGCGTTCCGGAAATCCAAACGGGGATTTTACCCCGTGGCAATCTTATCGATGACACCAGACAAACCGACGCCATACGTGTCAGCAAAAGGGGAATGGCGCGCAAGCTATGTTCCCTCGGCACTACGGTGTGTGCCCTTTCAATCCCGACCACCTGAGCTTCAGGACGAAACCGGAGAGGGGGAATTTGACTTGCTTGTCAACGAAAGCCTGGAGCTGGTTACCGACAACCCCGACGATGAACCATTCTTTGACCGAACCGGAGCGCTGGGGGCTGAACTGCGAAATGTCCAGGCGTTCTTTCGCACTCTTACAGCATCACTGGAGAACACATATCAGTTGTGCCGTACGATAGGCGATATGGGGCTTTTTTCCCCACTCGCCTGCGCACAAATGGACGAATGCCTCGACGGTTACTTTGGTGTCAAGCTGGTTGCCTTGCGGCAAGTTCCTTCAGCGCATCTGTCATTGCTCGCCATGAACGGAGGCCTGCGCCTCATACATGCCCACCAAGTTTCCTTGACCCATTGCGCGTGGCTCTTGCCAGCTCAAATGCGCGTCGAGCAATTGGAGAAAAAGTCGTCGACCGGCGTTAGGTCGGGTGCTTCAGAATTTATGGAGGCGCTGGCAGCCGCCCAACGAAAGGAAAGCTTGCTCGACCATCGGTGGCAGGAGGGTCAGTATGCCATTTAGTAAGTATTCGCAGTATTTTGTCGCGCTCAGTCTGCTTCTGGTTTCGGTTTCCGCCTGCACGCGTCCACCCGATTTGACGCCTGTGACGATGTCCTTCGCAGCCCAAACAGCCGGTGCTGGGGCAACTAAACCATCAAAAACACTCAGTCACAGCGCCTTCGGGCAGCGGGTAAAAAAGGCGGTTGAGAACAGCCCAAACCTGGCGCAAGTCAAATCCAGAATGGGCATCGCGAAGGCCAAACAAGACGCGGCTGAAGGCGCTTTTCTCCCGGAGATTTCGCTGGGGCTAAACGCGCGATCTGAAAGGATTGCATCAGATATTGCGGATGTATCGCCGTATCTGAGGGTCTCACAATTGGTCTATGACGGCGGGGCGGCTTCAGGGGATCTGACCGCTGCGCGGGCACGTGTCTTGGAAAGCAGAGGCGATCAAATTCAAACGGCCTCATCCACTGCGCTCGCAGCTATCGAGACCTATGTACTTGTCCTCGATCAACGAAAGATTCAAAGCATCGCAGCACAGAATGTTTTGACCCATGAAGAGCTTGTTCGCCAGATAACCGACCGAACAGAAAACGGCGTCGGTTCAAGTGCCGACGTCCTGGCAGCCCGGTCACGCATGTCCGATGCACGCACAAAACTGGCTGATGCGTATGCGCGCACAGACCGTGCCGAAGCGCGGTTCCGCGAAGTATTTGGGGATGAACCTGGCACTCTTTCTGCACCAGTTCCGGCACCTGGGCTGGAAAGAAGTGACATGCAGATCATAATGAACAGTCCTCAGGTTCGGCGGTCCGATGCAAGCCTTCTGGCCGCCAAGGCGGAATGGTCCGCAGCGCAAGCGCGCCGCAGCCCTGATGTCAGGGTCGCCGCATTCGCAAACCAGGATAACAATCGTGACGCGAATTTTGGAGTGGATCTTTCTTTCAATTACGAGTTGGACAGCACCGGCCAACGCCGCGCCGCAATAGCAGCGGCGGAATCGTTGGTCAAAGAGACAGAGTTTGCGCGCGAGCAGCTTATCCGAGAAATTACGCGAGAATTGGGTTTTATCCGTTCGGATCAAAAAGCGGGTGCCGATCGGTTACGCGAAGCCCGAATTGCCGTAGAGGCTAACGCGGAAAGTGTCGCTGCATCCCGTGAACAATTTTCAATCGGCCGCCGTAGCCTCATTGAAATTCTGGATGCTCAGCGCGACTACGTAAATGCTCAGGAACGTTTGATCCTTGCGGAACAGAGCTACTTTCTAACCAATTATGCAGCCCTAAGCCTGACCGGAGACATACTCGACCTGCTTGGGGTTTCATTGGGCGACTGGGGCACTACACAATGAACGCATCCCACCCTGCCACCGATGCCTCGTTACTTACACCGTTTGAAGCCTGTCTGTTGAATATCTCGTCGGCACTTGAACGGCCATTGAGTCTCGCGGTGCTGCACGCGGCGCAAACTGGCGCAGATGGGGATTTGACAGTACGGGACATTCTCGCCCTCGCGCCAAAGGCGGGCATGCAGGCGGGATATGGGGCAATGCGCCTTTCCGACTTGGATGACAATCTGACACCCACCCTGTTGCTGTTGGCAGAGGGTAAAGCCGTTGTCTTTCACGGACGAACGCAAGCTGGCGCCTTTTTGGTCTTCGACCCAGAGCTTGGCGAAGGTATCGGTGAAGTTTCCGAAGACATGCTGGCAGCCTGTCATACCGGTTACGCAATCCTGTTCCGTCGCCATCACGACGGCGAAACATTGGACGGGCCCGGTTCACATGGCGGTCACTGGTTCTGGAACGCCCTGTCCGCCAGCCGGTGGTCATACGTTCAAGTCGCACTCGCTGCGGCGCTGGCAAACCTCCTTGGTTTGTCTACGTCCGTTTTCATCATGGTGGTCTATGACCGGGTATTGCCCAACGAAGCAACAGAGTCTCTGATCGCTTTGACCCTGGGTGTGGCGTTGGCACTGTGTTTTGACTTTGCCCTCAAGTTGCTGCGGGCGGGATTTATCGACAAGGCTGGGCAGAAAGCCGACTTGTTGATGGGCCGGCGCATTTTCGACCAGTTGCTGAACATCCAGATGAAATCGCGCACTGGGTCTACCGGTGCCATGACCAGCACCATTCGCGAGTTTGAAACTCTGCGAGAATTCTTTACATCCGCGACGCTGGTGGCCGTTGTTGACCTGCCTTTCATCGGGTTGTTCATCCTGGTGATCTATCTGGTTGGGGGACAACTGGCTTTGATCCCTGCACTGGCCGTACCGGTGGTGCTCCTGACAGGTTTGGCGGTGCAGCCAGTTTTATCAAGGATGGCGGAACGAAGCTTGTCCGATGGACAGTCCAAGCAATCAGTTCTGGTTGAGGCTGTCTCGGGACTTGAAACCATTAAAACAACGGCAGCAGGCAGAAAAATGCGCGCACGATGGGAACAGGCCATCGAACAGCAGTCAGCGCATGGTGCACGAAGCCGAACTGTCACGCAATTTGCCCTGAACCTGACCGGATTCACCCAACAGGCCGCACAAGTGCTTGTCGTATTTCTTGGTGTTTTTCTGATTACAAACGGGCAAGCCAGCATGGGTGCGCTGGTGGCTTCGGTAATGTTGACTGGTCGGGCGTTGGCCCCTCTGGGTCAACTGGCGCAGACTTTGACCCGCGTAAATCAGGCCAGGTGCGCCTATCGCAACCTCAATGCGCTAATGCATGCAGAAAGCGAACGCCCGGAAGGGCGCACATGGCTGACCCGATCTGATTTCAAAGGGGCAATTGCCTTCAATAACGTGCATTTCTCGTATTCTGACCAAAGCGAAGATACCCTGCATGGTGTCTCATTCACAATCAAGCCTGGCGAGAAAGTCGCAATTCTCGGTCAAATCGGGTGCGGGAAAAGCACGATTGCGCGCCTGCTATTGGGGCTTTACACGCCGCGAGTGGGCTCGGTCATGATTGATGGATTAGACATACGTCAGATCGACCCGGGTGACTTGCGACGCAATATCGGATCCGTTCTGCAGGATGTCTGGCTTTTTTCGGGGTCTGTCAGGGACAATATCGCAAGTGGCGCAGTCCGGCCCAGAGATTGCGACATCATCGAAGCCGGCCGTATTGCCGGTGTCGAAGAATTCGTGAACAGCCATCCTTCGGGCTATGACCTTCAACTCGCTGAACGCGGTGAGGGGCTTTCCGGTGGGCAACGGCAGGCAATCGCCCTGGCACGGGCACTTATCGGGCGACCTCCGGTTTTGCTTTTTGATGAACCAACCAGTGCGATGGACGTCAAAACCGAAGCCCAAGTGGTTCAACGCCTGAGTGCGTCAACCTCCGGGTCAACCCTGGTCATTGTAACGCACAGAACCAGTCTGCTGGAGCTTGTGGACAGGGTTATCGTTCTGGAAAACGGAAAAATCGCAGCTGATGGACCCAAAAGCCTGCTGACGCAGCACATGCGTCAGAAAGGGAGGCACCTGAATGTCGCAGCATCCTGATCTGGCGAAGTTGGCGCGCGAAATGCAGGGGCGGTCCCCCGTTCGTGGTTCATTGCTCTTGCTGTTGATCCTGTCGTGTGTTGTCTCGGCCGGGTTGTGGGCGCATTTGACCGAATTGGATGACGTAACGAGGGTCGATGGGCGGATCGTGCCTTCGGGAGACATACAGGTGATCGACGCCGCCGAGCCTGGCGTGCTGCGGTCGCTTCATGTGCGCGAAGGCCAGTTGGTCGACAAAGGGGCATTGTTGATGGAATTGGACGCCACACAAATCGACAGCCAACTTAGCCAGGAACAACAGCGCGCTTTCGGGCTGCAAGCCCGTGCACAACGTCTGCAGGCAGAAATAGATGGTACGCAATTGAATTTCGATGTGCAGTTGATCGAAGGTGCACCCAGTGTCGTGCGCTCGGAAACTGCATTGTATCAGGGTCGGCAAGCAGAGCTGGCGGCAGAAATCGCCATCTTAGAGCGACAACGTGAGCAAAAGCAGCGAGAACACGAAGAAGGTCTCGTGGATCAGGTAACAGCAGAAGAAACCCTAAAGGTGCTCGGTGAGGAGCGTGCAATCATAGCTCCGCTTGTTGAGCGGCAAATGGAACCGGCAACGACATTGCTGGCGTTACGGCGCAGCGAAGCCGAGTGGCGCGGCCGCAAAGTCCGTGCCGAAGCCGTGACCAGCAGGTTGCAAACCGGTTTGGATGAAATAGATGATCGGATTCAAGCTGCTCACAGCCGATTTCGAAGTGCGGCGCTTACTGAATTGGCCATTGCAACTGCGGAACTTGCGACCTTGCAACCCGCCTTGCCTGCCCTACGCGACCGCGCTGCACGAGCGCAGGTTCGCTCTCCGGTTCGCGGTATCGTCAACCGCATCCACCGAACCACCATTGGAGGTTTGGCGCGGAGTGGCGAAGATCTTGTCGAGATTGTTCCCCTGGACGACACACTATTGGTCGAAGCTTACGTAAAGCCCGAAGATATTGCATTCTTGCGTGCAGGACAGCCCGTAAAGGTAAAGATCACGGCTTATGATTTTGCGCGATACGGGGCGCTGGATGGTGAAATCGTACGGATTGGCGCCGATACCGTCACACGATCAGAGCGGAACGACGAAGAGGTGTTCGTTGTAGAAATTCGCACGAGCAACACCATGCTCGATGGAAATGGTGTCGCAGTGGAAATCATACCCGGCATGATCGCAGAGGTTGACATTTTGTCAGGTCGAAAATCCGTATTGGAGTATCTGCTGGAACCTGTCGTGAAGATAAAAGATCAAGCTTTGCGTGAGTGAGCGCAAAGACCAAAATATTCGTTCTTGCGACGCTTACTGTGTTTTCTATCTACACTGCCGGACGCAGAGGGGATCGAAAGAAATTCAGGTTCACACTCTGGCCAACAGAGCGTCGCTATTTCCAGTCGACATCCCCTAAAAAAATATACCCGGCACCGTAAATCGTTTTGATCAGGCGCGGATTCTTTGGGTCTTCTCCAAGTTTCGTACGCAACCTGGAGATTCTGACATCCATAGCACGATCAAAACTGTCGCCGGCCGCACCGCCCAAGGACTCCTGCATCTGCCCCCTGCTGATCAGCCGCTTGGGGCTTTCCAGAAACAGACGCAAAACCTCGCCTTCTGCATGGCTGAAAGGTGTTTCAGCCCCTGACCCGTCTTCCAGAACATACCGATCAAAATGCGCAATCCAGCCGTTGAATTCCGCCCTGTCCGATTGTGATGTCCGACCGCGCGGCGCGCGCAACCTGGCCCGTACCCGGGCTACGACCTCGGTGGGGTCAAACGGCTTGGTAATATAGTCATCTGCGCCAAGCTCCAGCCCTGTCACACGGTCCTGAACCTGCGCCCGGCCGGAAATAATGATCACTGCTGCACCCTGTTCCAGCGCCAAGCGATGAACAAGCGCCAGCCCGTCGGTATCTGGTAAGGACAGGTCCACAAGGCAGACATCAGGGGTTACTCGATTAAGGGATGCTTCAAACTCTCTGGCACGGGAAAAACTCTGCGTTCTGAAACCGGCATCCTCCAGCGCATCCGTCAGAATGCGCCGAATTTCGGGTTCGTCGTCGAGAATGGTCACCATTGGTTGCGACATCAGGCGGCCTCGGCTTGGATGAGAGCGGACAATTGGGCCTGTGAGAACGGTTTACGCAAAACAGGTGCCAAAGCAAGGGCCCGTTGATGCAGCGGATCTGAATTTGGCAGAGATGTCATAAGGATAAGCGGCAACCCCGGTTTCAACTGTTCAAGGATATCCAAGCCTGTACCGTGTCCTTCCAAACGGATATCGGACAAGACCAGCGAAATGTCCTTCACACTTGATATCAAGGCTAGTGCTTCATCAACTGAATTTGCTTCAATGACGGTAAAGCCCAAATCCACCAGCATGTCCCGAAACTGCCCGCGCAGGTCTTCGCTGTCTTCAACCAACAGAACCAATCCGTCCTGCGCCGGAGGAGCGGGCCGAAAAGGCAAACGCATGACAACTGAGGCCCCAGATGGCGTATTTCTTAGATTCAGATCGCCACCAGCAAGCTTGACCGTATCATAAACCATCGGCAGCCCCAGACCCGAACCGTCGCTCCCTTTTGTTGTGAAAAACGGGTTCAGCGCTTTTTCAAGCGCCTCGGGTGAAAACCCCGGCCCAGTGTCGGAAACCGTGACTTCGATCCAGATCTCACCAATGGCATGTGCACTGATTGTGATCTGGCCCGTGCTCCCGCAGGCATCCCTGGCATTCAGAACCAAATTCAAAAGCGCATCCTGAACCATACCCGGATCAAGCATCAATGTCTGTTTTGGCAAGGTGTTTACGACGGACAGGCCCACACCGCGAGGCAGCGAGGGCGTCGCCAGAATCCTCAGGTCTTCCAACAATCCCCCGATGTCAGTGGCCTGCGGTTGCGGCGTTCGGTTTCCAGTCATGTCGGCGATCCGGTTCAACAGCTGCCCGCCCCGGCGCGCCGTTTGTTGAGTTGCGGCCACAAGTTCCTGCGCGCCATCCGGCAAATCCATCTTGTCGAGGCGGGACTGCATCCCAAGGATGATAGTGAGCAGATTGGAGAAGTCATGGGCAAGCCCGCTGGTCATCTGGGCAGCCATCGCCCGGCGGCGGGTTTGCTGTAATGCAACGCGTGCCTGTGTCTCTTCGGTGATGTCCACCGACATCACGTACACACCCCCTGCCCCATCTGGCGTAAACGAAACCCGAATACGGCGGGAATCCTGATCTTCAGTGAACTCAAAGACCGACGGCTCTCCGCTATAGGCCTTAAGCAAATGGGCCTGAACCCGTTCAAAGGCGGCCGTGCCTAACGCTTCAGAAATATGAAGTCCCAGAATATCGGACGGACGCCCGGGCATGACGGCGCTCAGGCGGCGGTTCGAGTAATCGTAACGGCCGTCGCTGTCCAAATGCGCGATATGAGCCGGCATCATCTCGGTCACCATACGAGTACGCGCTTCGATTTCGGTCAGTTCCCGCTTGGCCTCTTCAAGCGCCGCGATCGTGGCCGCAAGTTTGCGGTTGGTTGCGGACAGTTCTTCCGCGTGGCTCAGCAACTGTTCCGACAGTTCCTCTGACCGCGCCCGCAACAGGTTTTCCGCCCGCCGCGTGCCGGTAATATCCGTGTAGACCGCGACCCACCCGCCTTGGGGCAGCGGCGCGCCTTCAATTGAAACAACCTGCCCATTGGGGCGCACGCGCTCCATGTAGTGGGGCTCAAACGCCAAGGCTTGCTGGACACGCAGATTGACCATTTCCTCGACACTTTCATCGTCGCCATACTCACCGCGGCTGGCAAGAAAGTGGATCGTGTCGCGAAACAGAGCGCCCCTTTGAACCAGCTCATCCGGCAAACCGAACATTTCCTGGAAGCGGCGATTGCTGAGCACCAGTTGCAACTTGCTGTCATAAATGGAAAGCGCCTGACCGATCAGGTTCAGCCCGGCGGTCGTCATCGCCTTGATACGCTTTTCGGTTATGTTCAAGTTGGTCTTCTCCACGGCTCATGCGTAGCATCAGAAATCACGCGCGGGTAGTGGAATTGAGAGGAGGCGTTTCGGACTCTGCCTTCGTTCAAGTGCTTTTGCCAATCCGCGAATGCGCAAAGAGAAATACGTCGACACACCTGCCCGTGACCGAGTGCCCGGTATAGTTAGAATAGATGAACGTTGACAAAAAACCGCGTTCTAAGATGTGTATCTGGGGCGGGATTTTGCACCCTCAGATGTGATCGAATGCAAGGACAATGTGTGGTCCATATTTTTCATCCGGTGGCGCAACATCTGTCGGCTTAACCGTGCGAGGTCCGTTGCAAAATCTGGATTCTCCGCGACGTTCTCGAATTCGCCCTTACCTTGGTGGTCGAACAGGATCGGGGGCAGATCGGCAGCGAACTCGACCAGTGTGAACCGTTCATCCCGCAATATTCCCAAACACGAGTCGCTGTTACCGGTCCCCAAGTCTTGCTGCCACAGCGTAGGGTTTTCAGGTTCTGAAAAATCAAGTTCACTGAAAGAATAGTCGCGCCAATCGTCTGGGATATTACCCCGCAACAATGGCAGCAAGGACCGACCATCCATAGCGTTCGGAACAGCCTGACCAATCCAGTCCAGTATGGTCGGAGTGACATCCACGGACTCGGTTGGAACGGTGATCTTGCTTCCCGCCATAGCTTCATTCCCGGGCAAACGGATCATCAGCGGTGTGTGATACGCTGCGTCGTAGACCGTCATTTTGCCCCAGCTGTGTCGATCCCCCAGCATTTCACCATGATCGGCGGTGATAACCAGCAATGTATCGTCGTATTGCCCGCTGTCCTTCAGGTACTGGACAACACGACCGATGTGGTGATCAACCTCGGTCGCCAGACCCAGATATATAGCACGCAAGGTGCGAATGTTTTCGTCCGTAGGTTCAACGTCATCGAAAC
This sequence comes from Ruegeria sp. O6, assembly GCF_056535045.1. Taxonomy (NCBI): domain Bacteria; kingdom Pseudomonadati; phylum Pseudomonadota; class Alphaproteobacteria; order Rhodobacterales; family Roseobacteraceae; genus Ruegeria; species Ruegeria sp. O6. The sequence continues at coordinate 51,975 of NZ_JBQERM010000017.1, read as the reverse complement.
CGTGAACGAATTTTTTCGCGCTAAAGGTATCCAGCTTTGGTCCAAAGAACGGGTGCACTGCTTTTTCTGCTGCTGCGCTTGGCAAGCAGTGCGGCAGAGGGATATCCGCCGGGTCATACATGTCATTGTACGGGGCCGGTGCGACCAAGGGCGGATGCGGGCGGATATAGGTCAAATGGGCGAACCAACCCTTTCCACGATGCGGCGCGATCCCATCAAGAAAGGCATCTGTCAGAAAAGCTGTATCGCTGTCTTCCGCCCGATACAGCGCGGGATCATTCAGCCGCGGGTGTCCACCGTCGGGCGAAACGGGCTTGTAGACATCCCAGTACTTTTCGAACTGGTACCCCTTTTTCATCAGATGCGCTTGCCAAGGATATGATTCTTCAAGGCGCATTTCGACAACTTCAACAAACCCGGTCATCGACTGTTCGTAAGACTTGAGGTCAGGGTCATTGGGATCATGGACGCGCGGGTCGGCGGAGGTATCTGTGTACCCAAACAACATTGGCAAGTAACCAGCTTTGCGCATCTCCGTGGCGATGTTTGGGGTATCGTGCCGTAACGGCGTTCCGTTTCTTACCGACCGATGATTCATCGCATATTGACCGGTCAGAATCGATGCGCGCGAGGGACCACAGGGATTGGTGACCGAAAAATGGCGGGTAAAGGTCACGGCCTCATCCATAAAAGCCCGCAAATTCGGAAGGTTCATATGGTCTGCCAAGGCCCCGGACAGGCAATCCGCTCTAAGTTGGTCGATGATGACAAACAAGACGTTCTTGGTCTGATGCATACCGACTTCTCCGATTCCGCGCCGTAACAAACAACGCGGAATGTGTATTGCTTCCCGCCATAGCGCAACCGATTTGTCGGTCAGGCAAAGGCGTGCTATCCCGACAAAGTTGTTGTGCGACAACCTCTGGCATGCACCTGTTCAGCATAGCTCCAATGCGACGGTCGGCGTGACGTCAAGGCCATCCAGCGCGGCAAAAAGAAGTCCAATGGCACAAAGCCATTGCGGTCACTGAATGTTTCACTTCACATGACCTCATGACGCAGCCTTCGATAATCTCAGAACACGATTCCAGCGGTACTCGTGTACGCATATCCGGAGAGCTGCTCACGCAATCGCTGCAAACCGTTGAACAAGGTTTTGCCTCTGTCCGCCCAACCGGAGACAGGCTTGTTCTCGATCTGTCCGAGGTCGAAGCCCTGGATACCGGCGGTGCCTGGCTGATCGCGGACCTTGGCAAACGCTTCACGTCACAAGGTGCAACACTTGAATTTCAAGGTGTGAAACCGGCACATGCCACTCTGATAGATACTGTAACCCGCAGCATACCCGACGAACCCGGTGAACTTGATAAACCGCGAAGTCTGTTGGATTTGATCGCACAGATGGGTCACATCACCGTAGGTGCCTGGCGGGATACGCTTTCCATCCTCGAATTTCTGGGTCTGACACTGCATCGGCTGTTTCGTACCATTGTCATGCCATGGCGACTTCGCAAGGCAGCGCTGGTCACACACATGGAAGAGACCGGGTTCAAGGCACTGCCAATCGTGGCCCTTATGGGGTTTCTGATCGGTGTCGTACTAGCATTTCAGGGCGCGACCCAACTGAAGCAATTTGGAGCTGAGATATTCGTGGTCGAGCTGATCTCGATCTCGGTTCTGCGTGAATTGGGCATATTGCTGACGGCTATAATCGTTGCCGGGCGCTCGGGTTCTGCATTCACTGCGTCAATCGGCTCGATGAAAGTGCAGGAAGAAATCGACGCAATGCGAACGCTGGGTCTGGACCCGATCGAAGTACTGGTCATTCCGCGCGTTTTGGCCTTGTTGATCATGCTACCCATATTGGGTTTTGTCGCCGATATGGCAGGCCTGTTTGGCGGTGCCTTGATGAGCTGGATCGACCTGGGTGTAAGCCCCGGAATGTTTCTTACCCGTTTGAAGGAAAACACCGACGTCTGGCAATTGGCAGTCGGTCTTATCAAAGCTCCGTTCTTTGCGCTCGTCATCGGCGTTATCGCCTGCTGGCAGGCAATGCAGGTCAAGGGGTCCGCCCAAAGTGTCGGTCAACGTACGACAGCATCAGTTGTTCAATCCATTTTCATGGTGATCGCAATCGACGCTTTGTTTTCGATCTTCTTCTCAGAGATCGGGATATGACATGACCGGGGATACACCACAGCCATCAGCTGCCGCGACTAAAGGTCGTGAGGCTGTCATTCGTGTACGCGGGCTCCGAACTCAGTTCGGTACCCAGGTGGTACACGAAAACCTGAATCTTGATGTCTGGAAGGGAGAAGTTCTGGGAATCGTTGGCGGGTCGGGCACCGGTAAATCCGTATTACTCAGAACTATCGTAGGGCTGAACAAACCCGCCGCCGGAGAAATCGAGGTGCTGGGCGTCGATGTTCTGAATGGTCCGGAAGATGATCGTCGCAGAATCGAACGCCACTGGGGCGTTGCTTTTCAGGACGGGGCACTGTTTTCGTCGCTGACCGTGCTCCAAAATGTGATGGCTCCTTTGCGGGAACACACAGGTCTCAGCGAAAAACTGATGGAGTCTCTGGGTGCATTGAAGATCAGCCTCGTGGGTCTGCCGCAGCTGAGTTGCGGCAAGTTTCCGTCAGAACTGTCGGGTGGCATGCGCAAACGCGCCGCGCTAGCACGAGCGCTTGCCCTTGACCCCGAGATCGTTTTTCTGGACGAACCGACCGCAGGATTGGACCCGATTGGCGCAGCCGCGTATGATGAGCTGATCGGCGAGTTGCAGCAGGCACTTGGGTTGACTGTTTTCATGGTCACCCATGATCTGGACAGTCTATACGCGATCTGCGACCGCGTTGCAGTGCTTGCAGAAAAGCGTGTGCTGGTTGAAGGTCCGATTGAGGATATGACCAAGGTCGACCATCCTTGGGTACAGGAATACTTCACAGGCCCCCGCGCCCGCGCGGCGCAACAGAAGGGGCAAAACAGGTAAAGGCAATGGAAACCCGGGCGAACTATATTCTGATCGGCGCGTTTACCCTTGCGGGGTTGTTGGGCGCATTCGGCTTTTTCCTGTGGCTCGCCAAGTTTGAGATCACGCGCCAATACGCTTATTACGATGTACTATTTGACAATGTCGCAGGTCTGTCGGCAGCCGGCGGCGTGAACTTCAACGGCCTGCCGGTCGGGCAGGTCGTTTCCTTGCAACTGGATGAAAATGATCCGTCAAAGGTTCGGGTGCGGATCGAAGTGGACGCAGACATTCCGATAACCAATGAGACAATCGCGCAGCTTCAGTCACTTGGCGTGACCGGTGTTGGCTATGTTGAACTGACCGGCGGATCGGCTAACGCTGAACGATTGCCACAAAAGAGTGTTATCAAGAGCAAACGCAGCGCAATTCAATCCCTGTTCGAAGGCGCGCCAAAAGTTCTGGATGAAGCCGTGACACTTTTGGAAAACCTGAACAAAGTCGTCGATGATAAAAACCGGGAAGCTGTGAGCGGTATTCTGGACAATCTTGCTTCGGCTACGGGTAAACTGGACAAGACACTGACAAGTTTTGAATCCGTCGCAAATGACATCGGCAGCGCTGCGCAGGATATTGGCGCGTTTTCAAAGCGGCTGGACCCACTGATCGAAACTGCGCAAACAACGCTCAAGACCGGCACGGAAACATTGGAAGCCGTCAAAACGGCATCCGGGTCCGCCAAAACGGCGCTGGACGAAGCTAAAACAACCCTTCAGACGGCGGACCGCATTTTGCAGCAGGACGTGAAGCCTTTCATCGAGCGAGGCTCGCAACTGGCTGAACGATTGACCGTTCTGTCTGATGAAGGCAGCATCACCCTTGGAATTGTAAACGAAACCGTGATGAACGCCAATACGACGCTTGGTTCGATTACTACGGCCATGGAGTCCGCCAAGGGGGCGCTGGCTTCGGCAGAATCCGCTTTTGACTCTGCAAATCGTGTCATGGAGGAAGACGTGGCACCTGTTGCGGAAGATGTCCGGAAGGCGGCCAATCAGGTGACTGAAACTGTCGCGGGCATAACGGAAAAGATCGACCAGATCTCGGACGACGTCCTGAGCGCGTCAAATTCCGCGTCCGAATTGCTGGGAACCATCGACGGCATTGTTCAGAGCAACCGCCGACAAGTGTCAGACTTCCTGCGGGTCGGGTTGCCTCAGTTTGTTCGTTTCATCGAAGAATCCCAGCGTCTTGTTATCAGTCTGGATCGCCTCGTAGACAAAGTTGAACGCGATCCGGCACGTTTCCTTCTGGGCACCCAAGCATCGGAGTTCCGTCAATGATCAAGCCTGCACTTGCAATGTTGATGGTCGCGTTGTTTGGCGGCTGCGCTGGTCTGGGCACGTTGCAACAAGCGGCGAAACCAAATGATTTGTATCTGCTGACCCCAAAAAGCACGTTTTCCTCCGCACTGCCCAGGATTGAAAAGCAGATCGTCGTTCAGGAACCCACGGCAACTGCCGCAGTGAACACGGACCAGATTGCCATTCAGCCCACCTCGTTGCAGGTTCAATATTTGCCCCGCGCCCGCTGGGTGGATCGCGCGCCCTTGATCGTTCAAACCTTGTTGGTTGAAAGCTTTGAGAACTCGGGCAAAGTCGCAGCTGTTGGACGCTCAACCGTTGGCCTGCGGGCCGATTATGTAATAGCCCCGGACCTTCGAGAGTTTCAGGGGGTCGTGATCGAAAATACCGAGAACGGAGCCAATATTCGCGTCGAAGTTCGTATTAACATCAAGGTGATCGACGAATACGAAGATAAAATCGTTGCATCCAGCTCGTTCCAGGAAAACGTCGTGGCGGCAAGCGATCAGACGCCGGATCTGATCAACGCGTTTGACCTGGCGTTGGGGCGCGCGATGAGAGATTCTGTTGAATGGAGCATTCGCAAGATCAATACCCACGTGGCAAACAACCCGCGATCCATTCCCAGATAACGAAAGTTGCATAAGACGGCGGAAAAAGCGGGCAACTACGGCCGCGCTTTCACATGCCCAATCATCGCGCTACCCAATGTGGTTTTCAGAATTGTGCGGCCGAAGCTCGGTTCCAATCATCTGCAAATTCTTCGGGAATGTCGTCCTTTAACAAGGCACCGTCCTCCAGATAAATATAAAGCTCGGCATAGGTACGCTCATGCTCGTCCGCAGTTCGGCGCAGGATATCACGGGGATGTAACTCGGACGCTTTTTCCTTGCCCATCGCGCCCAAAAGCTCGCGGAAACTTTCCAGTGTGGCATCGTGATAGCGATGAACACGCCGGCGTTTCTGCGGCACGTTCACAGCGCGCCCGCGGATGGGATCTTGTGTAGCCACCCCTGACGGACAACGGTTTGTGTTGCAATGCAATGCCTGGATGCAACCCACCGCAAACATCATCGCGCGCGCAGAGTTGCACATGTCGGCACCAAGCGCCAACTTCTCGACCATGTCATAACCGGTCGCCACTTTTCCGGAACAGATGATCCGGATCTTGTCACGCACTCCGACACCGCGCAAACAGTTGCTGACAAAGATCAAGGCTTCGTTCAGGGGCATACCCAACCGGTTGGTGAATTCCACCGGGGCTGCGCCCGTGCCCCCTTCTGCCCCGTCAATTGTGATGAAATCCGGCAAGATACCCGTTTCAAGCATTGCTTTACAGATCGCCATGAATTCGGACGGCCTGCCGATGCACAGCTTGAACCCGACAGGTTTGCCGCCTGACATTTCTCGCAGGTGCTGGACAAAATGCATCAAACCTGTGGGCCCATCGAAGGCACTGTGGGTGGGCGGAGAAATCACATCCTGATGTTCGGGCACTCCCCGTATCTCGGCAATCTCGGCATCGACTTTGGCAGCAGGCAGAACACCGCCATGGGCGGGCTTTGCACCTTGAGACAGCTTGATCTCAATAGCCTTGACCACGTCCCTTCCTGCCTTTTCGGCAAACTTGTCCTTGTCAAATCCACCAGCAGGGGTCCGGCACCCGAAGTAACCCGTCCCGATTTGCCAGATGATGTCCCCGCCTTCGGCCAGATGATGCGGTGACAGCCCACCCTCTCCGGTGTTATGCGCGAACCCCCCATCCTTGGCTCCTCCGTTCAGCGCGCGGATGGCATTGGCGCTGAGCGCGCCAAAGCTCATGGCAGACACATTAAGGCGTGAGGCGCTGTAGGGTTGCGTACATTGCGGACCCCCCAGCACTATGCGTTCTTCACTTTTGTCTACATGTTTGGGGGCTAGTGAGTGGTTGGCGCGATGATACCCGGTTTCCGTAATGTCGTATTGCGTGCCGAACGCCTGTGTGTCCACCTGCCCCTTGGCCCGAGAATAAACCAGCCCTCGGACAATCCTGTTGAAAGGCCGTCCGCTTTCGTTGGTTTCCACAAAATATTGGCGAATTTCCGGGCTTACAAATTCCAGCATGTACCGGAAATGCCCAAGAACCGGGTAATTGTTCAGGACGTTATGCCTGGTCGTCAGAACATCATAAAGACCGATGATCGCGTACGGCACCAAAATGATCAGAAGCCAAAGCGCATGAGACCAGAAGAACCCAAGGATCAGAACCACCGGCAGACAGACACAGCTCAGAAAAAAGAAAATTCTGCGTACAATCATGTTCCATACTCCTTGTGTTATTATCGGGCTGATGAGCCATGCTGTCAGAACTCAACGTGAAACAGATTGAAATTTTATTTCAAGTGCCCGCGGAAAAATGTCTGCTGAGGGACGCAAACGTGAAATCATGTTACGAACCTCCCAACTGTTGAACCCGGTGCAACCGGCGGATAAATCACGCTTAACGGACGACAAAGGGCCGATCCTTGGCAAACACACAATCCCACCTCTGGCGTGACCGAAAAAGCGTGATGTTTCTGTCCGTCTTCGCAGGCGGTGCGCTTGGGTCGTTGTTGCGTGAGGCGTTTGCACTAGAGATCCCAGGCCTAAGCTTTCTCACCTCGACTTTTGGCATCAACGTAGTCGCCTGTTTTGTTCTGGGCTCGCTATATTCCGTGCGCCATAAGGTGCACGCGCATGTTCTGCATCTTGGCGCCGTCGGGTTTTGCGGTGGATTGTCGACCTTTTCGTCTTTTGTTGCAGATCTTGAACGAATAGCCGACGGCGGCCTATGGGTAACGTCCCTGGCAATCGGGCTTGAAGTTTCATTTGGCCTTGCTGCCGCGCTGTTTGGTGAAAGACTTGGACGGCATTTTCATTCCGAAAAGACGCCGTCATGAGCGAAGTGTATCTTCATTCCATGTTCGCGTTGGGCGGAGGTCTGGGGGCTGTGATGCGCCATTGGCTGGCGCTGAAGATTCGGCACGACTTGCCACTAGCAACCTTGCTCGTAAATGTGTTGGGTAGCTTGCTGCTGGGGATCTGGGTTGGGTTTTTAGGAGGTCCAGTAGACATTCCAGAGGACCAAAAACGCCTTGTTTTCGGGTTTTGCGGTGGTTTTACAACATTCTCCAGCTTTGCCTACCAATCGCTCGAACTTCACCGCGAGCGCACATTGCTTTTGGCAGCAGGCAATATTCTGATCAGCCTTGCTCTGTGCTGGTTTTCTTTCTGGCTTGGCCTGTTGCTAACGAGCTAAAGTGCATCAAGCTGGGCAACAAGTTTGAACGCTGACCTGCTTTTCTTTCCGGCCAATGTTGGGTCCCAAGCCACGCCAATAGTTCGACAAATAAAGAGTTTGAAAAGACTTATCGCAGTAAGCTGAACTGCATCGAGTGTTCTGGTGTGTGAGCAATGGCCTGTATCCCTGATCCGGATATGGGCCATTTCTTTCTTGGATCAGACCCCATACCGGGCAAGAAACATGTCCACGGCTTGTGTCGCTACTTCAGCGATTTCTTCATTGCTGAATGAATTCTGAATTCCAAATGCAGCCCGGGTCCAGATCCGTACTTTGCAAAGCTCGGAAAACTGCTCAGCCGCTATTTGGACATTTTCAACTGCTAACTCACCTTTAGCCACGGCTTTTTCAAGGTATTCTGCCATTTGACGCTGGCCGTTTTGCGGCCCCGCTTCGTAAAATGCGCGGCCAAGTTCCGGAAACCGGTCTCGTTCGGCAACACAAATGCGGAAAACCTGCTGCGCGAAATCTGAAACCAGAAACGCCGTCAACTGTGTGGCCGCGATCATCAAAACTTCTCGTGCGGGTTTGGTCTCGTCGATCATCGCGACGACCCGTTCGGCCATAAGACAGCATTCCGTTTGTGCAACTTCCATGAACAAAAGGCGCTTGTCCGGAAAATAGCTGTACAAGGTTGCTTTTGACACTCCAGCCGCGCGGGCAATGTCATCCACGCTTGCGCCCTCGAATCCGTCCGCCATGAAAACCTCTCGGGCCCCGCGCAAAACCTGATCAAACTTTCGGCCTGTGCGCAGGATGGTGGCGGTCTGGGTCATGTCATCTCCTCGATCAATACCTGTCACAGTTTATAAACCGTTCGGTTCAGGTACAAGGATTCTCGTATTCCCTTTAACTCTGACCTCGCCCAATTTGGGGTGTTGAGCTCTTGCGACGGTTCTAAACCGTGCTAGGACTTGGCCCATGGCCGATATCTTTTTGCGTACACTTCCCTTTTTTGCAATCATCGGCCTTGGCTTTTGGGCTGGGCGCACACGGTTCTTTACGGCCGAAGCAACCGCATACCTGACCAAGTTCGTCTTCTTCTTCGCGCTGTCGGCAATGCTTTTTCGATTTGCGGCGACCCTACCCTTTGCAGAGATTTTCAACGCAAGACTGATCTTCGGTTATCTCATTGGAACCGCTGCTGTTTATGGCATAGCAACTTGCGTTGCGTGGATACGCGGCCTGGACGTGCCTACTTCGGCGGTTGAGGCACAATGCGCTGCTATTGGGAACGTTGGCTTTCTTGGCCTGCCGATGCTCGCGCTGCTGTTCACCGAAGCCGCTATTGGCCCGGTCATGCTGGTTCTGACCGTAGATCTGGTTGTATTCTCGTCTCTGATCGTGATCCTGATCAACGGTGGGCGTGACGGAAGGCTGACGCCAGCCACTTTCAAACTGATTGGAATGGGTCTGCTCAAGAACCCGATGATTGTCTCGATCTCTGCCGGGCTCGTCTGGTCATCCCTGCAAATCCCGGTTCCCGATCCGTTGAACAGCTTTCTTGACATTCTAGGTGGTGCCGCAACCCCCGGAGCACTTTTTGCAATCGGTGCGTCCCTTGCTGGCAAATCCGCGGAAAGAATTCAGATCGCGGCCTGGTTGAGTTTCTGCAAACTAGTGCTCCACCCGCTTTTCGTAGCAATCACCCTGATCTGGCTGATCCCGATCGAAACATTCCCGGCAAGCGTTGCAATTGCAGCAGCAGCTCTGCCCGTAGCAGGAAATGTCTATATGCTGGCCGCGCATTACGGCATTGCCCCACAGCGCGCCTCGGCTGCTATTTTACTGTCGACGCTCGTCAGCATTGTCACCATACCACTTGTTATTGCGGCTCTAGGTACCCCCTGACCTTCACCCTTTTAAAAATACTCACTCCAAAGGCACTCGGACTTTACGCCGGGTCCGTGGATCGTTAGCCATGTTGCGACTCTAGAATAAGGACGATGCCTGATGGAAACCCTTTCGGAAAATGCCTGTTTCGGCGGAGTGCAAGGCGTGTATCGACATGCTTCGTCGGCATGCCAATGCGACATGACGTTTGGCCTTTTTCTTCCGGCCGAGGCGAAAGATGGCCCGGTTCCGATCTTGTGGTATCTGTCTGGTCTGACCTGCACCCATGAAAACGCGATGACAAAAGCCGGCGCACAAGCTTGGGCTGCGGAACAAGGCATTGCGGTGGTATTTCCCGACACTTCGCCACGCGGTGAAGGTGTTGCGGATCACAACGACTACGATTTGGGCCAGGGCGCTGGGTTTTACGTGAACGCCACGCAGGAGCCTTGGGCACCGCATTTCCGGATGTGGGATTACATTGCCGACGAATTGCCCGCCTTGCTGTTCGAAAACTTTGCCATCGACAGCGAACGTCAGGCCATTACGGGTCATTCCATGGGCGGGCATGGCGCATTGACACTGGCCATGAACCTTCCGGGACGGTACCGCTCGGTTTCGGCCTTCGCACCCATCGCGAACCCGACGGGCGCTGACTGGGGGCGCAAACAGCTGGGCGCGTATCTGGGGGATGATGAATCCCTTTGGGCCAAACACGATGCTTCCCTGTTGATGAAAGAAACCGGTTTCGACGGCCCCATCCTGATCGATACGGGCACCAATGATCAGTTCATGGACCTGCTGCGCCCAGAAGCGCTTGCCCAAGCCATCGCAGAGCGTCGCCAGCAAGCAACCTTCCGCCTCCAGCCGGGGTATGACCATTCGTATTTCTTCGTATCTACCTTCATGGAAGATCACATCGTTTTCCACGCCGAAGCGCTGTACGGAGACTGAGATATGAGCAAATACGACTATGATCTGGTCATCATCGGGTCCGGGCCTTCGGGGCGTTCTGCGGCCATTCAGGCTGGCAAGCTCAAGCGACGGGTTCTGGTGATTGACCGAAAAGACCGTTTTGGTGGGGTGTCCGTTCACACCGGAACTATCCCATCCAAGACATTGCGCGAAACGGTTCTGAACCTGTCGGGCTGGCGCGAGCGCAGCTTTTATGGCCGTTCCTATCGGGTCAAGGACCAGATCCGCGCCGAAGATCTGAAAGCCCGCCTGCACATGACCCTCGATCACGAGGTCGATGTGTTGGAACATCAGTTCAACCGGAACCACGTCGATACTCTGGACGGTTTAGCCAAGTTCGTCGGGCCACATGAAGTGGAAGTCGCCACCGATGCCGGAGAGACCACACGTGTAACGGCCGCCAAGTTTTTGATTGCGACAGGAACCAAGACCTACCGCCCCGATTATGTTCCGTTTAACGGCAAGACCGTGGTCGATGGCGACGAGTTTCTGGAAATGGCGGAAATCCCGCGTTCACTGGTTGTTATCGGTGCCGGGGTCATTGGGGTCGAATACGCCACGATGTTCTCGGCACTGGACGTTCGGGTGACGCTGATCGAGCCGCGGGATACGTTTCTGGACTTCATCGATAGCCGCTTGATTCATGATTTCACCCATCAGATCCGCGAAAACGGTGTTGATCTGAGGTTGGGATCGGCTGTCGAAAAGATTGAAGATGCGGGCGAGCATGTGGAAGTGACCCTTGAAAACGGGCGCCACGTGCGGGCGGAAATGCTGCTGTTTGCAGCCGGGCGCATGGGCGCAACATCGAAACTCAATCTGGATTCAGTTGGACTGGAAACCGATCACCGCAATCGGATCAAGGTAGACCGCAAGACATATCAGACCGCGGTTCCGCATATCTATGCGACCGGGGATGTGATCGGTCACCCTTCGCTGGCCTCGACTTCATTACAGCAAGGGCGTGTGGCTGCCTGCCATGCGCTCGAGACACCTACACTGCCGGAAAGCCCGTGGTACCCCTATGGCATCTACTCGGTTCCCGAAATTTCCACCTGCGGCATGTCCGAGGAAGAACTTCAGGAGCGTGGCATTCCCTATGAGGTTGGCGTGGCCCGATTCCGCGAAACCTCGCGCGGGCATATCATGGGTCTGGAACACGGTATGCTGAAGATGCTGTTTTCGCTTAAAACCCGCCGTGTCTTGGGCGTGCAGATTGTGGGCGAAGGTGCGACCGAACTGATCCACATCGCTCAGGCGGTGCTGAACCTGAAGGGCACTGTCGATTACTTCGTTCAAAACACGTTCAACTATCCAACTCTGGCCGAGGCTTACAAGATCGCCGGGCTGGATGCTTTCAACCGGATGCCGATCCCGGAGGAATTCAAGGTGCGGAAGAAACCTGCTGAACCAGAGAAAAAAGAGGCCAAAAAGGCGTGACAACGCTGTATGTCGATGGCGATGCCTGCCCTGTAAAGGCCGAGGCCGAACGGGTTGCAACACGACACAAGGTGCCTATGGCACTGGTGTCGAATGGCGGTCTTCGACCGTCAGCAAACCCGCTTGTACAGGTCATCGTGGTCTCGGAAGGTGCTGACGAAGCCGACAAATGGATTGCAGAACGCTGTGGCGCTGAGGATGTAGTTGTGACCTCCGATATCCCTCTGGCCGCGAAATGCGTCGAAACAGGTGCCCGAGTTTTGCGCCCCAACGGCGAGGCCTTTACGGCAGCCAACATTGGCCAGCAATTGGCGATGCGTGATTTGATGGCTGACCTGCGGGCCGCCAATCCATTGGGGGCCGGAGGCGGCGGCCGACCGTTCAGCAAAGCAGATCGTTCGAGGTTTCTGGATGCGTTAGAGCGGGAACTTCGCGCAGCGACCCGAGGGTAAGTGCAGTCACCGGCAAGCTAAAATGCCAGACGGTAACCAGAAACGCCCGTTTACAAGCCCGCCGAAAGAACGCAGGCTGCGAAAGACTTCTGATCAGGCTATTCGCAAACGGAGACCGAATTATGAAAGTACAGGGTGCTCATTACCGGTCGATTTGGTGGGACAAATCGGCAGGTGAGGTTCGGATTATCGACCAGCGTTGGCTGCCCCATGACTTTCGGGTGGTTGCCCTGAAAACGCTGGATGAATTTGCGACAGCGATCCGCGACATGTGGGTCAGGGGTGCGCCACTGATTGGTGCAACAGCCGCGTTTGGAATTGCCGAACAGATGTCCCGTGACAGCTCTGACGCTTCGTTCGATGCCGCATATGACGTATTGCACGCGACCCGGCCAACGGCAATCAACCTGCGATGGGCATTGGACAGATGCCGCGACTCGCTGATGCCACTTGCCCCAAGTGATCGTGCTGAACGGGCCTGGGCACTGGCACAGGAGGTTGCAGACGAAGATGTTGAGATCAATGCCTCGATAGGTCGCCACGGGCTGCAACTGATCAAGGAAATTGCAGCCCGAAAGCCCGCAGGTGAACCGGTCCGGCTATTGACGCATTGCAACGCCGGTTGGCTGGCGACGGTGGATTGGGGAACGGCGACAAGCCCGATGTATCACGCGCATGACGCGGGCATTCCGCTTCATGTCTGGGTGGATGAGACCCGGCCACGAAATCAAGGGGCGCTGACATCCTGGGAGCTTGGTGAACACGGCATTCCCCATCGTTACATCGTGGACAATGCAGGCGGTCACCTAATGCAACATGGTTTGGTTGACGCCGTCATCACCGGTACAGACCGGACCACGGCACAAGGCGACGTCTGCAATAAAATCGGCACCTACCTGAAAGCCTTGGCGGCGCGGGACAATGGGGTTCCGTTTTATGTCGCCCTGCCCTCGCCTACGATTGACTGGACGGTTCGGGATGGAGTGTCGGAAATCCCGATCGAAGAACGCGATACAAAAGAAGTGACCCATGTCATGGGCGTGGATGGACAGGGGGATATTGCCGATGTTCGCGTCACCCCGAACGGGACGAAAGGTGGCAATCCTGCCTTTGATGTCACACCCAACCGGCTGGTGACGGGGCTTATCACCGAACGCGGCGTCTGTGCCGCCTCGGCCGAAGGCCTTGCAGGATTGTTTCCGGATCGAGTCGGCTAGATTAACACCCCACACGGCGTTACCGCTGGCACGCGCACGTAGGTCGAGCGCGAAACGTCACGTCAGGCGGGGACTGCCAGACGGTTCTCTCGGATAGGTAGATGAACGATGGCGCTGAAGGCCCCTATTGCCACACCGATCCACCAGACCAGGGCATAGTCACCATACTGGTCATACATACGCCCCCCCAGCCAGACGCCCAGGAAGCTGCCAACCTGATGGCTGAAGAAGATTATGCCATAGAGTGTTCCCATGTAACGCAAACCATAGAGGTGCGCGACAAGACCCGACGTGAGCGGAACGGTGGCCAACCAAAGCGATCCCATCACCAGCGAGAATGTAATGACGGACAGCGGCGTTATCGGGAAAACGATGAACAATGCCGCAGCAAGTGTCCGACCGGCATAGACCGAGGCCAGCAGGTATTTCTTAGGGAAATGATTACCTGCCCAACCCGCCAATAGAGTCCCGGCGATATTGGCCAAACCAATCAGTGAAATCGATACCGCGCCAAGTGCTGACGTGGATGTGATGCCGATGGAATACAGCACGCTGCCGGGTTCGATCGGGCCGCACATTTCGGTTACGAATGCCGGAAAATGAGCGGTGATAAATCCAAGCTGGTAACCGCAGCTGAAAAACCCAATAAATATCAAAGCATAAGAAGGATCTCGGAACGCCTTCCCCAGAATTTCTCCCATGCTTTCTTGCAACTCTGCCTTTGAAGCTGGTTGAGGCGCCCGCATGAAAGGCAAGGTCAATACAAGCGCAAGAATGGCAGCGGCAAACACGACGAAGACTTGTTGCCAGGGCAAGAATGACAGCAACCACTCAGCCGTCGGCGCGCCCAGAACCTGCCCGAAACTGCCCGCAGCAGTAACGATGGCCAGCGACATGGACCGGTTTTCATCAGAGGACGCGCGACCGACCACAGCCAAAACCACACCGAACCCGGTGCCAGCAATGCCAAACCCAACCAGCCACGCATAAACCTGATGCTCGAGCGGTGTGACGGACCAAGCCGACAGAACCAGACCAGCAGCATAGGTCAAGGCGCCGAGGATAATGGCCTTTCGGTCTCCTACTTTCTCAGCGATAGCTGCAAAGATCGGTTGACCGATGCCCCAAGCCAGATTCTGGATTGCAATCGCCAATGAGAAATCCGTGCGCAGCCAGCCAAATTCACTGGCGACCGGAATCTGAAACACGCCGAAAGACGCGCGCACGGCAAAGCTGACCGTGATGATGATGCATCCAACGATCAGGATCGGGTTCAACATGCGGGTGGGTTGCGGCATTGCGACCTCGGGTAGTTTGGTTCGACGGACCGTACTGCATTTACGAGTCGCGTCAATTCAACAGATTTGCGGTCACGGATAAGCAAATTTGATACGTCAGGGAAATGTCTTCTTTTCAACGGGCTGGGTCACGGGTAAGGCTCTGGGTCATGACGGATCTGATTTCGCACTACGAAGCCCGCGTCTCGGATGGAACTCTGACGCGTGACGACGCTCAAGAAGCCGTTTTGCCCCAGTTTGAGCGCATCCGCGCGGCACTGGCCGAGCCGGTAAAACGAGGGTTTTTCCGCAAGGCTCCACCGCCACCCAAAGGCCTGTACTTGTGGGGCGGCGTCGGACGCGGTAAATCGATGCTGATGGATATGTTCGTCGACACGCTGGGTGAAATCCCCGCACGGCGCGTTCACTTTCATGCCTTCATGCAGGAAATCCATGCCGGAATGCACAAGGCCCGGAAAGAGAACGTCGAAGATGCGCTGGCACCCGTGGCAAAGGAGGTGGTGAAATCCGTCCGCCTGCTGGCCTTCGACGAGATGCAGATCACTGACATTACGGATGCGATGATCGTCGGCCGTTTGTTTGACCTGCTGCATGAAGGTGGCGTTGTTGTCGTGACCACGTCGAACAGGCATCCGGACGCGCTGTATAAGGATGGGTTGAACCGGCAATTGTTCCTGCCTTTTATTGCCCATATCAAAGACCAGTTGCAGGTATGGGAACTGGTATCGCCCACGGATTACCGTCAGAACAGATTAGAGGGGGCTCCGGTATATTTTACACCCATCGGACCAGAAGCGCGGCAGAAATTACGGGATGTCTGGAAAGATCTTGCAGGCGGACCTGCCGATCCGTTGATATTGCAGGTCAAAGGCCGCGCTGTCGAACTGCCCGCATTTCGCAACGGGGTTGCACGGGCTTCGTTTTATGACCTGTGTGGCCGGATGCTGGGACCGGCGGACTATCTGGCTATCGCAGAAGCAATTAAAGTGTTGGTGCTTGAGGATATCCCCCGTTTGTCGAGAAATAACTTCAATGAAGCCAAGCGCTTTGTCATCATGATTGATGCGCTCTACGAGGCAAAAGTTCGGTTGATCTGCTCGGCTGCGGCAGAGCCCGAGATGTTGTATGTCGAAGGAGAAGGCACCTTTGAGTTTGAGCGTACTGCATCGCGCCTGCGGGAAATGCAGGACCAGAACTGGGGGAAGTAGGGGCTCTGCCCCCGTCGCGCTGCGCGCGCCTCCCCCGGAGTATTTGCGAAAAGATGAAGCTTAACCGTTTTCGCGCAGGATGTTTCCGGCAAGATAAAGGGAGCCGCAGATCAGGACACGCGCCTGTGGGTCTTTGTCCGTGATTGTCTTCAACGCTTCCGAAACACTTGCAGCGACTGAAGAAGGCAGGCCAACTTTGGTGGCAGCGGCGGCGGTTTCTTCGGCGCTGAGCGTGGCCGCCTCGCCCGGTATGGAGACGGCGGTCAGGCTTGCAACCTGTCTTGACAGTGGCGCGAGGTACCCAGTCACGTCTTTCGTGTTGAGCATACCGCAGATTATGTGCGTAGGGCGTTGCGGCATCTTTGCCAGCACATCGGCAAGCGCGATGCCTGCGGCCGCGTTATGCCCTCCATCCAGCCACAGTTCGACCTGGGGGGCTTGCTCGGTCAGCGGGCCGGTTTTGAGACGTTGCATACGCGCGGGCCAATTGGCATTGGACACGGCAGCCTCGTAGGCAGTGTCACCCATTGAAAGATGACGCAGAACCGCCAAGGCAGCACCGGCATTTTGGAACTGATGTGCACCCAGCAGGTTGGGGAGCGGCAGATCACGCAACCCGGTTTCGTCCTGATAGATCAAGCACCCGTTTTCTTCATGAACGTGCCAATGCTGGCCATGTATAAGCAGCGGTGCGCCCAACCGGGCGGCTGTGTACTCGATCACCTCCAGTGCCTCGTCTTCCTGCGGGCCGACGATGCATGGCACACCGGGTTTGATAATTCCCGCCTTTTCGGCGGCAATCTTTCCCAAAGTGTCGCCCAGATACTGTTCATGATCGATTGAAACAGGCGTAATGACTGTCACCGCCGGTTCATCAATCACATTTGTTGCGTCCAGCCGTCCGCCGAGACCGACTTCAAGCAGAGTGTAATCTGCTTTGCAGCGAGAGAAGGCCAGCAAGGCAGCGCAGGTTGTGATCTCGAAATACGTGATGTTTTCGCCGCCATTCGCCGCGTAGCACTCATCCAGAACCGCAGTCAGGTCGGGTTCTGAAATCAGTTCGCCCGCCAACCGGATACGTTCGTGAAATCGCGCCAGATGGGGCGAGGTGTAGGCATGAACGGAACGCCCTGCCCCTTCCAAGCCCGCCCGGATCATGGCCTGGGTCGAGCCTTTGCCATTGGTCCCGGCAATATGGATAACCGGTGGCAGCTTGAGCTGCGGATTGTCCAAGGCGGCCAGCAATCGCCAGACGCGATCCAAGGTCAAATCAATGATCTTGGGGTGTAGCGCCATCATCCGGTCGAGGATGGCGTCAGATGTCTTGGTGTTCATTTTTTCCCGGTCTCTTCGGCCTGCGCGACCTTGGCCGTTTCATCCGGTGTCGGTGCTGGCAGGTCACCTTTGATCGCCGGCGGTTGGTTCATCAGCATCCGGGTGATGGTGATCAGTTCGTCACGCATCTCGGTACGTTTGGTGACACGGTCCAGCATCCCGTGATCCAGCAGGTACTCGGCCCTCTGGAAGCCGTCGGGCAGCTTTTCGCGAATCGTCTGCTCGATAACTCGGGGACCGGCAAAGCAGATCAGCGCGTTCGGTTCCGAGATGTGGACATCACCCAACATCGCATATGACGCCGTCACACCACCGGTGGTAGGATGGGTCAGCACAACGATATAGGGCAGATTTGCTTCTTTCAGCATTTCGACGGCCACGGTTGTGCGCGGCATTTGCATCAGGCTGAGTATACCTTCCTGCATCCGCGCTCCACCCGCTGCCGAGAACAGGATCAGTGGGCGCTTTAGCTTAACCGCTTCTTGAGCGGCTGCGATGATCGCGTTGCCCACATACATGCCCATTGATCCGCCCATGAAGGAGAAATCCTGCGCTGCTGCAACGATAGGCGTGCGTCCGATTTCGCCTTTGGCAACCAGCATCGCCTCTTTTTCGCCGGTCTTTTTCTGCGCCGCTCGCATACGCTCGGGGTATTTCTTCTGGTCGCGGAAATGCAAGGGATCTTCTTTTGGCGCTGGCACTGCAACCTCAGTGAAAATTCCGCCGTCGAACAGGTGATTAAACCGCTCGCGTGGGGTAATCGCCATGTGATGGTCACATTGGGTACAGACGTTCTGATTTTCCGCTAGTTCACGATGAAACAGCATCGTTCCGCACTCGTCACATTTCTGCCAGAGGTTTTCGGGCACTTCGCGGCGAGAGAAGATCGAGTTGATCCGGGGGCGGACGTAGTTTGTGATCCAGTTCATGTCGGAACCTTGGCTTGTGCGGTGTTGACGTCAAATAAGACGCCACGGGAAGAAATGCAATCAACGCCTGATCGCAAGCCGCGCCGCCAGCCAGCATACGAACATCACAGCCAAATCCACCACCAGCCAGGGACGAAGCTGTTCGGCGTCAGATGCATCGAACGGAAGCGAGAAAAGCGCCAGCCCGCTCAGGTTGTCCGGCAAGGAAACGAACAATAGTGCGATGATGTTATTGAAGAAATGCAAGGCGATAGCTGGCCCCAATGTCCCTGATCGCGCTGTGAGATCGGATGCAAGCATCCCAAACATTAAGGCCCACAGCACAAACAGAATTGCATTTTCTCCTGCCAGTTCCGGTGTGTAATGGCCAGCAGCAAACACAACAGACGGAACCCCCATCCAAATGACGGGCGATTGAAACCTGGCGGCAAGGGCTTGCTGAATGTACCCTCGAAACAGAACTTCTTCGGCGCTGGTCTGAATCAGGACAACCAATACCGAGACCGGAAGCAACAAGAGCCATGTTAAAAATGGCAGATTCTTTGACAGAGATCCCCCCAAACCGTAGGGCGGTAGCAAGACACCGACAGCGCCCAAGATGAGTAGGGCTTTCAGCACTTTCAGAAATTGGGCCGCAACCAGACCCCGCTTGCCGAAAATTGATCCTAAGGATCGGTGCTGCAGCTGACGTGCGGCCACTGCCACGCCAAGAATGATAAACCCGAAACTGGCCAGCAACAAAAGCAGCGCCAAAGGTGTGCTGCCTTGCAAAAGTTCCTGAGCCCACTTCGCTGAGCCCAACCCCGCGACCACGGTAAAAAACACCAGGTTCAAAACGCTGACCAACACGGCGATCAATGCCAGCCCCAGCAATAGACGCCAGAGTTCGGGTTTGGCGCGGGCTGTTTCGATCAAACGCGCATGAGCTGAATACGCACTAGGCATCCTTACCAATACCTTCCTGCACCGTTTCATCTGTCACGGGTGGAAACATGTCTTCGGCGTTCTGGGCCACGCTGATTCTGTTCGAAAGCGTCGTCAGATACCCTGCAACCGTCTGTAGCAACTGCATAGCGACCGAAGAATCGCTTTCAACAACGGCACGCAGCTCTTCCGCGCCAATACGCAAAAAGCTGCTATCTTCCGTCGCGACCAGATCCAGCTGCCTAAGTTCCCCTGTAATAATAGACAGGTCTCCGATAAGCCGACCGGGTTCTATGATCGAGATTGTACGTTTCGTTTCATCCTCGTTGGACCAATCCAGTTTGGCCTGTCCTGAAATGCACAAATAGGCCGCATCCGGCGCCTGACCGCGGGAAAAGATGACTTGCCCGGCGCTGGCTTCGTACCATTGCGCCGAAAACGCCAGCAGCCTCTGGTTTCTGCCATCCAGGCCTGAAAACAACTGCGTTGCTGACAGGATCTCGAGTTTCCGGCTCAGATCGTCCGACGTGCTGTCCTCATGCGCTGGTCTGCTTCGCGAGACGCCGTCGATCCGTCCATCCTTGATTTCCACAAACAAGTCATAGGCTTCGGGATGTGCAAAATGATCCTCCATGAATATCATGATGGAATCGGGCAGCAGTTCCCGCAGTTTCAGGCGCGTGCGCAACCGGCTTTCCGAGTCGTGGCTGGCTAGGGCTTTGTCCAGGATCAGGATGTCGGGGCGTTTGATGCCTGCGCGCGAAAAAGCGGCACGCTCCTGAAACACAGTTGGAAGGTTGTTGCCGCCCAGCCCGGACGGAAGGTCATAAATAATGGCCGCTGCCCGACGGCGCAGACCGGCTTCGTTCATGGCCTCTGCAACGATGTCTTCGATATCTTCGGCATGGGCACCCGCCATCAACGATATCCGGCCATAGATCGCGTTCTCCATCACGGTCAAGCGCGGCACATAGATGTCAGGCGCCACAGACATGAACAAACCGTCCATGGCACCACGCAACCGTTCAGCCTGGGTCTTGCGGATAGCTAGGATTTTTTCCTTGTATTCCTCTGGGAAATCCGGGCCGATCTGTTCTGCGGTCAGAAGGAAAGGCACTGTCAATAGCAAGGCGCGCTCCTGATCGCTCAGCGCGGCATTCCCTTTGGCTTTGCGCCGGTCCTGGATGTCGAGCAGCCGATGATACATGTCCTTTGACATGCCAAGCCGCAGAAACAGAGGATGGTCGGCCCCGTCCCGCCCAAATGTCTTGCCAAGAGTATCCATGACAGCATTCGATATGCTGATCGCGTCATCTGCCAGATCATGGGTGCTGAGCAATTGCACGAACCGCGCGTCTCCGGCCAGAATGTCTGGAGATATGTCTCGCGACGGTGCCGCGAACAACAGGTTGCCCCCAAGCGGGACGGCCGGGTTAAACTGGTTTGGATCGAACCTATAGACATACCGATCCAATCCTTTTTCTTTCAGCCGTTCTGCAATGGTTTCTCTCAGCCTGACTATTTCCTGTGCCAGTACAGGGTGTATTTCTGGATCAAACTGGGAGCGCAGAGTGCGCCGGAACATGAACTCGTCTATCCCCATAGCTTCCACCAGCTGGAACCACCAGTCACGTATTCCATCAATATCGTCCAGACCGGCAAGCCCCGGATCGATCCACTCATCTTCCAGCGAATCCGGTGGGTTACCCGCCCGAACAGACTCGATCTGACGACGGGACGGGGTTCTTATGGCATCTGCCTCGTGCTGCGGATGTGTGCGCAACGGCATCATGAGGTTATCGCCCAAAGTCCCATCAAACAGATAGGGGCGTGAATAGGCATACCCGATCCGGGCCGCGATAACTGATTGGTGCAATTCGTCCAGCTTGTGGCCAGCTATGACCACATCCCCCTGAACAGGTAGCACCTCGCGGGTCAGCAACTGGCCCAACGCACTACGTTCCGACGCATGGGTGGATTGAATTGCCACACGCGCGCCCTGCGGGATGGTCAGATCAATGTCTTCCAGAATGGTTTTGCCGTCGCCATCGCGAACGGTCACATTGCGCAATTCGATATCACCGGTCAGATGTGGGATGGTTTCCGGCTCTCCGATGAACAGCTCTTCGGGGATCATGTTGTCCGGGGCAAATCTTTCGGTGACCACCTCCCACCGCAGGGACATGTCCTGTACCTGGTTGTAGTAGGTCAGAAGGTCTTTCCAGGGCCCGCTTAGGTCTTTGTACGCGCCCAACGCGGCAACCAGTGCACCTACTGTCACCTCGCCCGTGATCGCCAGGTATCCGCCCACCGAATAAAACAGGAATGGCGTCATCTGAGTGATCAAATTGTTCAGGAACTTCATAAAGAATTTCTTGTTGTAGATCTTGAACCGGATCTCGAACAAGGTCCCCAGCCTGTGACTGAACTGGGCCAGACGATAGCGCCAGCCGCCATTCGTGCGCAGGTCACTGATGCCCGCCGCGCTTTCCCCGATTTCCGAGCTCAGACGCCGAACCTCCTGAATACGATCCTTGTTCAGCAAGTTGATCTGGCGTTGCAGCTTCGGAATTAACCAGGCTTGGAGCGGAATCAGCGCGACGCTTGCCAGACCGAACCAGATGCTTTGCATGAACAGAAAGGTGACGATTGTCATCATCTGGCCAAACTGAAACACCGGTTGCGCGACCGCATCCCCCATAAGGCCGCCCATCGGCTCGGCCTCGGATGTGATCATCGAGACCAGCTCTCCTTGGCTGGTGGTCGCGAAATAGGACTTTGGGAACCGCATCGTGCGTTGAATCAGGGTATAGCGCAGACGGCGCAGCATGCGTTCGGACAAGATGCCTTTCATCGTATTGATGCGCATCTTCATCAACCCACTGGCAACCACAGTAGCCAGAAATGCAAAGCATAATATCATCAGATACTGAACCTGAGACACTGTGATGCCCAAGATTGTCACCGTATCGCCTGGCGCACCGATGGCATCGTTGATGATTTGCTTAGGCAGCTCCAGCGACGCATATAGAAACGGGAAAGACAGGACCGTTAACAGCAGCAGGACAAGTTGCTGTTTTTTTGAATGCTTCCAAATAAAAGAAAATAATGTGGGCTCCATAGCCTGGCCTTATCGATAGCTGAACTGATGTTTGGCTGTTCAGGGGTAACCCATTTTTAGGAAACAGACGGTAAGCATTGACCCGACGTATTGCAAGAATTGACGGGGTCAGGCTCCAAATCCGGCACCTATCTTTTTTACGCTTAGCCACCAACCGGAAAACGTAGCGCTCAAGTAGTGTTTTTGTGATTGCGGGTTTATTCCTACTCATTTCTTTGACTAAAGAAGGACATTGTCGGACGAAGAGACCATGCGCAAGATTCTGGATCGCTATATTCATCGCCGGACGCTCGGCCGCTGGCGCCGGGCCGTGCGGCAGGCGCCAGATTCGGCGCAGGCCGAGTTGCGGGTGAAACGCGATCAGGCGCGCAGTCTGCGTGGACAACTGGATCGCCTGATCCAACTGGCGGATGCGCGCTTGCTCCGCCCGAAAATAGGATCAACTCAGTTTCACCGGCCTGTCGGCACCGACTGGAGCTGGCGACCCGACCTGTGGCGCGCGCCGTTGTTGCAATCCGGCATGGCCTCTGTTCCCCGTAAAACGGTAATGGACGATCAGGTCAGCTTATTTCACGACTGCCCATTGACCGAAATCGCTGTGCGGCAAATCCGCAACCGGGGGGCAAGTGATCTGGCCCCGTTCAGTCTGGAGGTCGAGGTTTTTGGCTTCGAGGGGTCGTTCCTGTCGGTATCTATCGATTTGCCGCGTGAGGTTGCCCGCGACCTGACACGCGAGCATCTGATCCGGTTGGAAACCCTGATTGACTGCGAGAAACCGTCTGGCGTGTTTGCACGTCTCAATGTTCAGCACGGGCCCAACATGGAGCAGGTTTTGCGGCAGCTAGACCCTTCTGACACCGTGAACGCAGTTGATTTCGACCTGGCTCACCTGCCTCTGAATGAACGTCGGATCGAAAAGATCTGGCTGGATCTTATTTTTGAGAAACCGCAGATGAACCGTATGAGTGTGCGAGACCTTACGTTTTGCCGCTTCCATCGCGCGGACTTGTGAGACGATCAAAGATGACACAACCATCCCTGACTTTCATTCGGTTCGAAAACGGTATTTGGCACGGCCATGTTGAGGCCGAACGGCAACCAGAGTTGGAGGTTCGATATCTGGGCAAAGCTCTGGAGGGTGTTGAGCTTTCACCTACAGACAACGGATGGAATCTGTATGTTCCGGTACCCGTCACAGCCCTGTCCGAAGGCGTGCACAGCTTCGTCATAGTCGACGCAGGCAGTGTCGATAAACTTGGGAGTTTCTCCATAATAGCAGGAGAGCCCGCCGCCGATGATCTCAGGGCGGAAGTGGACCTTTTGCGCGCGGAGTTGGATATGCTGAAACGCGCTTTCCGACGGGTAAGCCGCGGAGACGGCTGAAACGCTTGCGAAATCGGATCATCCATTCGGTTATGCGCTCTCTGCGCGACGCCTTCAGATTGCGCTGCTGGATGATGAAATGAAATCTCGCGAGACAGAAAGAAAAGGGCCGCGTGGTACGCGACCCATTGGTTTGGTTATTGGGACGGCCCGTGCGGGGTGAACGCTGACAAGCCTTTGAGGATGTCTATGGCATATGCCAGTTGATAATCCTCTTTCCTCAGCTCAGCGGTTGCTTCGGCCCTTGCACGATCTTCCTCGATCTGGCGGATTTCATCCTCGCTCAGGCTGTCATTGTTCAGACTGCCGCGCAAGTCAGCTTCGGACCGGGTACGCCCGTTGCTCTCTTCCTCTTCTTCTGCAGGTGCAGGGCGAGGCTGTTCAACAATGATGTCCGGGCTGACGCCAAGAGCCTGGATTGATCGTCCTGATGGCGTGTAATAGCGCGATGTGGTCAGGCGCATAGCGCCGTCGCCGCGCAGCGGCATGACCGTCTGCACGGATCCTTTGCCAAAGCTCTTGGTGCCCACAACGATAGCGCGGCGATGATCCTGCAATGCACCGGCCACAATCTCGGATGCCGAGGCCGAGCCGCCATTGATCAGCACCACAATTGGCTTGCCTTCAGCCAGATCCCCGGGGGTGGCGTTGAACCGCTCACCCTCATTCGGGTCGCGGCCGCGCGTGGAAACAATTTCGCCTTCGTTCAGGAACGCATCCGAGACTTTGATCGCCTGAGTCAACAGGCCGCCTGGGTTGTTGCGCAGGTCCAGAACAAAACCGTTCACCTTGTCGATGCCACCCGCTTCGGCAATCTGTTCCTGCAATCCTTCCTGCAGGTTCGGGAAGGTCTGGTCGTTGAACGTGGTTACACGCAGCACGACACTGGTGCCTTCGGTCCGTGCGCGCACAGCGGTCAACTTGATTGTATCACGGATAATAGTGACATCGAAGGGATCAGGCTCACCCTCGCGTACGACGGTGATGATAATTTCGGATCCGACCGGGCCGCGCATCAGGTCAACCGCTTTGTCCAGCGTCAGGCCCAGAATACTTTCGCCGTCCACATGGGTAATGAAATCCCCGGCTTCGATTCCGGCTGCGTCGGCGGGGGTATCGTCAATAGGTGAGACGACTTTGACAAAGCCTTCTTCCTGCGTGACTTCGATACCCAACCCACCAAACTCACCCCGGGTCTGCACGCGCATCTGTTCGGCGTCGTCAGGAGAAAGATAACTCGAATGCGGATCAAGCGATGTCAACATGCCGTCAATGGCCGCCTCGATCAGTTCTTCGGGCTCAACCTCTTCGACATACTGGGCGCGAATACGTTCGAAAATGTCGCCGAACAAATCCAGCTGTTCATAGACGCTTGCCTTGTTCTCGGCCTCCTGCGCCAGCAGGGGTCCTGCGATCTGAGTTGTTGCAAGAATTCCTGCCACAGTTCCAGCCAGACCGGCCACCACAAATTTCTTCATACGCGTTTATCCATCCTTGTCGGTCCGAAACCACGATTCCGGGTCCACGGGGCGATTGTCTTCTCTTACCTCTATATAGAGCGTTTCTGAGCGGTCAGTTCCAGTGCCATCACTGCTTGTTGACAAAATTGCGCCGATTTCCGGCATTTCACCGGGCATCAGACCAACTGGTGTGCCCTCTGGGATCACCTGACCGGTCCGGCCATAGACCTCCTGCAAACCGGAAAATACGAACAAAAGTCCCGATTGAGGTTCAAGTATTATCAGGTTCCCCAGGTCCAGCAGCGGCCCGCGATAGCGAATTGTCGCAGCGGTTGGCGATGTGACCAAGGCGCGCGGGCGTGTCCCCACGATCAGGCCGGGGCGCGTGACACCAGCGGCGTCCGTTTCACCCGCCTTGTGCAGCAAGATGCCCTGTACCGGCATTGATATCCGGCCTTTCCTGTCCAAGACGCTGGCATTGCTGTCGAGGATCTCTCCCTCCGAGATCTCGGACAGACCACTTGCAAAACCATCCAGTGTTTCGGTCGACGAGATCAGAATGGCCGTACGTACCGGGTCTTCCACGAAACGGCGGGGCAAATCCGTGCGGTCGGCGATTGCCTCGCTCAGACGGGTGCGGGCCGCCTGAACGCCCGTCAGACCCTCTGTCAAAGTTTCCGAGGCCTTTTGCTGCAAGACACGCAATGTCTGCACTTCATTTAGGTCCTGCGCCAGTTCCTGCGCGCTGGCGTTCAGGCCGGGGGTGACCTCGGACAGCATAATACCCGCGCGGGCAGCCCCCAACGGGCCGGCGGGATGTAACATCAAAACGGGTGGTTCAGTCGTTTCAATGGTTTGCAGAACACCGAGCAATCGCCGGATTTCCTTTTCGCGCGTCCGCAAGTCGGCACTCAGTTGCGCCTCGCGGGTAGCCGCTTGGCGCAATCCCACCCGCATCGCACCCAACCCGGCCTCATAGGCATGGATCGTCTCCGTAAGAGCATTGACCCGGTCCCGGGCACTTTCGGCTTCGGATAACGCGATGGACGCCTGTTCGAGCATCTGCGCTGCATCCAAAGCAGCCTTGGAAGCGTCTGGCTGGGCCAGCGCCGGCAAGGCCAAAAACAGACACACTGCCAGAGCAGCCGGTTTCATGACAGCAGGCTTTCCCCGGTCATTTCCATGGGTTTAGGCAAACCCATCAGTTCAAGCAGGGTCGGGGCGAGATCGGACAAACGTCCTTGGCGCAATACAGCACCTTCTGGCCCGCCAACCAGCGCTATGGGAACAGGATTAAGCGTATGGGCCGTATGCGGACCACCGGTCACAGGATCAACCATGACTTCGCAATTGCCGTGATCGGCCGTGATAATCATCGCCCCCTTGACCTTTTCAAGAGCCGTAATGACTTGAGCCAACCCATGATCGACGGCTTCACATGCTTTGATTGCGGCATTCAGATCACCTGTATGACCAACCATATCGGGGTTGGCATAATTTGTAACAATCAGGTCATACCCGCCTTCGATGGCTTCGATAAACTTCGCCGTAACCTCTGCGGATGACATTTCGGGCTGTAGATCGTAGGTTGCCACTTTCGGCGAGCTCGGCATAAAGCGGTCCTCACCTCGTTCGGGCGTCTCCTTACCGCCATTCAAAAAGAACGTAACATGCGGGTACTTCTCGGTTTCCGCCAGTCGAAACTGACGGAGCCCTTGCTTGGCGACCCACTCGCCCAACGTATTTACAAGCGCGCGCTTTGGAAAAACCGTGGTCATGTAAGCATTATGCCCGTCAGAGTACTCGACCATGCCCAGCAGTGCTGAAAGCTTCGGGCGCGGTCCTGTCGCGAACTCGGAAAATCCGGGCTCTCCGATGGCGCGCAGGATTTCACGTGCACGGTCAGCGCGGAAGTTCAGGCAAAAGAAACCGTCGCCATCGTGAATACCGTCATATCCCGTCAATACGGTTGGTGTGACAAACTCGTCAGATTCGGACTGGTTATAGGCGTGATCAACCGCGCCATGGGCGCTGCTGGCTGTTCGGCCCTGCCCGTTGACCATTGCACCATATGCTTCACTGACACGCTCCCAGCGATTGTCGCGATCCATGGCAAAGTACCGCCCGCTCACGGTGACGATGCGTACGTTTTCGGGCAGGCGTTCTTCCAGCTCAGCGATGTAAGTCAGAGCTGACCTTGGCGCGACATCACGCCCGTCCGTCACTGCGTGCAGTGCAACCGGGACACCGGCATCCGTTATGGCAGTGGCTGCGGCAAGGATATGGTTCAGATGACCATGCACGCCTCCATCCGAGATCAACCCCATCAGATGCGCAGTACCGCCAACGGACTTAACACTGGCGATGAAAGCTTGCAGAGCTTCGTTTTCAAAGAATGTCCCGTCTTCAATGGAAAGGTCGATCTGGCCCAGATCCATGGCGACCACACGCCCTGCACCGATATTGGTGTGCCCGACCTCTGAGTTGCCCATCTGCCCGCTAGGCAGACCCACATCGGGGCCGTGGGTGATCAGGGTTGAATGCGGGCACTCAGACATGATCGCGTCAAACGTCGGCGTGTTTGCCAGATAGGGTGCGTTGGCTTTTGTGTCCTCGGACAGGCCCCAACCATCAAGAATGCACAGGACTACAGGTTTGGGGGTGGCCATTGATGTACTCCATTTGCTGCTCTTGGGTCACCTTCTATCCTTTGGACTTCGACGGGTGAACCGCCTTTTGCAATGATGTACAATTATAACCAACACAGAGGTGTTAGTCCTTCAGATAGCTTTGGAAAGGGCGCACCTTGCGATTGCGGTATTTGACTGTCAGATCCAGTGGTGCATCGTTTTCATCATAAACGCCCAGAACAACACCCCTGCCCCGGCTTTTGGTGCGCATTTCAATCAATTGCTGCTCGGACCGGGTCGTGCGCTGTGACGCCCGCCGCGTCCAGGCGAACAGGTGCTCGTACATTTCGGCGATTACACCGGCATGTTCGGCGCTGTCACCCAGATCGTTCAACTCATCAGGGTCATTCTCCAAATCGAACAGGATTGGCCGGTACCCACCTTCACAATGGATCAGTTTCCATTTCTTGCTTGCGACCATGAACATCACCGCATCGCGGACGGACATGTCCAAAACATTTGCGATTGGCGAAGCCGAGTAGTCATATTCGCAGATCACCACATCGCGTTGCAACGTGTCCACCTCCCCATAAAGGATGGGCAGCAGGGAGTGACCTTCCAGAATATGCGTCGCCACTTCCCCACCAGCCGCATCGACAAAGGTCGGTGCAAGGTCGATGGATTCTACAAGCGCATCGCTGACTGTGCCACGTGTCGCGTCCGCCTCGGGCGACGGGTCATAAATGATCAACGGCACTCTGGTTGAGGCGTCGTGGAAAAAGGTCTTTTCCCCCATCCAGTGATCGCCCAGAAAATCACCGTGGTCTGATGTCAACACGATCATCGTGTTTTCCATCCGCCCGGCTCTCTCCAACCAATCCAACAGGCGGCCCATCTGGTCATCGGCTTGCTTGATCAGCCCCATATAGGCTGGGATAACCGCCTCACGCACATCCTGCCGCGAAAAGGTCTGGCCGATCTTTGTGTCCATGAAGGCTTTGAGCACGGGATGCGCATTCTGACGTTCCGCCTCGGATCGCACCACAGGCAACACATGTTCCGGCCCATACATCGAGGCGTATGGGTCCGGTACGATGTACGGCCAATGCGGCTTGATAAAGCTCAGATGGCAGCACCACGGGCCATCATGCGTTTCCATGAACTCGATCCCGCGCCCGGTCAGATAGGGCGTTTCGCTGTCTTCCTCGGCAATATTCGCGGCTTCGGGTGAATTCTTCAGAAACCAGCCAGACAGAACGTTGCCATCCGCATCCAGTCCGGAATTGGCAAAGTCATGCCAGGGATTGTCACTCTCATACCCCTTTGCTTTCAGGAACTTGTTGTATTCCTTTGCCCCGTCCGGGTCATAATACCCATCCGGACCTTCGGGCAGCATACCGTCATCCCTTTCATATACGTCAAACCCACATTCGGCGACGCGCGCACCTATCAAGCTGTCAGGTTCCAGACCAAGCCGGGCCATCCCTTCGGCGTCTGCACGCATATGGGTTTTGCCGACCAGCCAGCAATCCATCCCCGCCTTCCGCAGGTGATCACCCATCGTTATCTCGCCGACTTTCAACGGAATTCCGTTCCACGACGCGCCGTGAGAATGCACATAGCGCCCTGTGTAGGTGGACATGCGAGAGCTGCCGCAGATCGGTGATTGGATATAGGCGCGGTTGAAGCGCACGCCTTTGGCAGCCAGACGATCGATATTTGGAGTATGCAGATGTGGATGGCCGTAACAGCTCAGATAATCCCAGCGCAGCTGGTCGAACATGATGAACAGGATGTTGTTTGCCTTGGCCAAGTTGACGCCCTTCCCCAAAAGTCACGAGGGCCTAGTTAGCCCCTTCTATCCGCAGAACGAAGCAAAACCTGCGTCAGGCCTGACGGTCCATTTGTTCCAGCATCTTCTTGGCGCGTTTACATTGCAGCTTGTCGCGCAGTGGGCTGTCGGGGTCGATGTCTTTTTGGCAGACAACGCATTTGTCAGCGCCCGAGATCGCGTTTAGACCACCGCAGCTGCCTTTGATGGTCTTTCCCATCAGCATGACACCCAATGACATGCCCACCATGACGAGAGCGAGAAGAATGAAGGCCAGAATAAAGGTACTCATCTCAGCTCCAACAGTCAGTTCGATCCCAGCGCGTCTTTGAACCCCGCACTATGGGCAGTGATATAGGCATCTTCGCCGCCTGTCACATCCCGCGAGATGAAATACACGGCAAGTTTATGTTTCTCCGCCAAAGCAAGACCTTTTTCCTGACCCAAGGCCAGCATGGCTGTTGCCCAGGCATCGGCCATCATCGCGTTTTCGGCCAGCACGGTGACCGAAGTGGTGCGGTGCGTGATCGGGCGGCCTGTTGTCGGATCGATGATATGCGAATAGCGCACACCATCTTTTTCAAAGAAGTTCCTGTAATCGCCCGAGCTGGCCATACCCCTGTCATCCAGAGAAACGATCAACTGGATAGTTTGCGAACCCGTTTCAGGTTTTTCGATGCCAATGAGCCACGCTTCGCCCTTGTCATTCTTACCCTTGGTCACAAGATCGCCGCCGATTTCAACCAGATAGTTTTCGATGCCAGCGGCCTGCAAGGTTTCCGCAACAGCGTCAATTCCATAACCTTTTGCAATCGCCGAAAGGTTAATGCCCACACTGGCGTTTGACTTGGCAAGCGTGCCAGCATCTGTATCGAGCTTCAGCAGGCGGCCCTGACCTACACCGCTCAGCGCGGTGTTGATATCGGCATCCGATGGCACCGGGTCCTCGGGTTTGCGTGGGCCAAAACCCCAAAGTTCGATCAAAGGGCCGAGGGTTACGTCGAAAATGCCACCGGATTTTGCGTGCACTTCGTTCGCCGCCGAAAGAACCAGCGCAAATTCGTCGGAAATAGGCATTGGATCTGTGCTGGACGACGCGGAAAAAACGGAAACCTCGGAGTTCGGATCCCAGTTGGACATCTTGGCATTCACGGCTGCCAGCTTTTCACTGACAGCAGAAGCCAGTGCGTCTTCGTCAAGGTCTTCGCCAATTGCGGTGATTTTGTAGGTCGTGCCCATTGTCTCACCAGACAGACGGACCACTTCGGGTTCCTTGTCAAAAAGACAGCCTGAAAGAAGGGTGAAAAAGGCCAGCACGGGTAAAAGACGCATTGGGCTATCTCCGGGACATTCTGTGCCCGGCATATGCCAGCGGTCCCAGCCAGAGTCAAATTGGCATTACAGTTTCAGCGGAAGGAAACCCAACAGCAAAAGACCAGTTCCGGCCGGAATACCAAACAACCACGCGCGTTTGCGCCACCCGGGCTGCTGTTGCTTCCACGCCATGCGAAAGTTGTGACCGCACACGACAGCCGCAAAGAAGATCAGCGCGGCAACCGGGGGCGTAAGATAGAGTTCATTCAAAGGCTTAAGCTCCCTTTGCTGACCTGCGTTCGGCCAACTCGTGCAATTGTACCCTATACAGGTCGTTTAGCTGCGCTAAGGTGAAAGGGAAAGACTTTGCAAGAACCAAAAGGAGATTGCCCATGGCTCCAACCTCTTACCAGTCGCCGTCGCGCGGTGACAAGGCTGACAAGACAACCTACAGCCAATCAGCGGAATCAAACCTGTCGCATTCGCAGACGACCGTGGCCAAGTTGCTTGAGGGTAAAGGGGATGCGGTGTTTTCGGTGCGGCCTAATGATACCATCCATTCGGTGGTGAACACGCTCAAGGAAAAGCGGATTGGCGCTGTTCTGGTGACAGATCAGAACGGGGCATTGCAAGGGATCTTGTCGGAACGCGACATCGTGCGTCGCATGGCCGATACGCCCGGACAGACCCTGCCACAGTCGGTCGAAGACCTGATGACCAGGGATGTAAAGGCCTGTACGCCCGAGGATACGCTGAATGACGTGCTGAAAACCATGACCGAAGGGCGTTTCCGCCATATGCCGGTTCTGCGTGATGGCAATTTGTGCGGTGTCATCACTATCGGTGACGTGGTGCATTTCCGTCTGAGGGAATTGGAGTATGAAGCGCTTCGCATGAAGCAGATGATCGTAGGATAGTTTCAACCGGTTGAAAAAAACCTGACACTGCCGCCGTTTATTTCAGCGGCAGTTAATCTGCCTGAGGCAAAGGCACCTGTATCGATCGACAC
Organism: Ruegeria sp. O6; assembly: GCF_056535045.1. Classification (NCBI taxonomy): domain Bacteria; kingdom Pseudomonadati; phylum Pseudomonadota; class Alphaproteobacteria; order Rhodobacterales; family Roseobacteraceae; genus Ruegeria; species Ruegeria sp. O6. The sequence continues at coordinate 19,959 of NZ_JBQERM010000017.1, read as the reverse complement.
AACCCGGTTTCTAATCTGGGGGTGGCTTACAATAGTATGACCGTGAACAACCCATTGCGCGTCGCTGCGTGCAAGCCGTGGAAACATCGGATGACCCCAAAGACAGATCTGGCGATCCTGGGATTGAATGGATTGCCGCGGATCAAGTGCCGCGTGGACAAAGGTGACGTTGCCGCTGGTCCAGGTCAGCGGCAGATTTTCAAGCCAGTCCAGCAAGCTGTCGCCCATCTTGTGCCGCAGACGCTCTGCCAGTTCAGGCAGATGCTTGCCACTGTCCAACTCGTCGGGACATTCGAGACCGAAAGATGCCAAAGTTTCCGCTCCGCCGTTATGAAACCAAAGCCTGGCGTATCGTTCCGGGTCGTTTACAAACTGCAGCAGCATCTCTTCGTGATTGCCAAGCAGGCATTGAACCCGCCCGTCTGACGCCTCACTCAGGTGATGCAAATGCCGCAGTACCTGCGCGCTGTATGCCCCCCGATCGATGTAATCGCCCAGAAAGACCAGCGGGCTTTGATCGTCGAGTCGTGGCAAAACCGCCTGAAGCAAATCAAGACGGCCGTGAATATCACCGACAGCTGTCACCTTTTCCGCGGGTGCCACGTCGCATAGCATCGCATTGGTGCTTTCCTTCGCCGCGGATTGGAACCGCCGTCTGATCCAGTCTTTTATCATGGCATTTGATCCCTACCTGCCCTGCGTAGTGGTCGCAATCAACAACTGTTTGAGTAGGCAAAGTGTTGACCACGAGCCTTAGATTGTCCGATATGGCCCGCAGGATGTTCGCAAGCAGTTGATCTGATGATAGGATCAACGCCTTTCGATCAGCGATGAATTTGCAGTGAGTTCTGAGGGTTTTATGAAACGAGTTTTGATTACAGGTTCTGCCGGGTTCATCGGATTCCATCTGGCCAAATTGCTTCTGGCAGAAGGGTTTCAGGTACATGGCTATGACGGGATTACCGACTATTATGATGTGACCCTGAAACAGCGTCGACATCAGATACTGCTTCAAACCCCGGGATTTACGGCAACTGAAGACCGTTTGGAAAACTTTGACCGTCTTGTGCAGGTCGCTGAGGAGTTTCAGCCCGATGTCATCGTCCATCTGGCCGCGCAGGCAGGCGTGCGGCACAGCCTTGAATATCCTCGCAGCTATATCGAGTCGAACGTTGTGGGCACGTTCAATGTGATGGAAATCGCGCGTCAGCACAAAGTGGAACACCTTTTGATGGCGTCGACCTCATCAATCTACGGTGCAAACGAGGACATGCCGTTCATCGAAACAGAAAAAGCCGACACCCAACTGACGATCTACTCCGCCACCAAAAAGGCGAATGAGGCGATGGGGCATTCCTATGCCCATCTGTGGGATTTGCCGACCACCATGTTTCGGTTTTTTACCGTTTACGGCACTTGGGGGCGCCCCGATCTGGCCTATTTCAAATTCGTCGCTGCGATACTGGATGGCAGACCAATCGACATCTACAATCATGGCGACATGTATCGCGACTTCACGCATGTAGAAGACCTTGTGCGTGGGATCAGGTTGCTGATCGATGTTCCGCCGGTCCGCCCGACCAGCCGCGCGGATATCGAAGATGGTGACAGCTTGTCGCCCGTTGCACCGTACCGCATCGTCAACATTGGCAACGGAGACAAGGTGCGTCTGATGGATTTCATAGAAGCCATCGAAAAGGCTGTTGGCCAGAAAGCGGTCAAAAACTTCATGCCAATGCAGATGGGCGATGTTCATGCCACCTGGGCTGACAATCGGCTGCTGCAGCGGCTGACGAATTATCGCCCGCATACCGACCTGAAGGACGGTATCGCGCAGTTCGTCGCCTGGTATCGGGACTACTACGGAAAATAGGTCGATCTGGCGCCGGAATGAAAAAAAACCGGCGCACACAGCGCCGGTTACTTTAGTTACCCGCCAAAATCGTCGAGCATGATGTCTTCGCGATCCACGCCCAGATCCAGCAGCATGTTGATAACCGACTGGTTCATGATTGGCGGCCCACACATGTAGTATTCACAATCCTCGGGTGCCGGGTGGTTCTTGAGGTATTCGTCGAACAGAACGTTGTGGATGAAGCCGGTATAGCCTTTCCACTCATCCTCGGGCTGGGCATCCGACAGAGCGACATGCCATTCAAAATTGTCGAACTCTTCCGCCAGTTGGTCGAAATCCTCGACAAAGAACATCTCTTTCTTGGACCGCGCACCGTACCAGAAACTGATCTTGCGGTCGCGGTTCTCAAGGCGTTTGAGCTGGTCAAAGATGTGGCTGCGCATCGGTGCCATACCGGCGCCACCACCGATGAAGACCATTTCCTTCTTGGTTTCACGTGCGAAAAACTCGCCAAATGGACCCGAGATTGTGACTTTGTCGCCCGGCTTCAGGTTAAAGATGTAGGACGACATCTGTCCCGCCGGAATTCCTTCTGAGCCCGGAGGCGGTGAAGCAACCCGGACGTTAAGCATGATCATGCCCTTTTCATCCGGATAGTTGGCCATCGAATAGGCGCGCTCGATAGGTTCGTTCACAACCGACTCGTATTGCCACAGATTGAAGCGATCCCAATCCTCGCGATATTCTTCCTGCACGTCGAAATCAGTGTATTTCAACTGATGAGCAGGCGCTTCGATCTGGATGTAGCCACCGGCGCGGAAATTCACGTCCTCACCTTCGGGCAGGTCTAGGGTAAGGGCCTTGATAAAGGTCGCGACATTCTCGTTCGAGCGAACGGTGCATTCCCATTTCTTGACGCCGAAGACCTCTTCTGGAACTTCGATTTCCATGTCCTGCTTGACCGCCACCTGACAGGACAGACGGTCGCCACAGGAGGCTTCGCGCTTTGTGATATGGCTTTCTTCGGTCGGCAGGATCGAACCGCCACCCGAATGCACTTTCACGCGGCACTGGGCACAGGTACCACCACCACCGCAGGCTGACGGAACAAACAGTTTTTCGGCCGCCAATGTTTGCAGCAGTTTGCCACCAGCCGGAACCGAGATAGTCTTTTCACCGTTGATGGTGATGTTGACGTTGCCGGTCGACACCAGCTTGGAACGTGCAGCCATAATGATGGCCACCAGCGCCAGAACGATCAGGGTGAACAGGACAACGCCGAGCGAAAAGGTTTCCATTCTCACGCCCCCCTTACAGTTTCACGCCCGAGAAGGACATAAAGGCCATCGCCATCAGCCCGGCAGTGATAAAGGTGATGCCCAGCCCCTGAAGCCCGTCCGGCACATCCGAGTATTTCAGCTTTTCGCGCACGCCTGCCATCGCAGTGATTGCCAGCGCCCAGCCGAAACCGGATGAGATGCCATAGGTGGTCGCCTCGGCAAAATTATAGTCGCGTTCGACCATGAACAGCGAACCACCCAGAATGGCACAGTTCACAGTGATCAAAGGCAGGAAGATCCCCAGCGCGTTGTAGAGCGGCGGGAAATACTTATCGAGAATCATTTCGAGGATCTGAACCATCGCTGCGATCACGCCGATATAGGAAATCAGCCCGAGAAAGGTCAGATCCACATCCGGGAACCCGGCCCATGCCAATGCGCCCGGTTTCAGCAGGAAGGACAACAACAGGTTGTTGGCGGGCACGGTGATGGCCTGCACCACCATGACTGATATTCCCAGCCCGATGGCAGTCGAAATCTTTTTCGACACGGCGATGAAGGTACACATGCCAAGGAAAAAGCTGAGCGCAAGGTTTTCGATAAAGACGGCCTTCACGGCCAGAGAGATAAGCCCTTCCATCAGTGCGCCTCTACCTGCTGGATTTTGTATTCACGTTCTTCAACCTGGTTCGGCTTCCACGTGCGGAAAGCCCAGATCAGCAGGCCGATCACGAAGAACGCCGAAGGTGGCAGCAGCAACAGGCCGTTGGGCACGTACCAACCGCCATTGTTGACCGTTTGCAGGATTGTCACGCCGAACAGGCTGCCCGATCCAAACAACTCCCGGATGATGCCCACCAGCATCAGGATCAGGCCATAACCCATGCCGTTACCCAAACCGTCGATGAACGAGGCCACCGGGGGGTTCTTCATGGCGAATGCTTCGGCACGGCCCATTACGATGCAGTTGGTGATGATCAGGCCGACAAACACCGACAGCGTCTTGGAAATCTGAAAGGCATAAGCCTTGAGTATCTGATCCACCAGAATCACGAGCGAGGCGATGATCACCATCTGCACGATGATCCGGATCGAGCCCGGGATCTGGTTGCGCAGCATCGAGATGAACATCGACGAAAACGCCGTCACCGACGTCACCGCTATGGCCATGACAAAGGCCACTTGCAGTGATGAGGTTACAGCCAGTGCCGAACAGATTCCCAGCACCTGCAAGGTGATCGGGTTGTTGTCGACAAGGGGGTCGACCAGCAGCTCTTTCTTGGTCTGCGACATCAGATCTCTCCTGCTTGCAACTTGGCCAGGAACGGCGCGTAACCCGCATCGCCCATCCAGAATTTCACAAGGTTGTCGACCCCGCGCGATGTCAGGGTCGCGCCCGCCAGCGCATCTACGAAAAACTCGGGCCCGGCCGCTGGTTGTGACTTGGCGACGGTGATCTGCAAGGCGCCCGCGTCATCATGCAGTTTCTTGCCGTTCCACAACGCCTTCCAACGCGGGTTGTCCACCTCGGCACCCAGACCAGGCGTTTCACCATGCTGATAGAATTGCAGGCCGAAAATGTCGTTGCCGTTCTTTTCCAGCGCGATGAAGCCATAAAGCGTGGACCACAACCCATAGCCATGCAGCGGCAGGATCACCTTGTCCAACGCTCCGCTGTCGTCGCGCAGCAGATAGATGACCCGATACTTTGCCTTGCGACCAATGCCTGCGGGGTCATCGTCAAGGGCAACACTTAATTCCGGATCACCGGCAGCGGCCAGATCGTCAAAGGTGGCTGGGTCGAACTGATCGTCCGCAAATTCGCCCGTCGCCAGATCCAGAACATGCGGCTCGAACGCGGCAAAGGCCTGGCTGACATCAATGCCGGGTTCATACACCCCCGCCACCTGCAGAATGTTGACCTGCTTGTCCTTCAGCTTGTTGGCCTCCTGCACCGGGCGCAGGCTGACTGCCGCGGCCGACACGATCATCGAGGCAACGAGACAAACCGCAACAGCGATGAAGATCGTTTTGCCAACCGAATCCGGCGAGGCCGCCAGAAACCGGGCAATCGCGCCCTTGCGTTCAGGGGATTGCGTATCAGACATGGCGACGCGCCCTCCGTTTGATGTTGGCCTGAACGACAAAATAGTCGATCAGCGGTGCAAAGACGTTGCCGAACAGAATGGCCAGCATCATACCTTCGGGGAAGGCTGGGTTGATCACACGAATTAACACAACCATGACACCAATCAGTGCACCATAGATATAGCGCCCGACATTGGTGTGGCTTGCCGAGACCGGCTCGGTCACCATGAAAGCCAGACCAAAGGCGTAACCGCCCAACACGACATGCCAGTACCATGGCATTGCGAACATCGGGTTCGTCTCGGACCCGATCAGGTTCAACAGCCAGGTGAACGCAATTGTGCCCGCCAGACATCCCAAAATCAGCCGATAGTTGGCAATCTTGGTGATCAGCAGGAAGGCCAGACCGATCAGGCAGGCCAGAGTCGAGGTTTCCCCGATACTGCCCTGAATGGTGCCGTAAAACGCGCTCCACCAGGTGATACCGTCAGCGGCCAGTGCCTGGTAGCCTTCGGCAGCCGACACAGCCAGAGCCGTCGCCCCGGAAAAACCGTCAACCGGGGTCCAGACTGCATCGCCCGACATCTGCGCGGGATAGGCGAAATACAAAAACGCCCGCCCCACCAAGGCAGGGTTGAGGAAGTTCTTACCAGTGCCGCCGAATACCTCTTTGCCGATGACAACACCAAAGATAATACCCAGGGCAACCTGCCACAGAGGCGTGGTTGCAGGCATGATCAGGGCGTAAAGCATCGAAGTGACAAGAAAGCCTTCATTCACCTCATGCCCGCGGACGGTTGCGAAAATGACTTCGAAAATACCGCCTGCCACCAACGTGACAATATAGATCGGCAGGAAGTACATAAGCCCGTGCATGACATTGGCAAAAATACTGTCCGGATTCAACGAGATGCCAAGAACCTGAAGAATTGCAATCCGCCAACCAGTTGCAGACTCTGGGCCAAGCGCGGCAATGGCCGAATTTGCCTGATAACCGGTGTTCCACATTCCCCACAGGATGCAAGGAATAGTGGCAATCACGACATATGTCATGATGCGCTTCATATCCACGTAAGACCGCGCATGAGGAGCAACGGTGGTTACGGTTTTCGGAGTGTAGATGAAGCTTTCCACCATCTCGTAGATCGGAAAAAGCTTCTCGTACTTGCCGCCCTTGGTAAAGTTCGGCTCGATCCGGTCAAAGAAGTTACGCAATCCCATTCGGATCAGCCCTCCTTTTCAATCTTTTTCAGGCAGTCGCGCAGCGCCAGCCCGTATTCATATTTCGCCGGACAGGCAAAGCCCACAAGGCCCAGATCCTCTTCGTCCAGCTCAAGCGCTCCCAGTGCCTGAGCCGTATCCGTATCCATCACCAGCAACGCCCGAAGCAATTGTGTGGGCAGGTAATCCTGCGGCATCAGCTCTTCGAACACGCCTGTCGGCACCATCGCGCGGCGGCCACCGTTCAGGTTGGACGTGAAAGCATAGAGTTTTCTGGAAAAGGCCGAGCCCAATACTGGCTGGACGGAATACTTGGAAGGCATTGGTCGGATCCAACCCATCGGAATCTGATCGTGATCCTCTCGGATGATACAGATTTGACGGGCAAACCGCCCCAGATATGCGGTCGGTCCGTCGGCATGTTGACCCGACAGGATCGAACCCGAGATAATGCGGGGCGTTCCGTCCACACTTACCTCACCTCGTGTCAAGTCGTCCGTGGACGCGCCCATCACGGTGCGGATCAAACGCGGCTGACGCGCACCGGGCCCGGTCAAGGCGATCACAACACTCGGATCCAGACGCCCGGTCTGCATCAGGCGGCCAATCGCGATGGTGTCCTGATAACCGATAGTCCAGACTTGCTTTTCCCCCGAAATCGGTTCGAGGAAGTGAATATGCGTTCCTGCCAGGCCCGATGGATGTGGACCGGAAAACGCCACGGCCTCGACACCGGCGACATCCGCGCCGGGGATCGTGTCACCTTGTTTCTGGCAAATATAAGTCTTGCCTTCGGTTAGCTTGCTGACTGCCGCCAACCCAGCGGCAAAGGCCTCGGGTGCCTCGGCAATGATCGTGGCGGCATCAGCCGCCAATGGGTCACTGTCCATGGCTGTCACGAAAATCGCGTTCGGTTTGGCACCGGGTTCCGGCATTTTCGAATAAGGCCGCGTGCGGAATGAAGTCCATAGACCCGCGGTGCACAGTTTTGCAGTCACGCCTTCGGCGCTATGCGCATCGCCCACGCTCGAAAAATCCAAGCCCGTGTCATTGGTGTCGGACACTTCGATGACGACGCTCTGCAACACCCTGCGGGCACCCCGGTTGATGGCAACAATCTTGCCAGTCACCGGTGCGACCATCATCGCGTCAGGCGCATCTTTGTGACAAAAGAGCGGCGTACCCCGCTCGACACTATCACCTTCCTGCACCAGCATCTTTGGCTTCAGGCCAATGTAGTCCCCACCCAGAACACCAACGGTCGAGTATTCCGGACCCGGATGAATGGTTTGGTCGGGAGCGCCTTCCACTGGCAGGTCCAACCCTTTTTTAAGTTTGAAAGTTTGCATACCGCTACGTTCTTCCAAGCCTCTTTCCTGCGCCAGCCCTGCCGACACCCTTTAGGGGTCATGCAATAACGCGGTTTTTTCCGGTGCCCATCGCAAAAGCGTCGAAACGGGTCCAAATTCCGCAGGCGTATTTCTGATCACGGACCCTTTACGCGCGGATGCCCGCAAACGCAAACCTGTTACCGCCGAAAGTTAAGATCAAACTGCAAAATCTTGGAGTTTTCCCTCAAGATGGCCAAAAATTCGGGTCAAAATTGCGTGTCGCGCCCGCTGAACTTCCAGTGTAAGCAACCGGAATGAAAAAAGACACAGACTTCGAAATCTTTCTGATTGCCACCCCGGGCCTTGAAGCCCCCCTCTGTGCCGAGGCGCAGTCCAACGGGTTCGCTCAGGTCAAGACGATTCCAGGGGGTGTCATTTGCCGTGGTTCGTGGTCCGAGGTCTGGCGCGCCAACCTGACCTTACGCGGTGCAAACAAGGTTCTGGTTCGTCTGGGCAGTTTTCCTGCCGTGCATTTAGCCCAATTGGACAAACGTGCGCGCAAATTCCCGTGGGGCGAGTTCCTGCGCTCCGGTGTTCCGGTCAAAGTCGAGGCCACCAGCCGCAAATCCAGAATATATCATGCCGGTGCCGCACGGCAGAGAGTTGAACAAGCGATATCCGAAACTCTGGGCGCTCCGATATCTTCCGACGCCGATGTCAGGATCTTGCTGAGAATCGAAAAGGACATCTGTACATTTTCCGTCGACAGTTCTGGAGAGCTTTTGCACAAGCGTGGTCATAAAGAAGCAATTGCCAAAGCGCCAATTCGCGAAACGATGGCAGCCATGTTTCTGCGTGACTGCGGATTTAGCGGCAATGAACCGGTGTTGGACCCGATGTGCGGTTCGGGTACTTTCGTGATCGAAGCCGCCGAGATTGCCCTGGGGCTGCGCCCTGGTCGGTCCCGCAGTTTTGCGTTTGAAAACCTTGCGGGCTTCGACCCTAACCGCTGGCAAGACATGCGCAGCGAGTCAGAGGTCGCTGAGTGTTTTCTCACCTTCTGTGGCTCTGACCGCAACGCCGGAGCTATCGAAGCCGCAACAGCCAACGCCCATAGAGCGCAGGTTAACGCCAACACGCGTTTTCAACAGCTTTCCGTCAGTGACATCAAACCCCCTGCGGGACCCGCCGGGCTGGTCATTGTGAACCCTCCCTACGGGGCGCGAATTGGAGATGAAAAGCGTCTGCGCTCTGTCTACGGAGCCTTGGGTAAATCTTTGATGAGCCGGTTTCGAGGATGGCGTGTTGGGATTGTGACCAGCGCTCCGGCTTTGGCTCGGGCGACCCGCCTGCCTTTGCTGGCGCCCGGTCCGGTCGTGGACCACGGAGGCACCAAGATCCGTCTGTACAAAACGGATCCGCTGCCATGAGAGTCTCGTGACCTGTTTAGCCCGTCCGTTACCGATCCAAAGACGGAAGATTAGGATGATCGCTTCTCAAAATCCTCTTGCGCATCGGCAAAGCCGCGTATAGATCACCCGCCACGGTCGGAGTGTAGCTCAGTCTGGTAGAGCACTGTCTTCGGGAGGCAGGGGCCGGAGGTTCGAATCCTCTCACTCCGACCAATAATTCCAGATACTTAGCCCGTTTAGCTATGACCCTTGTTGAGGGTCGGTCCGGATTATGCGGCTTTTGAGGCGGTTTTTGGTGAGTTCAGCCTCCTCAGAAACCGAAAGGCCGCTGACTGGGCTGGCACCCGCGTCAACGGCCAAATCGAAAAGATTGCTCAGACTGGATACCAGATCGCGCCCGTGATCGCAATCGCGGGAGGGGCCGATGTCTGAGCTTCTGCCCTTCTGCAAGATCAAGCTGCAATTCCTGCTCGAGATGGTCACCGACCACGAGTTGGACGACAACGCCCTGCGCGTCGCCCTCTACTTGGCGTTGGCCCATGCGGACCACGAGACCGGCGAGAGCCGCCCATCTTTTGAGACCATCGGCGCGGCCATCGGCAAGCACGCCAAGTCGGTCAAGCGGGCGCTGAACAAGGTCGAGGCGGCGGGCTACATGACCATTGAGCGCGGGACCAACAAAGGGAACTCGTCGCGCTATCGTCCGACCGAAGCGGCCCTGAAACGGGCAACGGATCGTCGCCAGGAGGGGGACAAGAACGCGCCCTGCTTCGGTCAAAAGAGGTTCCGGGTCTGCAACATGGGTAAGCACTGTGTGCATTATCACGTTATCAACTGAGCCATCATCCAGGGGCAGCGACGCTCCACCAGCGACCTCAAACTCCACATTGTCGTGGCCCCCAACCCGCGCTCTTGCTTCGGTCACAAAGCCTACAGACGGCTCGAAACCAATGACCCGCGCGGGTTTGGCCTTCTCCGCAATGCGGCGCGTGACAGCTCCCGCACCGCACCCGACTTCAACCGTCAGGCTATCTTTGGCAAACTCAAGTTTGGTCAGATAGTTTTAAACGATCTTTTCCATTGTGGGATCGGCCTGACGCGCGTCCATCGAGTCGGCAAATGCGGAAATGAACTCCGCACCCGCAGCATCTACATCTTGAAACGGATCAGCCATCCCAACCACCCTCCATTAATGCTCAGTATTTTCTACCAAAAAACCCTAGCATCACCTGAACCAAGAACAAGCCGTGCCAAAATGGGTATACTTGGGACAAACAGGAGGTTCATGCCATGCGTCAGCTAGTTTCAAATGGAAATCCGATGGAAGAAATCGTTGGGTTCAGCCGAGCAGTTCGGGTTGGTCCCCACATATCTGTTGGCGGCACCGCACCTGTCGATGCTGAAGGCAAGACCGTAGGGGTCGGAGATGTATTTGCCCAAACAACCCAGTGCTTTGAAATCATCAAGGCGGCTCTCGAACAGGCAGGTTCCGGAATTCAAGACATTGTTCGGACGCGAGTCATACTGACAGATATCGACAATTGGAAAGAAGCCATCGAGGCAAGGAAGAAGTATTGCGTCGATGCACGACCCGTCGACACAATTATGGCGATCAATCGGTTTGTGAACCCTGAATGGTTGGTCGAGATCGAAGTCGATGCAATCATAGCCGACGACGCATAGCTGAGAAGGCCACTACGCGGTTACGTAGCTGTCACTTACAGCTCGCAACTGCCTTGGATGTGATCTCGTTGCCTTATTTGGCCGATTGTCACCAAGTGTCGTCAGAACCTTCCTGGATACAGACTCATCATGTTCTGCACGTCCAGTTCACTCGAAAACGCAGCGGGATTACTCCAGATCACGTCATTAATATAGTCGCGTTCCGCGTGAAGATCGTTGGCTGTAGGCTGCGGCTTACGGGTTTCGGGGCAGGCTCTTTTGGTCCAACCGAACAGTCCACCAAATACGGTCCAGATGCTGGGTGACATTGTATGGGAAGCCATCTCATGTTCCTTTCCGAGTTACTTGCGCTGTCGCAACAAAGGTAACTGTTCACCTGTTTTTCTGGTATCCGGCACAAGATTGTGCTGTTCTACAAAAATGAAGAATGGGTTCCGAAATTGGTCGGATATTCGTGTGTTCCTCTCCGTCTTCAGAGAAGGGTCGACGCTTGCGGCCTCTAGAAAGCTAAAGGTCTCCCAACCAACGGTTGCCCGACGCATTGATGTTCTCGAAAGAGAAACAGGCTTAACGCTTTTTGAGCGCGGTACGCACGGGTTCAAACCAACCCCAGAAGCCCTTCGCCTCGTTCCTCTCGCCGAAGCAATCGAGGCTTCAGTCCGCGAATTTGCCGATTGCGCGAAGGAATTGACGTCGACACAGCCCATCCGGATTACAGCTTATTCAGCAAACTTCTCTGCACGCATGATTGAGATCGTAAACGAGTTCTCTGCCGACAATCAGGATGTCGCATTCGAGTTCTTGTCCAGCGTTCGGGCGCTGGACCTGATGGCCGGTGAGGCTGATATCGCGTTGCGCCTGGCTCGAACCGATCCCGATCCTGACCTGATCTGTCGTAAGATCAGCACGGCCCGCTGGTCTTTGTTCGGCAGCAGAAATTACGCGGACAAATTTGGCTTGCCGGAGTCAACCGATGATCTGGCCGGGCATCGGTTTGTTACCTTTCAGCGGGACGATGTTCCGAATGTATTCCACGAATGGTTGACCAATCATGTGGCACCGGACCAGATCGCTATGTCTTTCACTGAACTCGAGCTGATGCATGCAGCGATCAGATCAGGCCAAGGCCTTGGGATCAGCAATGTGAAACTGGTTGAAACAGACGACTCCTTTATCCGGTGCTTCGACGAAATCCCCGAACTTGCGGTGCCGCACCTGATGCTCATTTCGCCGGAAGCTTATCGCCGGCCCGAGGTCAGAGCCTTCGTCAAGTTCTTCGCACCTCGCTATGCGGCAATCTACAAGTGATGGTTATCCCCGCATTGGACCGCGAACTGACGCTGATGCCAAGGGCGGAGAGCATCAGTAAAGAGCCCCGAGCGAACCTCGCATTCAGGCAGTTGGAGTAGAGGGCCGCATCATCTATCGTCGAACGCATGTCGAACAAGGGACAACAGTTGCAACGAAGGTTGGCGGCAATTCTAGCCGCGGATGTCGTTGGGTATTCGGCGCTTATGCACAAAGATGAGCAAGCCACAATTCTAATGCTTGATCACCTGGAAAGCGACATCGTCACCCCAACGATAGCCGGCCAATCAGGTCGTGTCGTGAAGAGCATGGGCGATGGTTGGCTGGTGCAATTTGACAGCGCGGCGCAAGCTGTAACCGCAGCAATGCAGCTACAAGAGCAGTTGGCTGAATACTCGTTAATAAACATGCGGATCGGTGTTCATGTGGGTGACATCACAGAAAAAGGTGATGACATCCTGGGTGACGGTGTGAACATTGCCGCACGGCTTGAGAGCATTGCGCCAACCGGTGGTATCGCAATTTCTGAACCCGTACATCTGAACCTTGAACACAATCTGGCAGACGCTTTCAAAGCAGTTGGGAAGAAGAGGCTCAAGAACATCCAACGCAGCCTGGATGTGTGGATTCACGATGGACCACAACTGAGTGCACCGCAAAGTTCGCCTTCTTTTACAGAGACGAGCTTGCCAAAGCTATCCATCCATCCTGTCACGTGCAGCGACCAACGCGCTGAGCTCAAGGAAATGGCCGCAGCTCTCACTTCAGATTTCGGTTCTTATTTTCGGACGATCAACTGGTTAAACGCGGCAATAACCTCCACGGAAGCATCAGAGGGATATGCACTTCGCGGCGTGCTGCGTGGACACGGCGACCGATTGCGTCTGGAAGCACGCTTAAATGACTCTTCTGGTTCTGAAATCTGGACTCAGAAGTTCGACGGTTCGGTCGAAGCTATCTTTGATTGGCAAGACGAGGTTGTAGAAAAGCTGTTGGATGCCGTTAGCGGGATCTTGATCCAGTCGCTGACCGCAAAGCTCTCTGCTTTACCTGAAGACGAGCTGACTGCCGAACAGTGCGTCTTGATGGGCATGATCACATGGTCGGAGGCCAGCATCGACAGCTATAAAGAGACGTTGTCGTACCACGCCAGGGCCATCGAGGCCAAACCAACCCTCGCCGCCGCTTATGCCGAAGCTATTTGGACAATGAATGGTGCGAGAACCTATGATCTTCGACGCGATCTGTCATCCAACTACGAGAAGCTGCCACACTGGATCGAGGCCGGACGACACATGGCGGGTCAAAGCCCAACGCTTGATCTGAGTGTTGCAGTGGCTGACTACAATGTCGACGGGGACGCGGATCGACTTTCCGTGGCGCTGGAGCAAATCCGGCAACGAGCGCCACTAGATGCCCGCCTGCATTTGTTCATGGGTTGGGGATACAACTGGGCCGGGTTTCCTAAAATGGCACTAAGCTGCTTTCAGACGGCGCTCCGGTTGGGCCGATATGGGGCCGTTTTCGTGGGTGCTTCCGGAGGGGCCGCCACCTCTTGCGTAATGCTTGGTCGAGACCATGATGCTATCGCCTATGCTGAGGCAGGTTTGCGCTTTTCAAAGAACTATGCCGCACTTCACAGCACGAGAGCCGCTGCTCACGCTATGCTTGGGGAACCTGAAAAGGCGTCTGCGGCGTTGGCGCAAATGCTGCAAATGGAACCTGATGAAACGATCTCGAAATGGCGTAGCAACGTGGACTATGGCGGTTCAGAAGGCGCTGAACGTTACTTTGAAGCGCTTCGCCGGGCAGGGTTGCCAGATTAGCGGTGCCGGAACCAAGTTGCGCTGGGAAAACCGGCAGCTTGATCGCGCATTTCAGTAACTGCAAAGCTCGGATTTGAAGGGCCGCTTAGGGCTGCGAGCGGTCAATCATGCTCATCGCAGAAAATGGCAGCGCTGAGCCCAACCTGTACCCTGGGTTTTATTGCTGCATGCGCTTGCAGCAGCAAAACGCTGCGATTGCCGAATATCTAGTGCCGCCAAGCAGCGGAAAAACCGGTCACTCATGCAAATTGCAGCGATGCTCGCGGCGGCAGTTCACAGTTTGCTCAACAAAGCCGTCCTTCACTTCATCCGCAACAGCTATCGCCTAGCTGAATTGGTGGACACGGGACCGTCGCATATGAACAGTAAACACAACAGTCGCCTTCCAACGGCTTCAAAACTGTTTTGCACGACTTGCATTCATAGAACCACTGGCAAGCATCCGTTGGCATTTGCTCGGTTTCACTGTGGCCGCACTTCGGGCAAATCAGGGTGCTTTCTAGGACTACAGTTTGTTTTGTCATAGTCTCACATCTGCATGATCAGGTAATCGTTAATCCGTGCCTCGTTAAACACAACGACCCAAGCCACGCCGGTGATTAGAGTTGTTCCTGCAAGCCGCCATTTCAACGTCGGTAAGGAACCGCGCCGATAAGATACCAGCCACGATATCGCGACGAGTGCCGTTGAAATCGTCAGCACATAGTAACTCGCTGCCGCAACCTTCCCAAAGATTGCCAACCAACTGCCGCCCAGCCCCAGTAACATCATCATCATGGGCAAAACGCAGCAAGTCGCGACGCCAAGCGCTGATAGCGATCCCAAATAGCTGAGGCTAAGGTACTTCTGCATTCTGTTTCCCTGATGGACTACGTCGCGCGGAGTTGTAGAGACAACAACCTCTCGTATAACTTCTGTAGCCACTACAGGATCAAGACAGGAAATCTCACATGTTTGCGATTGGGGAGGCATCCCGGCAAAGCGGTGTCGGAATTGAAACTATCCGCTACTACGAACGCGAAGGGATCGTGCCGAAACCAGAAAGGGCATCGAATAATCGACGCATGTACTCTGCGCACGATGTGGGACGGCTTCGTTTTCTAAGGAAGTGCCGAGACTTGGGTTTTTCGCTTGCCGATGCAATGGTGCTTCTCAACCTGTCCGAAGGTGATAGCGAGGATTGCCAATCCGTTAAGGAACTGGCCGAGCTTCATATCTCCAATGTGCGTATGAAGATAATCGAACTTAAGCGATTGGAGGCCGCCCTGAATGAACTTACGGCCAACTGTAACATCGGGAACGTTTTTTGCCCGATGATTGCGCAGATACGGACCTACTAATGGCACTTTGAGGCTCGCAGTCGCCCTATGCCAACGCAGCATGACCCAAGATTCGGGCCGCGCAGAATCTACCGTTCGTTAGAGAAGTCAACTCGTTGATTTAGCAATGTTTCCATCAATCAATGAACATTTTTGCCTCGCCGCGGTGTTCTTGAAGCACACTGCGATTTCGGACAGTGAGCCCTACCTACCGTGCCTGAGCAATCAATTTGCTGCATACGCACTCGGCAGGTTTTATCAGAAGCCGACCTCTGATTTCCGAATCGCAGAGCAATGGTTCTGCTTATCCTTGTCCTAAATTGGGCTAGGCAGACTCAGATCTTCTGTTGCTTTCTATTGTATCAAGGCTTGTATCGTGCGTACTCGAAGTCCATATACACAAGGCTAACGTTTTTCTTTTTCGACCTGCTGTCTCCCAAATTCGGCGCTCAGTCTTTCGATTCAGACCGACCACGCCGAGTCGCCGCAATAATGCGGGCGGCAAGTATTAGGAGACTTCCACCATGGCAAATGGCACAGTAAAATGGTTCAACTCGACCAAAGGTTTTGGCTTTATCGAGCCTGAAGATGGCAAGCGCGATGTGTTCGTGCATATCTCAGCACTTGAACGTTCCGGCATCAGCGAATTGAAAGACGGCCAGAAGGTCACTTTTGACGTCGAAGCTGGCCGTGACGGACGCGACAGCGCCGCCAATCTGGCACTGGCCTGACCTTTTACGGGCACCCTTATGGGGTGCCCGTTTGCACAATGGGCTGCTAAAAGCCCTTGGAGAAAAAGTCAGTTGCAACCTAAAGACTGGACGCGGGTGCTCGCGCAATACCGTGTTGCCGATGCAAAGCGCAGTATTTATGAAATTGCGATCACCGTTGTCCCCTTATTCGCGCTATGGGCTCTAGCGTGGATGGCTTTATATTTTAGTGTCTGGATCGCTGTTCTACTGGCCGTCCTGAATGCCGCATTTCTGGTCCGTATCTTCATCATTATGCATGATTGCGGTCATGGATCTTTCTTTAGAAGTCGCACTGTTTGCAATTGGACCGGCCGGGTTCTGGGTGTTCTTGCCCTGACACCCTATGACGTCTGGCGGCAAAGCCATGCGATTCACCACGCTTCAACCGGTAACCTTGATCGGCGTGGTATGGGTGACATTCCTACATTGACCATTGAGGAATACCTGAAACGGAATTGGTTCGGGCGTGCCGCTTACAGGTTAATCCGGAACCCCTTCTTCCTGTTCTGTATCGTACCGGTGTACACGTTCTTTTTTCAAAATCGCTTGCCCTTTGGTTTCATGCGGTCAGGCTGGCTGTATTGGGCAAGTGCGATGGGAACAAACGCTGCAATTGCAGGGGTATTGGCCCTAGTTTTTTGGGCCGGAGGCATTGAGGTTTTAGCGTATGTTTTCCTACCAACCATGATTGTCGCATCATCGATTGGTATTTGGCTTTTCTATATTCAACACCAGTTTGAACACACGACCTGGGAACGGGAAGAGGGGTGGAACCTTCAGAACGCCGCATTCTATGGAAGTTCTCACTATGCCCTGCCAGGCATCCTGCGGTGGTTCTCTGCCAATATCGGTGTACACCATGTTCACCACCTTGCCAGCCGCATACCGTTTTATCGGCTAAACGAGGTTTTGCGTGACCATTCCGAGTTGGAAAATTGCCAGCGTATTACTCTATATGAGAGCCTTCATTGCGCACGATTGCATCTTTGGGATGAAGAAAGTCAGCGCCTGCTGACGTTTTCTCAGGCTTTGTCGAACGCCAATCCCAACAAGAGTCTAGTGTAATCGGGCGCGCACCAAAAAGGCTTCGACAGTATCACCGCCGAGGGCGCGAATGGCCTCTAGTCGGTGAAGGCCTTCAATCAGCACGAACCGCTTGTTGTCCGCACGTATCTGGATCGGCGTCTTCTGGCCATTCTTCAGGATATCTTCGGCCAGTGCCAGAACCTTTTGTTGATCAAGTGTTTTGGCCCGTTTCACAGGTACATAGATCAGGTCGAGCGGATATGGTTTTTTCTCCAACATAAGCTACGTGTGCGCCTTTCTTGCGTTTATTCCGGTTCGAAGTTCGCTTCAAAGGCAGGCGCTGGAACGTGCGTCATAGAACCGAACGAACAGCATCGCGCAGCTCCTGATGCATGATCCAAGTCGCTGGTTCATCGTCACTTTTGACGTGAGAAAACGCCAATACCTGAGCGGCGCCATCATTCTGTGCCGATCCGGCTTCGGGAAGCTCGAGTTCCAGATATTCTGCAATCGATAGCCCGATTTTCTTGAAGACCTTGACGGACGCCTCGCGCGATTTGTAACCAGCTGCCTTGGTTAACTGACCAATGCTCAGTCCTTCCTTGCCTGCGATTGTAAGTGCTTTGAGCATGGTGACCTGCGCAGTGGAGAGCCTGATCTGACGCAATGCTTCGACATATTCTCCTTCACTGGGAATGAAGTTGCCGGAGTTCGCCTCCAAACGACGTCGAGCGCTGCGTTTCCTGTCTCGTTCTTCGAGAATTTCTTTTAAGGCTTCAATGGCCAATGACGGTGTTTCGCCAACTGCATCAGCAATCAAACCTTGCGTTTTCGCTGGTGGCTTGGGGAATGCGCGCGCAACGCTGTTACCGCTCAGAATGCCAGCCTTAATCAAGTACTTTCCAAATTCTACTTCGATCACTTCTGATACGTCGGCGTTCCGCGTCTTGCGAACACTGCGGTCCTGAAATGCTCTTTGTTCCAGACCACGCACTGACATCTTTGAGTCAGAAAGGGTCACTTGAGGGGCATTTTTACGCATCAGAGAAACACCACTACAATTACCGCTGCAACAAACACTGCTAACGCCATAGATATCTTAATCCCGTGGGACCGGCGACGCGCCTTTTCGGCTTTGATCCTTTTGCCAAGATTTTCGTCAATCGAGTTATGGTTCACGGCTTGGTCCTTCCGGATTTGTCAGGCGATATTGATTTCCACGAACCTATTTTCGTGGAATATTTTCGGCGCACTTATCGTTCTGTCGTGTGAACGGCCGATTGCATTCCCAACCATCACCTCTTCGATTCAAATGAGCGTTTGAAGGAACAAGGATCGCATCGCACCTGTCCCGGTTTGCGCGAAAACCACGTTCGCATTTCCATCCAGAGTAGGAATCTGGTTCAAGATACGCATGCTGTGGAACAGCCACAGGCTCACAGCCGCTCTCCGCTGCGTTGTAACCTCTGAGGCATACCCACCCATCCGAGCTTTTTTTATCGCTCAGACGACCGTTTTTTGGGACTTCTATTGCAACACAATCCTGGTTCTCCTTACGAAATCCCCAGTTGCAGTGTATTTCCTGTGCGCCAAACCTGGTTTCGACGTATCCATTTTGAGGTGCGATCAGTTCTTCGCATTTTTCTTCGACACGCTGGAACAGCCGATTGCACTCCCACTGATCTCCGGTTGACGCAAGATAGGCATTTTCAGGAACTCTTATTTCCTCACAGAGATCTCCGACATTCTGAAAACCGTGATTGCATTCCCAGCCACTGCCATAGGAGCTACCTGTCAAATATGCGTTTTCTGGTAAGTCTGTTCTTTGGCACGATCCATTCTTGTTTTCGAAACCTTCGTCACAAACTGATCCATCGGCATTGCCTGCGACTTGGGCAGGAAGCTTTGTTCCTGAGAGCGACACCAAAAGTGCTGGGATCAAACAAAGAATGCAGCGCGTAAACACGATGAATGACTGATTGAAGCGGAGCCTGAGACCTGATCTATCGGCCATCAAGCACGCAATTTATGAGCCATGTGTTGTTCATACGGCGCTTTCTTTCATGGGTCACGCGATGGCTGGCGCATGTCAGGTGACAGTTGCGAATGCATGTGAGGAACGAGCTCATAGCGAAGACCCCAGCGAAACCCGTTCCTATGCTGGGGCATATGCTACAGTTATTCTGAAGGCCATTGGATCATCGAAGCCGGCAGCATCGCGGCGACGAGTAACTTTCACCAATGCACTTTTGTGGTCCTTAGCCAGAATAGAGTCAAGGAAGTTTCCCTTGTCGCAATGCAAGTACCGCCAGGGCAGGTAGTTTTTGAAACTGCCGGTGACCAAGATCCTTGGTGAACTACCGAAAGAAATTGTCTGGCCTGAGTGCGGCGAAAGAGGAGTATGTGATCAAGGCTTCCCCGTAACTAGGAATGACTGGCCTGATGACATTGGCTGCAACGCAGCGATTTTCGCGCCGCTTCTGCACAAGTGCTCGCGGCGTGATCAAATGGCCGCTCGGTCCCGCACCCTGTAAATTGCGCCTGAGCCGAGAAAACTGTGCTGCGAGCGTACGCAACAAGATTTTGACACTTCCGCTCAGGGCACGCTACGTCCCACTCCTGCGTAAAAGAACTAGAACTGCTATGGATTGGCGACCGACAGCGCCGCTCGCCAAACTGTTTCAGATATCTATACGCTCTGCAATTCTTAGCGCGTCTTCCAATTCAACGCCCAGGTATCGCACGGTGTGTCCGTCATCGAATGATTTGGAACACGAGCGTTTGATTGGCTTAGGAGGATCAGGCTCGCCGCAGTTTCAATCTACGCCGCGTTCTGATGATGCAGCAAGCGGCGTTTC
>NZ_JBQERM010000016.1:0-86719 GCF_056535045.1 Ruegeria sp. O6 | reverse complement strand
CCCTGCGCATAAAAGCTCTCACCGACAAGCCGGCCCATATAGCCCGATCGCCACTTGTTCCAGGCGCGCTTCATCATTGCGTTCTCCAAATCCGTGAAACGGTGCGCACGCTCAGATACCCCATATCCCGTCGCGCCTAAAGGACAGATGCAACCCTGCGGCAGACCAACCCATCCCAACATCCAAACACGCTAAATAAGACCTAACCCTCAAACCCGCAACCAATACCAAAAAAACTCAAGCAATCCATAACCGCAATCGAACGGCTTATGTGCTTTGGAACACCATGCCTTTGGTCGAAACCAATACAACTGCCGCAAATGGCCAGTATCCAACACCCAGTTGGTTGCAGAAACAGGCGCTGCAACAATTACAGACGCAAACGTGACTGCTTGGAACAGGAGTTTCGTTTCATTTCACTGCTAAATATGGCAATTCTGCCCTTGCGGGTCCGATCCGCGATTGAGAAACACAAGCAGGTCGCGATCATTCGATGAGAGCTGAGATGACTTCTGAACAAGCCGTCCGCGATGCGGTTCAGACGCATTCGAAGCGTGTCTGGCGGTTTGCGCTGGCATTATCGGGTGCCTCGGATGTAGCCGATGATTTGTTACAGGCCACATGTTTGCGCGCGCTTGAACGACATCATCAGGTGACGTCGCACAACCGTCTGGACAGCTGGTTGATGACAATCTGCCGGTCGATTTGGCTGAATGAGCTGCGTTCGCGGTCGGTTCGGCGCGCGCAGGCGCTGTCGGTGACCCCCGAAGCGGATCTGGTTGCAACGGGACCGGACACGGAAACGAATATTTTTGCGGCTGAAGTGTTTACTCAAGTGATGCAGTTGCCAGAGGCACAGCGCGAAACGGTTATGCTCGTCTTCGTTGAGGGGTACAGTTACCGCGAAGCCGCCGCTTTGTTGGAGGTTCCAATTGGCACGATCATGAGCCGGCTTTCGAATGCCCGGCAGAAACTTAAAACTGTGATGCAGGTTGATGCAGCGGACACCGCGCGACGGAGTGGCAAATGACGTTTTCCGACGAGACGCTATTAGCGTATCTGGAAGGCAGCCTGGATGAGGCTCAGACCCGCGCTATTGATGTTGCGGTTGAAGATGACGCTACGTTGGAACATCGTCTGATGGCGCTGGATCCGATTGCGCCTGTTGTTCGGGATGTTTTTGAGAACCTGCCCGCTGAAGCGCCGAAGGTGGACCTTCCAGAAAAAACGACGCGGCCCGCCAATAACGGGTTTCTGCGTCTTGTTGCGGTGGCTGCCAGCGCGGCGTTTGCAGCCGTCGCCGTAACATTCTGGGCCACCCGGCCAGCAGACTTAAGCTGGGCCCAGCAGGCCGCGATCTATCAATCACTTTACGTGCCGGAAACGATTGCATCGCTGGACAGTTCGGACGCGTCGCTGACCAAACAATTTGCAATGGCCGAAGCCGAGCTGGGACGATCGCTGAATAAGGAAACACTGGAAGCGTTGCCAGGGTTGGAGCTGAAGCGGGCGCAGGTTCTTTCATTCAAAGGCAAGCCCTTGATCCAAGTGGTTTTTGCCGACGATCAGGGTCAACCACTTGCCTTCTGTGTCATTCGCCAGGGACCGAATGCCGCAGATACCGAAGTTCAACAAACGGTGTTGAGCGGTTTGGCAACTGCAAAATGGGAGCAGGGCGGTTATGGATTTATGCTGTTGGGCAGTTCCCCGCAGACGGATTTAAGCAACGAACTGGAAGTGTTGACCCGTACATTCTCGGGCTGATGGAAAAACCTTGTGAACTGTTGCAAATGCCCGAAGAATGCCGGGTATGACGTCGAAGAAAACCATGCCCCTTCCAGAAGACGAGGTCGATGATCTTGGCCCAGCCAGCATCTATGACGGTGATCCGGCAGAAGAAGACGACCCTTGGTTTTTGCCCCCGGACCAGGACGTGGAGGAAGGTTTCTTTTTGCCTGGTCCCCGATCGGATCAGCGCCCATTGTTCGATCCGCGCGATTGGTATTCGGCACAATCAGAATTGTCGGCAGAGCTTGCTGATCTTGCCCTGACCTTTGGCGCTCTGGATGAGCGGCTGCGTTCGGGGCCTGAGGGGTGGACGCATCGTTTGGCACTTATGGAAACGTCCGATCTGGGGTGGTGGACAGGGGATCGGGTCAGCGTGGACCGCCTGGCTTTGTGGACGGGTCTGAGGATCGGCGCGACCCACGATGACGTGCAGGCGCTGTTCCGGGCAGGTTGGGCCGTGCGCCGTCTGAGCTCTGGCGCGGGCCCTGCGACAGGCGGGTGGGAAAGCGGGTTGACCGCGTTTCTCGACCGTCTGGCTCAGGGGGCCGATGCGACGCCTGAAGCGATCGTTGATCTGGCCGAAGTCATGCGGAATGCTGAAAGGCTGCACCCGGTGACACAATCGGCCATCGCGTTTCATGCATGGCGAGCGGTTTCGCAGGGGGTCGGACAAGACACCGAGGCGGCAATCATCGCAGCGCGGCACGCGGCTTCGATGGGGCGGGGCGGCGCAATGTTCATGCCACTGGCGTTGTCTGGTCCGGGTGCGTTGCGCGGAACAGGTGGGCCGACGGAAAAGTTAGGGTCTTGGATACAGGGCGCCGGGCAAGCTGTTCTTGCGGCTTTGCTGCACCTCGACAGGATCAGTGTCTGGGAGGGTAAGGCCCGCGACGCGACGCAGGATCTGAGCGGTCGCACCCCCCCGCGTCTGATTGATGCTCTGGCGGCGTGGCCGATGGTCTCGGCCCCACTTGCAGAAGAACTTACCAATTCTTCCCGCGCGGCGGTTCAACGGAATTTTGACCTGTTCACCCGGAGAGGTCTGGTGCGCGAAGTCACCGGACAAGGCCGCTACCGGGTTTGGACAGCCGCACTATGATCCGTCAACTACTTGCGAAACGGTATGATTGGACGGGTGCTTTCAGCGTCCAACGCCGACGTAGGTTTCGAACCCCGATTTCAGCGCTGTAGTTTTCGAGTAGATGTTGCGCAGGTCGACCATCCTGGCTGATTTCATTGACGCCGCAATTTCGGAAAGGTTCAGCGCGCGGAATTCATTCCATTCCGTCAGCAGCACAACAACATCCGCGCCCCGCGCGGCGATGTACGGATCGTCGCACCATTCGACGCCCGGCAAAAGCGCCTCTCCTTCAGATTTTCCCTGTGGGTCAACAACACGCACCTTTGCGCCTCCGCCTATCAGGGCGGGGACGATGGACAGTGATGGCGCGTCGCGCATATCGTCCGTATTGGGTTTGAACGTGACACCCAGAACCGTCACGGTCTTGCCGTTGAAATGATCGTCACATGCGTCACGAATTTTCTCGATCATCCGTTTCTTGATTTCGTCATTCACGCGGATGACGGTCTCGGTGATTTGCATCGGATGCGCGTGGTCCTGCCCGATCCGGGCCAACGCGGCCGTGTCTTTTGGAAAACATGAACCACCGTAGCCAGGTCCTGCATGCAGGAATTTGTTGCCAATCCGCCCGTCAAGGCCAATGCCACGCGATACTTCTTTGACATCCGCACCAACTTTTTCGCATAGCCCGGCGATTTCATTGATGAAGGTAATTTTGGTCGCTAGAAACGCGTTGGCGGCGTATTTTATCATCTCGGCGCTTTCCAGATCGGTGGTCAGGATCGGGAAGTCGCGCAGGTAAAGAGGGCGGTAAATTTCTGCCATCACCTCGGCAGCGCGGTCATTTTCGACGCCGACCACAACGCGGTCCGGGCGCATGAAATCGTCTATTGCCGCGCCTTCGCGAAGGAATTCAGGGTTCGAAGCCACGTCAAATTCGGCCAGGGGGTTAGCGGCCTTGACTGTTTCCTGCACTTTTCGGTTTGTTCCGACGGGCACAGTCGATTTTGTGACGATAACGGTATACCCGGTGACAGCCTGAGCGATTTCTTCCGCCGCTGCCATCACATAGGTCAGATCCGCATGGCCGTCTCCACGCCGGGTTGGCGTTCCAACTGCAATAAAGATAGCATCCGCGCCGTCCACTGCGGCTGCAAGATCGGTTGTGAAGCTCAGGCGGCCAGCCGCGACGTTTCGCGCCATCAGCACGTCCAGACCTGGTTCATAAATAGGCACCTGTCCGGCTTTGAGCATATCGATCTTCTGCTCAGCCTTATCAACGCAAATCACATCATGACCGAAGTCCGAGAAACACACACCGGAAACAAGGCCCACATACCCGGTGCCGATCATTGCAATGCGCATCTGCCTAATCCTTTTATACCAATTACTATCAACGGCGCGGGCAAAATCGAAGAATCCAGCGCCGGTTTCAATGATTTACAGGTATGGTTGCTGAGTTCCCATGTTTTCTTGTTGTTTTTGAGGCAATATGCGCGGGAACAGAGTTTTTACAATCCGTCGTGCTGCGCAGAACTTGTTGAATCACGTCCATTGTCAGCTGAAAAGATACAATTCTGGGCATGGACCAGTAATAAACAGCCAGTAAGCGGGCGGTGTTGCGCCGCCCACTTTTCGCCCGGAGCAAGGCGCCTGTAGCGGGTCCAATGGAATTGGCGATTGCTATAGAAATAGACCGACGACGCAAAAAAACCGCCCGAACCACAGTTCAGGCGGCAGCTGTGCTCAGAACCAGCGCCCTATGGCGATGACACTTGGTGAAAAAGCCGCTGTATCCGAAGTTACAGAGAGGGCTTTGCACGTGGCTTGAGTGTTTCCGGGCACATCAAACCCGATGAAAC
Organism: Ruegeria sp. O6; assembly: GCF_056535045.1. Taxonomy (NCBI): domain Bacteria; kingdom Pseudomonadati; phylum Pseudomonadota; class Alphaproteobacteria; order Rhodobacterales; family Roseobacteraceae; genus Ruegeria; species Ruegeria sp. O6. The sequence goes on along the minus strand of NZ_JBQERM010000016.1, from coordinate 81,988 downwards.
GATTATTGGCTCCAGCGCTGCCACTAACGCTTGGCGCAGAGGAAAATGGAGCTGGGTAGTTCCACGTCATTGCAGCGCTTGCGAACAATACGCCTTCCGCGGCCGTGCATGCGACAGGAAGCAACGCGGCGGTGCAGATCAGGGTTCCATCGGCAAAACGTGTAAATTCGCCATTGGTGTTACTTCCGCGCTCTATGACCGCACCGGTTGGTATACCGCCAACTTCTGATACCGACCCCAGAAGGTTACCCGGCCCATAACCGTAGTCGGCACGCATCAGGCGACCCGGAGTGGTATCCGTCGCATTGCCCTGAACAGCTGCACCAGCCGCTGTTCCGGTCGCGGGGTCAAAAGTCAGAGCTTCCGTCCAGGTACCTCCGTCAGGGGACACTTTGATTGAAAACCACGTACTTCCGGATAACCCCATTTCAGCGTGACCGGTCCAGTTCGACTGAAACACCAGCGATGCTGTATCGCTGGCACCCGCCTTGTTGATCTTTAGCTGATGCCCGCCGCCCTCATGGCTCAGAAGCGTTGCCGGGCTTCGGACAGACAAGCGATTCGTAGCGTCCGAACTTGTTGCCACCCCAACACCATTCAGGTTCTGAGTATTGACGGGCAAGGGCAGCCAGTCAGACCCATTCCAGAACTTCAGTTCACCAGTGGCCTCGTCCCAGGCGCGCCAGCCCGCATACGGGGTCAAGAAATGCCAGGCGTCGTCCAGCCATGCGGCAAGCTCTCCTGCATGTCCGGCCCAGTCCCCGGTGGGGGTGACGCCTAGAGCATAGACATCGCCCTGCTCGGGGACTACGGGCGGAGTGCTGGAATTGGTCGTTCGCACTGTCAGCTGTACGACCAGATCAAGCTGCCGCAGTGCTTCATTGTGAGTAACGTGTTTTTGAGCCTGCGAAGGTTGTAGAAAAGGCAGGCGCAATCTGGGTGAGGTCATTGACACGAGGGTCCTCCTGTGGCTGTCGGTCCGAAAGTCGGTCGCGCGCCACTCTGCCGTAAGGCGCGTCAATCCCGTCTGACCTGGCCGACCGCACAGGAAATAATCTGTTAACCTAAGTATCTCCGGGGACAAGCCGACCCGAGTATGGCCTATAGAGAACTATGTCGCCGCTTAGTCCCGGGCATAAATGTCTTCATATCGAATGATGTCATCTTCGCCTAAATAGGTGCCGGTCTGCACTTCGATCAAAACCATGGGCACTTTGCCAGGGTTCTCCATCCGGTGCACGGCACCCAGCGGGATATAGACGGACTGATTTTCGCTAACCAACCGTTCCTGATCATCGATTGTGACCTTGGCGGTGCCCTCAACCACAATCCAATGCTCGGACCGATGGTGATGGGACTGCAGGCTGAGTGAAGCGCCAGGATGTACATGGATTCGTTTGACCTGAAATCTGTCACCGATCACGAGGCTCTCAAACCAGCCCCAGGGGCGGTGATCGACCGGAAGCGTATCTGCCTGTTTGGCCCCCTTAGCCTTTAAGGCAGCGACAGCCTGCTTGACGTCCTGGGCTTTGTCCATGCTAGCAACCAGCACAGCATCCGGCATCGCAACTGCGATAATGTTCTCAAGCCCCATTGCCACCACTTCCTGAGCTGGCGATTCTGATCGTATCAGAACGTTGCAGCAGTCGATTGTGGTTACTTCCCCATTTGTCGCGGTGCCGTTTTCATCAGGGTTTGACAATTCTTGAACAGCCGTCCAACTTCCAACATCCGACCAACCTGCGGAATACGGAACCACGCTAAGGTTGGGGGCTTTTTCCATGACCGCATAGTCGATCGAGACGTCATCGACGTCAGCCCAAGCCGAAGGGTCCAATCTCAGGAACCCCAAATCTGCCTTTGCGCTGTCGACGGCCTTTTGGACAGGTGCAACAAGGGTGCTTGCGTATTTTTTATATGCTGCAACGATGTCACGTACCGCAAACAGGAAGATGCCGGAATTCCACAGGTAACTGCCATCTTTCACCATCGCCTGCGCGGCTTCCAAATCCGGCTTCTCCACGAACCGATCCAGGCGAACTGCACCCCCGGACGCGTCTGGGGCGTCGTTCAGCTTTAAGTAGCCATACCCGGTTTCGGGCCGAGTGGGCGTGATGCCAAATGTCACCAGATCGCTTCGTTCGGCAATTGCGCGCACGCCTGTGGCGACGGCCTGATGAAAAGCCGCCTTGTTTGGAAGCACATGATCTGAAGGCGCGACCAGCATGATGGCATCCGGATCACGTGAGGCAAGGTACAACGCAGCCGCCAGTACGGCAGGGGCCGTGTTTCGCCCTTCAGGCTCAATCAGAATCGGACCGGGGTCGATCCCAATAGCGGTCAGCTGTTCAGGTACAATAAACCGAAAGGCTTCGTTGGTGAGAACCATTGGTTTGGCATAGGGCGTATGCGAGGGTCCAAGCATCCGGTCGGCACAATCCTGTAACAGACTGGTTTTTCCGACAAGTGGAACGAATTGCTTGGGATAGCTTTTGCGCGACAGGGGCCACAAACGCGTTCCTGAACCACCACACAGGATGACTGGATAGACCGTTCTGTTCATACACGTGCCCCTGAATTGCTGATGACCAACGATATTGTTCAATTCTTTTTGTGGAATGGGAGATCCCGTGGCTACTGGGCCGCTTTTCCAGTTGCAACGATGTCATTCAGATATTGGCTCAGATCATCGCGCAGGTCGTCACGGGCAAGGGCAAAGGAAACTGTCGCTTGCAGAAAACCGGATTTTGAACCGCAATCGAAACGCTGCCCGTCGAACTTGTAGCCAAAAACGGGCACGCCGGATGCGATATCCTCGGCGATCGCATCAGTCAGTTGGATTTCACCGCCGCTTCCGGTTTTCATTGCGTTCAGGTTGTTCAATACGGAAGGTCGAAGAATATAGCGCCCGATAACCGCCAGATTGGATGGCGCTTTTGAGGGTTCGGGTTTTTCAACCATACCCTTGGCCGGAATGACCGGGCCGATACTGTCGACGACATCCAGAACGCCGTACGAACTGGTCTTTTCTGGTGAAACTTCCATCGTTGCCACCATGTTGCCGCCCGTTTCCTCATAGGCTTCAACCATTTGTTGCAGACATGGTTTATCTGCAGCAATCACATCGTCAGGCAGCATTACAGCAAAGGGTTCATCGCCTATCAAACGGCGTGCACACCATACAGCATGCCCCAACCCCAGGGCTTTGTGTTGGCGGATATAGGCAATCGCGCCGCTTTCCATATTGGTCTTGTTTAGGATATCGAGAAGCTTGTTTTTGCCCTTGGCCATTAACTCCTGTTCGAGGACAAGGTTGTGGTCAAAGTAATCTTCAAGCGCGGATTTCCCGCGAGACGTCACAAAGATGAACTCTTTGATACCAGCGGCGCGCGCTTCATCGATTGCATATTGCACCAGCGGGCGATCCACCAACGTCATGATCTCTTTCGGAACAGATTTGGTTGCCGGCAAAAACCGGGTTCCCATTCCCGCCACTGGAAAAACTGCTTTGGTGACTTTGCGTGTCATGGTGCCTCTCAAAACAAAACTTGGCCGGAAAAGCAGAAAACATCCGGAATGTCCTCTTAGTCTTCAAAACCGCGTCAATCAATCATGCCCGGTGTGCCGGCCGTTATTGACCAAATCGTGCCACCTCGGTCCAGATGAGTCAAAAGCCGACTCCGGTGTTTCCTGTATACAAGGCCTGAACCACAGTTCCCAGAGACCCTTCCGCTATAACTCTGTGCCAAAATCTGACGACGATTTGTCGTTCACGGAAAGTTGATATGTTTGGAGCGGCGTCGGTTGTCTTGAAAAACTCCCGGACGGAGTCCTGTATATTTTCTTTGGATGGGCATAGCGCCTTGTTATGACGAGTAGTTTAGGACTGCGCGGCCGAAAAGAATTTGGATGGCAGGGACTGTGCAACTGAAATTAACACGGCTCACTTAGTCGCAAGCTGCGTCAAGTAACGTGTCTTATGTACACAAGTATCCCGTCGGCAAACATCCGAGCTTCTTGGAAATACATGATCTGACGCATCTAGTCCGTTTTCGAATGGGCAACAATATGATCGGAACCGCAAAGATTGGTGATAACGGCGGTCTGTTGCGACCGGCGATAAGATGCTCAAGCAAGTCGCGTGGTACCGTTCAACGCATGCTTGGCGCCTTATCGGACCAGTTTCGTTGTCATCGAGGTTTCGGGAAAACAGGTGGGTGCAACACCCTTCGTTTCCTGCCATCTGCCTATGGATCGGCGGGTTTTGAAACCTGGCAAGCCGTCAACGCCTCCAACATCGTACCCCAAGCTTTCCAGCGCGCCCTGCATTTTTGCTATATCAGAACGGTACAAGCCGCCGACCTTGCGCCATTGCCCTTTAAAATCGCCGCTTCCAAACTGGATTCTGTCACCGACGTGGCCGACGAACAAAGCATACAGATCGCTTTTGTTGTATTCCTTCAAAACGTAAAAATTCGGAGTGACCAGAAAAGCAGGACCAAATCGTCCTGCCGGCATCATCAGGTAACCTGCCCCCTTCAACTCGTGGGCTGGAAAAGGTTTGCCCGAGACCCGGTTTATGCCCATCGCTTCCCATTGCTGGATTGACTGCCCTTGATCAGGTCCTTCCAATGCACATGAAACGGTTGCTGGCACAGACACTTCGAAACCCCAGTCACGCCCGGCGATCCAGCCGTGCTGTTTCAGGTAGTTGCCAATCGATGTGATTGTATCATCGGATGACCCCCAGATATCGACCTGTCCGTCGCCGTTGCCATCTGCGGCGTAAGCCAAATAGCTTGATGGCATGAATTGGGGTTGTCCTAACGCGCCCGCCCAACTGCTTTTCAATTGCCGGGCTGGCAGAGGTCCTGCTTCCGCGATTTGCAGAGCCGCGATAAGCTCGGCCGTGAAGTAGTCCGCGCGCGTGCTCATGAATGCCTTGGTCGACAAAACCCTGAACGCATCATGGCGGATCGGCACCTGCCCATAGCCGCTCTCTCTGCCCCAGATTGCCAGAATGATACGAGCAGGAACGCCCGTTTGACGTTCGACTTTGGCAAGAATCGCAGAGTGTTGCCTCGCCATCCTGCGCCCGATAGACGTTGCGCCCTGAATTGACCCCGGATTGAAATACCGGCTGGGCGATCCAAACTCGGCTTGTTTTTGCGCCTTGGGCGTTTTGCGTTTATGTCCGGGGGGAACCAGATCAGGCAGGTCCCAGTTCAGAGTAACACCAGAAAACGCCTGTTGCAGTGTGTTGCGCGAAACACCTTTGGCCTGCGCCTGCGGCCAGATCGTCTCCAACAACCACGACTGAAACTGGCGTTCAATTGCTGCACGATCCTGTGCCAGTGCGGTCTGGGACAGAATGATCAATCCTAGAGTGAACAGCAAAATACGCATTGACGATTTATCTGTCCCGACTGGCCTTGCAAGTCAACGGGAAGATGCCGCGCGACCCGTCGCCGTTTACACCCAAAGTTGAAAGAAAATTGAGGATGGCAATCCCCGGTTCGGAAAAACTCTTGAGAAAATTCACCCGCTTGCCGATAGTTGGATGGGATTGAGATGAGGAGAGGACAGTCAGCTGTGGCACAAGTCATTTCGTCCAATCCATCCTTGCTCAGGCTTGTCGTTGTGCTCCTGTTGATCGTTTCGGCGCAACCAGCTTTGGCCAGCGACAGCTTTATGGACCCGGAAGGCCCAATAGCGGCAGTTCAGAAAACGCATTTGCTTCGGGCGACCGTATTGATCCTGCTGGCCGTTATCCCGGTATTGGTGCTGGTCCCGATAATAGCGTTTCGGTATCGCCGCCGGAGCAACCGCATTGCGCCCTACGCGCCGGATTGGGATTTCTCGGCAAAGCTGGAATTTGTAATGTGGGGTGTGCCTGTCATAATCGTGGCCTTGCTGTCTTTTTACCTTTGGAAGGCGACGCATCGGCTTGACCCGTATTCGGCACCGTTTGGTGAAGATCCGGCGCTGCGGGTTCAGGTTGTCGGTCTGGATTGGAAGTGGCTGTTTCTGTACCCCGATCTTGGGGTCGCCACTGTAGGAGAGTTCGGAATTCCGACAAAGCGGCAAGTTGCATTGACGCTGACAACCGATACCGTGATGCAGTCGTTTATGATACCCGCGCTGGCCGGACAGATTTATGCGATGCCGGGCATGACCACCCAGTTACATCTTGTCGCGGATGCGCCGGAAGTGATGCAGGGTGAAAACACTCAGTACAACGGACGGGGCTTTACCAAGCAGAAGTTCCGCACCATCGCAATGAGTGATGAGGATTTCGACGCTTGGGTCGAAAAAGTGCGTAACAACAGCATCCAACTAGATGTGGCAACGTATCGGAAACTGGCCATGCGGACCGACAGGGATGAAGTTCAGGCCGCTTTGGGAACATCTCGGATGCCGGATGATGCGCTCTACTTCACAATAAAAGACGATCTGTTCCGGAATATCCTGAGCCGCTACCACAGCGGTCAGCCGCTGCCCATCGATCTACAGCCTGGAACTGCATCATTTGGGCAGGAGGCGCAAAAATGACGCCGACCGAGACAGGTTTCTTCGGGCGTCTGAGTTGGGACGCTTTTCCGATTGCCGGGTTGATCCAGAACCCAAATACTAATGAGATTGTGGCCAATACAGCCGCAGCTGTTGTGATTATTGGCGTTGTTGTTGTCGTAGGATTGCTGAGCTGGTTTCGTCTGTGGACACCCCTGTGGCGCGATTGGCTGACCAGCGTCGATCACAAAAAGATCGGTATCATGTATATCGTCTTTGCCATCGTGATGCTGGCGCGCGGTGTGCTTGAAGGCGTTGTCATGCGCGCGCAGCAGGCTTCCGGGCCCGGCGACGGTTTCCTCGAAGCCGAACATTTTGCCGAGCTTTTCAGCACTCACGGCACAATCATGGTCTTCTTTGTTGCCGTTCCCTTTGTCTTTGGTGTTGCGAATTACATTGTCCCGCTGATGATCGGCGCGCGCGATGTGGCGTTCCCGCGACTAAACCAGATTGGTCTGGGCCTTACGGTTTCGTCAGGCATGATGCTGATGGTGTCGCTGGTGATTGGAGAGTTTTCGACCGGCGGCTGGACAGCCTATCCACCGTATACCGGCGCAGCGTTCAATCCCGGTGTTGGACCGGATTACTGGATCTGGGCCATCGTTGTTTCGGGCATTGGCACCTCGCTGACGGGTATCAATTTTGCCGTTACGATCTACAAGTTGCGCGCGCCGGGCATGACGTTCATGCGGCTGCCGATGTATTGCTGGACAATCATTTGCAGTTCGATCCTGATCGTCTTTGCTATGCCGCCTTTGGGTGTCGCCGCGCTGATGCTTGCCGCTGATCGCTATCTTGATTTCCACTTTTTCACAAACGACCTCGGTGGCAACATGATGAACTATGCCAATCTGTTTTGGTTGTTCGGCCACCCCGAGGTTTACCTGCTGGTTTTGCCTGCTTATGGCATCTATTCCGAGGTGTTTGCGACCTTCTCGGCCAAACGGCTTTATGGCTACAACTCGCTTGTTATTGCGACCATGTCGATCGCAGTGTTGTCGTTCACGGTCTGGCTGCACCACTTTTTTACCATGGGTCAAAGCGCGCTGATCAACGCGGTGTTTGGTATTGCGACCATGCTGATTGCCATCCCAACCGGCGTGAAAGTCTATGACTGGATGGCGACGCTGTGGCGGGGGCGCATTCGGTTTTCGGTGCCGATGCTCTATGGGCTGTCATTTTTGATGCTGTTTGCCATCGGTGGGCTGAGCGGTGTGATCCTGGCAAACCCAACCGTAGATTACCAGGTTCACAATACGCTGTTTTTGGTAGCTCATTTCCACAACGCGTTATTGCCTGGCGTGTTGTTCGGATTGTTGGCGGCATACAATTACTGGTTCCCCAAGGCCTTTGGATTCCGACTGAACGAATTCTGGGGCCGGGTTTCTGTCTTTTGCTGGACCGGGGGGTTTTTGCTGACATTCATGCCGCTCTATTTCGTCGGGCTATTGGGCATGCCACGCCGCTCTTTCAGCTATAGCGATCCGTCTTTCCACCCTTTCATGATTGTGGCCATCATCGGAGCAATAGTTATTACCTGTGGATTGTTCTCGGTACTGATCCAGCTATGGGTCAGCATTCGTGACCGCGACCAAACCCGCGTTCCTGTTGGGGATCCCTGGGATGGTCGCACATTGGAATGGACTATCCCTTCACCGCCTCCCGCGTACAACTTTGCGATCATCCCCAAGGTTACGGATCGGGATGAATTCACGGCACAGAAGGCAAAAGGAACGGCCTATCCAACACCAGACGCTTATGAAGATATCGAACTGCCCCGAAACACGGGAATTGGCTTTGTCCTGTGTGTTCTCAGCGGCATATGGATATTTGCGCTGGTCTGGTGGATCTGGTGGCTTGCCGCGATAATGACGGTTTTGATGATCCTTGCGGTGATCATCTGGACATTTGATGACAGCACAGAACTCACCATCCCCGCGGAAGAGGTGCGAAGGGATCACGAAGCCTGGCTGGCGTTGGTCCACAGCGAAGCCGCAGTTGATCGTGACTCTGAAACTTCTTCGGAAAACCGCGGCCTTGCCCGCCCGGATCTGGAGGTGGCGACATGAAGCGCGCGCCGACACACAGCTATCCCGGTATCAATCTAGGGGAACATCACGCCAGCGCCCACAAGGCGGCCGAGGTTGTCACCTTTGGGTTCTGGGTCTTCTTGATGAGCGATCTGGTCTATTTCGGCCTGATGTTTGCGATTTACATAACGATGATCGATGCGCAGGCAGGTGGCCCCGGCCCGCACGAGCTGTTTGATCTGAAAAGTGTCTTTGCGCAAACCCTGATACTGCTGACCAGCAGCCTGACAGTCGGTCTTGCGATGCTGGCGCTGAAGTACAATCTGCCGCGCGGTCGCATTGTCTTATGGTTTGGCGTCACGCTTGTTCTGGGCCTTAGTTTTCTGGTGCTGGAAGTGCGTGACTTCATGGCCATGGCGGAAGAAGGTGGCATTCCGCAGCGCAGCGGTTTTCTGTCAGCCTTTTTTGGGTTGGTCCCGCTTCATGGTCTGCACGTTGCGACTGGATGCCTTTGGCTGATCGTTTTGGGTATCCAGCTGCGCGTCAAGGGCATGACGGATGTGGTTATCTCGCGCGTTGTGCGGCTGGCGTTGTTCTGGCATTTTCTCGATCTGATCTGGATTGGGATCATTACCATCGTGTTTTTCGGAGGTCTGACCTATGGATAAGCGCTCTGAAATGCATCGTCGCGAGCGTCGGCGCTATGTGATCGGGTACGGTGGCTCGCTGTTGCTGACCTTGGCAATGTTTGGCGTGGCACAGGTTTATGGGATTGAAACGGTTGGTGTTTACCTGACCATCGGGTTGCTTGGATTGGCACAGCTTGTGCTGCAGCTTGTCTACTTCCTGCATATCGACCGTCGGCGCAGCAGCCGTGAAGATCTGCACCTAGTTCTGTTTTCGACACTGGTTCTGATGATAATGATCCTTGGCACCGTCTGGGTTCTTGGCAATTTGGCCACCCGAATGCACATGCACTTGATGTAGTGCCTATTTGAGACAAGCGGAGTAGCGGGTCGAGATTTGGCTTTCGGCAGGACCACCAATAGCGGAAAAGCCTCAGTACGTAGTCCGCATTTGATAACCCTGATGAAAGGTCATTCGTACGAAAGTGACTGGGGTATTGCGAAACCACGTTGTCCGCTCCAACTGGAACAAAGGTGTTCCGGGCGGAACAGAAAGAAAGTCCTGAAGCGGACCGGTTGCCGGAACAGCTGAGAATGCAATTTCCGCGTTCGAAAAAGGAACCTCGGCCAGCAACCATTCGTTTGGACCGGTGGTCAGAAAGTCTTCATCCATGACGTGCGGTACCGCGGCTGTATTGATCCATCGTTCCTCGTACTGGAAGGGGCGATTGTCTGCATGGTGCATACAGCGCAAATGCAGAATTTGCGTACCCTCGGGCAGCCCGAGTTTGGCTTGTAGCCATGCCGGGCAATCAATAAGTGTACGGCTGACCAACGCATACCGGTATTCTGCATTCATATCTTCAATGGTTTGACGGACTACCGCAATCGGCAATCTGGCCTGTTTGACCGGTGTTGTAACCACACGTGTGCCGCCTTTGCGTTTGCGTGTTACAATGCCCTGATCAGAAAGTTCACGCAGAGCTCGATTGACAGTCGCGCGGGCGCAGCCGAACTCGGCGGCAAGCTCCAGTTCGGTGGGCAGCAGGCTGCCTTGCGGCCAAATTCTGGTCTGGATGCGATTTAGAACTTCATCGCGGATATCCTGGAAGCCGACGTTTTTTTGCTCGTTCACATTGTGCTCACTATATTTTCGAACTTATTCATATTATGTCTAGGTTAACGGTGAGATGCAAAGAATTTGACCCAGAACCTTATCAGATTGCAGGATTGCGCGGTTACGCCATGGGCCAATGGTGGCGGGGTAACAACCGAACTTGCCGCGAAGCGGGTCGGTAAACATGTCGTCTGGCGTATCAGTGTGGCCCGGATCGATCAGGATGGGCCATTTTCCCGATTTCCGGGGATGTCGCGCGTACACACGATCATCGAAGGGACCGGGCTTGATTTGCTCGGTGATAGTGGTGTTTTACCAGCGCGGCCATTCCTGCCGGTTTCGTTCGACGGGGCGCTCGCGCTGAATGCGCGGCTGTTGGGCGGGCCGTGTCGTGCATTCAATGTGATCTACGATTCAAAGGTCGTTGTTGTGGTGAACGTTTTTGCAAATGATCAGGAATTTGAAGCGACAGCGGGCGAGTTTGTCTTTGTCGCCTCGGGAATGGCCCACATGTCAGACAACACGCCGCTGGTTGCCGGAGACGCAATGACGCTGAACGCCGCTGTTACGGTCAGTCCGGCTGCAGGCGCTAAGATCCTTCGCGTGTGTTTCAATAAGATCCCTAGCTAAAGCTCAGCCAGAAGCTCACTTATTGCCCCTTTGTAGTTACGCGTGACCTTGTCCCGCAGGACGTGATGTCCGTTTTGAACCTGGTGTCTGCCTGCGGACCAAAGATCAGTTACGACATTATCTTTGGCGGCAAAGACTAGACCATCCAGCAGTTGGTGAGGTTGTAGTGCGCAAAGGGCAGGGGCCTGACTGTCGATGGCGACGAGATCGGCCAGCATTCCTTCGGTAATTTGCCCCGCGTTGCGGCCTAGCGCCTGCGCACCGCCAATAGCTGCGCCGCGATAAAGGGTTTGTCCTGCCGAGCCTTCGCCAACCACCAGCACGTTACGTGACAGGTCGCGCAGTCGTTGCGAGTATTCGAGTGTGCGGAGCTCTTCGGTCATGGAAATCAACACGTTGGAGTCCGATCCCACGCCAAAAGCGCCGCCTGCATTCAGATAGACAGGGCCGTTGAAAGGCCCGTCGCCCAGGTTGGCTTCTGTCACCGGGCACAGACCGGCAACCGCTTTGCTGCGGGCCATTGCGCAAGTCTCTTCGTCGGTCATATGGGTTGCGTGGATCAGGCACCAGTTGGACTCAACCGGGGCATTATCCAGCAGCCATTCGACCGGACGCGCGCCAAGGCCAGCCTGCACTTCCTCAACCTCTCTGGGTTGTTCGGCAATGTGAATATGGATTGGACCGGAACTTTGTGATGCCACCACCTGCGCCAGATCGCGCGGACAGGTGGCGCGTAGGGAATGTGGCGCGATGCCGACGCGACAGTCGTCAGGAAGATTGCCGAGCGCACCCCGCGCCTGCGCGACAAGTTCGCAAAAACGGTCCACATCATTGCCAAAGCGTCGCTGCCCCGCCTCCAGTGGTTTTTCCCCAACTCCTGCATAGCTGTAGAGCACGGGCAGATGGGTCAGGCCAATTCCGGTCTCAGCAGCAGCGGCCATGATCCGGTCGCTGAGTTCGCAAAGCCTGTCATAGGATTGCCCGTTCGGTTGGTGGTGCAGATAATGGAATTCCCCGACCGAGGCGTACCCGGCCTCCTGCATCTCGACATAGACTTGCGCAGCGATGGCCTGAATGTGTTCGGGGTTCAGGCGGGCTGTGAAGCGATACATCAGATCACGCCAAGTCCAGAAACTGTCACGGCCAGCCTGCCGATATTCGGTCATTCCCGCCATGGCACGCTGAAAGGCATGGCTGTGAAGGTTGGCCAAAGCGGGCAGTAGAGTGTCAACGCAGGTGTCGCCGAGTTGCGCGACCGCGTCGGGTGTCAGACGGGCAATACGACCATTTTTGATCTCGAGTCGTAGATTCTCTGCCCAGCCGGCTGCCAGATAGGCCCGTTTTGCGAAAATGACCGTCATCCCTACCTCCGGTTTTATGAATAGACATATGACATAAAGACCTGTACCAGAAAAGAGAGAATTGCACCGAAGAGGGATTCGAATGCAAACCCACGATCATCTGTTCACAGATCTGCACGCCGCGACCATGGTTGGTGCGGATGCATACGGATTGATCGAAGACGCGGCGATTGTCGTGCGTGGGGACCGGATCGCGTGGGTCGGTCCGAAGACGCAGTTGCCGGAAGAATACGCGACATTCTCTCAAACTTCGCTGGACGGGCGGCTGGTGACGCCGGCTCTGATCGATTGCCATACCCATGTAGTGCATGGCGGCCACCGCGCGGCTGAGTTTGAGATGCGCCTTAACGGTGCCAGCTATGAAGAGGTGGCCCGCGCGGGTGGTGGGATTATTTCGACCGTGAAAGCCACGCGTGCGGCCAGTAAAGAGGATTTGATTGCGCAGGCCCTGCCGCGCGTGGACGCGATGATCGCCGAAGGGGTCTCGGTGATCGAGGTCAAATCGGGCTATGGGCTTGATCGTGAAACTGAGCTGACCATGCTGCGCGCCGCGCGGGCCCTGCAGGAAAGCCGCCCGGTGCGCATTATAACTAGCTTTCTGGGCGCTCATGCTGTGCCCGCCGAGTATAAAGACCGGCCCGAGGCGTACATTGCAGAGATTTGCATTCCGACCCTCCGCGCGGCTCATGCCGAGGGTTTGGTTGATGCAGTGGACGCATTTTGCGAAGGGATTGCCTTCCTGCCCGACCAACTGGTGCCACTGTTTGACGTTGCCAAGGAACTAGGACTGCCGGTCAAATTGCATGCCGAACAACTGTCCAACCTGGGTGGTGCGAAACTTGCTGCAAGCTTTGGTGCGCTGTCTGCCGACCATATCGAGTATCTGGACGAAAGCGGTGTCAAAGCCATGGAAGTGGCAGGCACGGTGGCCGTGATACTGCCCGGGGCTTTCTACACCCTGCGCGAGACGCAACAACCGCCAATTGATTTGCTACGCAAGTACGACGTGCCAATGGCCCTTGCGACCGACTGCAATCCGGGCTCGGCTCCGATGACATCACTTTTGCTTGCGATGAACATGGGATGCACCTTGTTTCGAATGACCCCCGAGGAAGCGTTGAAAGGTGTCACTGTGAATGCCGCGCGTGCACTGGGCCTGAGAGACTGCGGCAGGATCGTTCAGGGCCTGCGGGCGGATCTGGCTGTCTGGAATGTCACTCACCCGGCCGAGCTTGCCTACCGCATCGGTTTTAATCCCCTTCACGCCCGCATATTCGGAGGCGCATTTTGACCACTCTGACGTTAACTCCCGGCGCTGTCTCTCTGGCGCAGCTGGAACAGGTATTCCGCCAGGAATGCGCCGTTCGGCTGGACCCGGATTGCAGGCCTGCGATAGCCGCGGCACACGCTCGCATCATTGAGGCGGCGACTGGCGAAGCCGCCGTTTACGGGGTCAATACGGGCTTTGGAAAACTGGCAAGCGTCAAGATCGCGGCCGAGGATACCGCGACGCTGCAACGCAACCTGATCCTGTCCCATTGCTGTGGCGTCGGACCAGCGATCCCGCGTGCTGTTGCGCGGCTCATGATGGCACTCAAACTGCTCAGCCTCGGACGTGGCGCGTCGGGTGTGCGGCTGGAACTGATTGACCTGCTGGAAGCGATGCTTGGCGCAGGGGTGACACCGGTAATCCCGGCACAGGGGTCTGTTGGTGCTTCGGGCGATCTGGCACCGCTGTCGCACATGGCAGCCGTCATGATGGGCGAGGGTGAGGCCGAGTTTGGCGGCACCCTCATGTCTGGCGGCGACGCGCTGGCAGCGGCAGGTTTGACCCCGGTCGAACTTGGCCCCAAGGAAGGTCTGGCGCTGATCAACGGCACTCAGTTTTCTACGGCGTTTGCGCTGGCGGGGCTTTTCGGCGCTTGGCGGGCGGCGCAAAGCGCTTTGGTCACTTCAGCCCTGACAACTGATGCGATTATGGGGTCTACCGCGCCTTTGCAGCCCGAAATTCACGCCTTGCGTGGTCACCGGGGCCAGATCGAAGCGGGCGCAACCATGCGCGCGCTACTGGCTGGGTCGGTCATTCGCGAAAGCCATCGGGACGGTGATACGCGGGTTCAGGACCCGTACTGCATCCGCTGCCAGCCGCAGGTTGTTGGTGCCGCGATGGATGTGCTGCGTCAGGCTTCGGTGACACTGGAAACCGAAGCCAACGCCGCCACCGATAACCCTCTGGTTCTGGCCGAGGCCGGGTTGATCGTATCAGGCGGAAACTTTCATGCAGAACCGGTCGGGTTTGCCGCCGACATGATTGCTCTGGCAGTGGCCGAGATCGGGGCGATTGCGCAGCGACGCATCGCGCTGATCGTCGATCCGGTGCTCAGCTTTGATTTGCCTCCGTTTTTGACACCCAACCCCGGTTTGAACTCTGGCCTGATGATTGCCGAAGTCACGACAGCCGCACTGATGAGCGAAAACAAGCATCTGGCCAATCCTTGCGTCACGGATTCAACACCGACTTCGGCCAATCAGGAAGATCACGTGTCAATGGCCGCCCATGGCGCACGGCGGCTGGGGCAAATGGTGACCAATCTGGAACGTATCCTGGGGGTCGAGTTGCTGTGCGCAACGCAAGGGGTTGAATATCGCGCGCCGCTGCCAACCAGTGAAAGCCTTCAAGGTGTCATGGCGCGTCTGCGTTCTGTTGTACCGGCGTTGGAAGATGACAGGTACATGGCAAATGACATCGAAGCAGCCTCGGCCCTTATTGCAAGCGGTGAGATTTCCGATGGCGCTGGTGTCGCCATGCCGGAGCTTGGCGCATGACTGATCCAGTCGAAGTAGTTCAGGGCGATAGTCCAGTTGTTTTGGGGCTGCCTCACACGGGCACCTATGTGCCTGCGGCGATTGATGCCAAACTGAATGCACAGGGTCGGGCGCTGGCAGATACGGATTGGCACATCCACATGCTTTACGACGGGCTTTTGCCCGGTGCTACCACGGTCCGGGCCACCTTTCATCGCTATGTGATCGACGCCAACCGTGACCCGAGCGGTACTTCCCTTTACCCTGGCCAGAACACGACGACCCTGGTGCCGCTGACGGATTTCGACGGGCAGGACATCTGGGACATCCCTCCAACTGAAAAAGATATCATTGAACGGCGTGACGCATTTCATGCGCCATATCACGCCGCTTTGCTGGCCGAACTGGAGAGGGTGAAGGCGATCCATGGCATCGCTGTGCTGTATGATTGCCACTCAATCCGCAGCCGCATTCCTTTTCTGTTCGACGGCGTATTGCCCGACATGAACATTGGCACAAATAACGGGATGACCTGTGCATTGGAAATCGAAACAATTGCACATGAGTTCGCCGCTTCATCCCCTTACAGCACCGTTTTGAACGGGCGCTTCAAAGGTGGGTGGACGACACGCCACTACGGACATCCGGATAACAGTATTCACGCGATCCAGATGGAGCTGGCGCAGTCGACCTACCTGACCTCAGAAATGCCGCCCTGGACTTTTGACACCGCCAAAGCCAACCGTCTCCGCCGTTGGTTGAAAGACGTTCTAGACGCCCTCAATGACACAGCATTGGAGCTTGCCCGATGACCGATCCTCGCAAAAACACCCGTGACATCTTTCCGCCCACCGGAGCTGAACTGAACGCCAAAAGCTGGATGACCGAGGCGCCATTGCGGATGATGATGAACAACCTGCATCCGGACGTGGCCGAAAACCCGCATGAGCTGGTGGTCTATGGCGGGATTGGCCGCGCGGCGCGGACGTGGAAGGATTTTGACACCATCGTTGCCAGCCTGAAGGATCTGGAAGAGGATGAAACGCTGATCGTCCAGTCCGGCAAGCCGGTTGCCATTGTTCGCACCCATAGCGATGCCCCCCGCGTATTGATCGCAAACTCGAACCTTGTGCCGCACTGGGCCAATTGGAACCACTTCAACGAGCTCGATAAGAAAGGTCTGATGATGTACGGCCAGATGACCGCTGGCTCGTGGATCTATATCGGTACACAGGGCATCGTGCAGGGCACTTATGAAACATTTGCCGAGGCCGGGCGTCAGCATTATGGCGGCGACCTGACAGGTAAGTGGATCCTGACCGGGGGACTGGGTGGAATGGGCGGCGCGCAGCCTCTGGCCGCTGTCTTTGCAGGGGCTTGTTGTCTGGCCGTGGAATGCAACCCGGACAGCATCGACTTTCGCTTGCGTACAAAATACCTGGACGAAAAAGCCGAGACGCTGGACGAAGCGCTGGCAATGATTGATCGCTGGACTAGGGCGGGCGAAGCGAAATCCGTTGGTTTGTTGGGAAATGCCGCTGAAATCTTCCCGGAAATCTACGCCCGGATGCAAGCTGGCGGGATGCGCCCCGATATTGTCACGGATCAGACCAGCGCCCACGATCCGGTAAATGGCTACCTGCCGCTTGGTTGGACCATGGCGCAATGGAAAGACAAGCGCGAAAGTGACCCGAAGGCGGTCGAAAAGGCTGCACGTGCTTCGATGAAGCAGCACGTCGCTGCAATGGTGGACTTCTGGAACGCGGGCGTGCCGACGTTGGATTACGGCAACAACATCCGACAGGTGGCTCAGGATGAGGGGTTGGAGAACGCTTTTGCCTTCCCCGGCTTCGTACCCGCCTATATTCGCCCGCTGTTTTGTCGGGGTATCGGACCCTTCCGCTGGTGCGCGTTGTCCGGTGACCCTGAAGATATCTACAAGACAGACGCCAAGATGAAGGAACTGTTCCCCGACAATACCCATCTGCACAACTGGTTGGACATGGCGCAGGAGCGTATTGCGTTTCAGGGCCTGCCGGCGCGGATCTGTTGGATTGGGCTAGGAGATCGCCACAAGGCCGGGCTGGCGTTCAACGAGATGGTTAGAAACGGCGAATTGAAAGCTCCGGTCGTCATCGGCCGAGATCATCTTGACAGTGGTTCTGTCGCCTCACCTAACCGCGAGACCGAGGCGATGAAGGACGGTTCGGACGCTGTTTCGGACTGGCCGCTGCTGAACGCGCTTGTCAATACGGCCTCGGGTGCGACCTGGGTTTCGCTGCATCACGGCGGCGGGGTTGGTATGGGCTTCAGCCAGCATGCAGGCGTCGTCATCTGCGCAGACGGAACCGATGCCGCAGCCAAGCGATTGGAGAGGGTGCTCTGGAATGACCCCGCGTCGGGGGTTTGGCGTCACGCGGACGCCGGGTACGAGGACGCGAAAGCCTGCGCTCGTGAACATGGGCTGCGATTGCCGGGCATTTTGGGCTGATTACCACGCCAACCTTTGTTTTGTCGGTTTGCCTTAGCGCTAACGTCACATTTTCCGGTTTCGAACCGGTGCTGTTTCGGCTAGGGCTAAGCCGTTCAACAACCCCGTGGGGTTGAAGGCAACTGACAAAGGTGGCTACCCGTTGCTCGATATTGCACATGTCCGCTCGGTGATTTCGGACGTTTATGACCTTGCCCCATCGGCCACTCTGGCCAATGAGATGAAAGAAACGTTTGCCCGCATGGATCGCGTGGTCAGCCCACCAGATTGGGCAATCTACGCGCCTTACGTGCGAGCCATCAATACGCTCAAGAAAGAGCGTAATGCCGTGATCCTTGGGCACAATTACATGACGCCCGAGATTTTTCACGGTGTGTCCGATTTCGTTGGGGACAGTTTGCAGCTTGCGATCAAGGCCAGTGAAGTCGAAGAAGATGTGATCGTTCAGGCCGGTGTTCATTTCATGGCCGAGACATCGAAAATCCTCAGCCCTCAGAAGACTGTGCTGATGCCCGACATGGAAGCCGGTTGTTCATTGGCAGAATCGATCACCGCTGAGGGAATCGATGAAATGCGCGCCAAATACCCCGGCGCGCCGGTTGTGTCCTATGTAAACACCACTGCCGAGGTCAAAGCAGCTTCGGATATCTGCTGCACCTCTTCGAACGCGCTTCAGATCGTCAACGCCATGGAAAGTGATACGGTCATCATGACGCCGGATCAGTACCTGGCGCAAAATGTTGCCAATCAAAGCCACAAGAACGTGGTGTATTGGCCCGGCTCTTGCATTGTACACGAACAATATACGGCACAGGACCTGCGCGACTTCCGCGAATGGAACCCGGGAACACGGCTGATCGCGCATCCTGAATGCCCGCCGGATGTGGTGGCCGAGGCAGACTATTCCGGCTCGACCAGCGGCATCATCAAATACGTGCATGATGAAAAGCCGAAAAAGGCGATGCTGATCACCGAGTGTTCGATGGCATCCAACATTGCCGATGAATTGCCCGAGGTCGAATTTGTAGGGCCATGCAACATGTGCCCGTATATGAAGAAAATCACGCTTGAAAAGATCCTCTTCGCCCTGCACACGATGGAAGGGCAGGTCGAGGTCGCCGAAGATGTGGCTGAAAAGGCGCGAAAATCCGTTCAGGCGATGATTGATCTGTCCCGCAAGCTCGGCATTTGATCTGAAATGACCAAAGTCACCACGGATCGCGTCATTATTGTGGGGGCTGGCATCGGCGCGCTTTATGCAGCATTGAAGCTCGCGCCGCGGCCAGTGGTTGTAATCTCACCCGATGTTTTGGGCGAAGGTGCAAGTTCCTCATGGGCGCAAGGCGGTGTGGCCGCGGCAATGGATTTGTCGGATAGCCCGGAAAGCCACAGCCTGGACACCGTCAAGGCTGGCGCGGGAATAGTCGTTCCGGCCGTTGCCGATCTGGTCACGCGCGAGGCTCGGCAATATATCCTTGACCTGACGACATTGGGCACACCATTTGATCGCACCAAGGATGGCAGTTATGTGTTGTCACGCGAAGCGGCGCATAGCTTCGCACGTGTCGTACGGGTGAAAGGGGATCAGGCAGGTAGTGAAATCATGGCTGCCCTGATCGAACGGGTGCATGAAACACCCTCGGTTCAGGTGTTGGAAGGTGTCCTTGCCACGGCGCTGGACGTATCAAACGGTCGGGTGACAGGTGTCACGGTTCAGGACGCATCAGAAACAGGGTCCGAGCCCGTTACGATCTGCGGGCCTGCCGTATTGCTTGCCGGGGGTGGCTCTGGCGGGTTGTATGCCTTGACGACCAATCCGGCACGCATTCGCGGGCAGGTCATCGGGATGGCCGCACGTGCTGGTGCGCTTATTGCTGACGCCGAATTCGTTCAGTTTCATCCGACGGCAATGGATGTTGGTGAAGATCCGGCTCCGCTGGCAACCGAGGCGTTGCGCGGCGAAGGGGCAACGCTGATCAACAATAAGGGTGACCGGTTCATGTTATCCGTTCACCCGGACGCAGAACTCGCCCCGCGAGACGTCGTTGCGCGTGCAATTTTTGCCGAAGTGCAGGCGGGTAACCGGCCCATGCTGGACACCCGTACCGCATTAGGCTCGAAGATAACGGACCTGTTCCCGGCAGTTGCCGAATACTGCGCGCGCAACGGTATCGACCCGGTCAACGAACCGATCCCGGTCGCACCGGCAGCGCATTATCACATGGGTGGTATTGCCACCGACACTGACGGTCGCGCGACACTTGACGGGCTTTGGGTCTGCGGCGAGGCATCTTCGACCGGCCTTCACGGCGCCAACCGGCTGGCCTCGAACGGGCTGCTTGAGGCGCTTGTCTTTGCGCGCATCTGCGCCGAAAGCATCGGGGCTTCCGTTCCGGTGGTGTCAAATGCCGACCCCGTTACATTGCAGTTTGTCCATGTGGTGACTCCAGACACGACAAGGGCTATCCAGGAGTTGCGCGAAACCATGACGCGCGACGTTGGTGTTGTCCGGGACCGGACGGGCCTAATCCGTGCTCTGCAAACTATTGCGCAGTTGGAGGCGCAGCACGATGCCTGCCCGTCATTTTGCAACATGTGTGCCACCGCGACCCTGATCGCTGCTGCTGCTTTGCACCGTGAAGAAAGCCGCGGTGCACACAAGCGATCCGATTTTCCAAAAGCCAATGATGGGCCCGGAGAGCGGTCCCGGATGTATTTGTCCGAAGCAATGAGCATTCGGGCCAAAGCCTGCGAGGAACTGTCATGACATATGCGATCCTGCCAGATCTGATCCTGGAACCCATGGTCCGCGCTGCGTTGATGGAGGATCTGGGAAGCTACGGTGATGTGACAACCCGCGCGGTTATTCCGCAGGAAACAACCTATACAGCCAGACTGAACGCGCGCGAAAACGCCGTCGTGTCGGGGATGCAGGTCGCCGCAATCGCGTTCCGGCTTGTGGACCCGTCGCTTGAGGTTGACGTGCGGATCAAGGATGGTTCGCGTTGCGTACGCGGTGATACACTGATGACCATCAAGGGCTCTGCCGCATCGATCCTGTCCGGCGAACGCGTCGCTCTGAACTTTGCCGGACGCCTGACGGGTATTGCCACAATGACAGCCGCATTTGTGGAGCAGACCAACGGCACTATGGCCCGCATGACCTGCACGCGCAAAACCACGCCAGGCCTGCGCATCGTGGAAAAACAGGCCGTGCTGCACGGTGGCGGTTTCAACCACCGCTATTCCTTATCAGATGCGATCCTGATCAAGGACAACCACATTGCTGCGGCAGGCGGTATCCGTCAGGTTCTTGAAGCCGCCAAGGCGCAGGCCAGTCACATGATGGCGGTCGAGATTGAAGTTGATCGACTGGACCAGCTTGCCGAAGTGCTGGACGTTGGCGGTGCTTCAGTGGTTTTGCTGGACAACATGGACAATGACATGCTGCGCGAAGCGGTTGCCATGGTGGGCGGGCGGTTGAAGACCGAAGCCAGCGGCAATGTGACGTTGGAACGGGTCGCATCAATTGCGGCGACAGGGGTGGATTACATCTCGTCCGGTGCCTTGACGCATTCCGCCCGCACCGTCGATCTGGGGCTCGATTTCTGAAGGCGCGGCATTTCCGCTTGATTTATGATCGTTTGCGCCAACACAGTTGCGTATTCAAGTTTTATCGATAATAAATCCACAGCAACGCAAGCTGCAGAAAGTTTTATAGATAAAATGATCATCCCACACTCCGGCTGGACCCGTAAAACTGCGCAAGCTATTCACGATCTTCCGTTGATGGATCTTTTGTTTCGTGCGCAGACCGTGCATCGCGAAAACTTTGATCCGAACCAGATCCAGACCTCGAAGCTATTGTCGATCAAGACTGGTGGCTGCGCCGAGGATTGCGCCTATTGCTCGCAATCAGCCCGCAATGGATCAACCTTGCCCGCGTCGAAGCTGATCGAGGTTCAGCGCGTTCTGACCGAGGCCAAAAAAGCCCGCGATGGCGGCGCGACCCGGTTTTGCATGGGGGCGGCGTGGCGCGAGCCAAAGGCGCGCGATATGGATGCGCTGGTCGCGATGGTCGAGGGCGTCAAGGAACTGGGTATGGAAACCTGCATGACGCTGGGTATGCTCGACGACATCCAGGTGGTGCAGCTGCGCGATGCCGGTTTGGACTATTACAATCACAACATCGACACCTCGGAACGTTATTACTCCGAAGTCATCACCACCCGTACTTTTGCGGATCGGATCGATACGATGAACCGGGTGCAGGAAGCCGGGATCAAGGTTTGCTCGGGCGGCATTCTGGGGATGGGTGAACATACTGGCGACCGTATCGACATGTTGCTGACATTGGCCAACATGACGCCTCCACCTGACTCGGTGCCGATCAATATGTTGATGCCGCAGGCCGATACCCCGCTTGCCGACGCCGAGCCGATCGATCCGATCGACTTTGTGCGGATCATTGCAACGGCCCGCATTCTGATGCCCAAGTCCTATGTGCGGCTTTCGGCCGGACGCAGCGACATGAGTGACGAGATGCAGGCGATGTGCTTTTTCGCCGGTGCCAACTCGATCTTTGTTGGCGAAACGCTACTGACAGCAGAAAACCCCGAAGAAGACACCGACGCGGTCCTGTTTGCCAAACTTGGCCTGCAAGCTGAAAAAGCCGAAACGCGAAACTGCACGGAAGCTGCCGAATGAAAGCAGTCAACCGACTGGAATCGATGCTTGATGCGCTTCAAGCCCGGCACCGCCGCCGAGCCTTGATCCCGACGCAAGGGCTGGATTTCGCGTCGAATGACTATCTGGGTCTTGCCGGTTCTCAAGTGTTACAGCGCGCGGCACATGATGCGCTGTCGCGGGGTGTGCCTGTAGGTTCGGGAGGTTCACGTCTGTTGCGGGGCAACCACCCTGAACATGAAGCACTGGAAAAGGAAGCGGCCGCATTCTTTGGAGCTGAGGCCGCGCTGTTCATGGGAGGCGGGTTCCAGGCTAATCAGGCAATCTTCTCCACGTTGCCTGCGGCTGAGGATTTGGTCCTTTATGACGCGCTGGTCCACGCGAGCGCCCATGAAGGTATGCGGTCCAGCCGCGCGGATCTGCGTGCCTTCCGTCACAATGATGTTGCGGATGCACGCAACGTATTGCGCGACTGGCAATCTACAGGCGGTTCGGGTCAGGTCTGGATTGCGGTCGAAAGCGTGTATTCCATGGAAGGTGACCTGCCGCCGCTGGAAGACCTGTCCGTACTTGCGCGCGAAGCTGATGCAGTTTTGGTTGTTGATGAGGCCCACGCCACCGGCGTTTTCGGAGAGCGAGGCCGGGGTCTTGCGCATGACCTGAACGCTGATCTGCTAACATTGCATACCTGTGGTAAAGGGCTTGGTGTTTCAGGCGGGCTGATCTGCGGTCCGCGCGTGATGATAGATACCCTGATCAACCGTGCTCGTCCCTTCATCTTTGCGACCGCTCCGTCGCCTTTGAACGCTGCTCTGGTTCGTGCTGCGCTACGGGAACTGGCCGAGGATGTCAGTCTGGTTGAAGGCGCGCATGAACGTATGCGCCATGCCCATGACACCGCACGGGAACTGGGGTTGCCCGCAGCCGCGTTGAACAGCCAGATCATCCCGGTTGTACTGGGAGATGACGAGCGCACAATGGCGATGGCGGCCACTTTGCAGCAGCAGGGTTTTGACGTTCGGGGCATCCGCCCGCCCACTGTCCCAAAAGGCACATCCCGTTTGCGCGTCTCGATTACCGGAAATGTCACCCTTCAGGATATCACGGCCTTGTTCACCACTATCTCAATCTGTCAGTCGGAGGCCGCATGAGCGCGCTGATCGTTACCGGAACCGACACAGGTGTTGGAAAAACCGTGTTTTCGGCTGGTCTGGCGGCAGCGTTGCAGGCCCGGTACTGGAAACCTGTTCAGTCTGGTCTTGAGGATGCTACAGACACTGAAACCGTCAGCGCGCTGAGCGGTGCCGAGGTCCTGCCCGAAGCGTACCGGCTGAACATGCCCGCCTCACCGCATCTGTCTGCCGAAGACATGGGCGTTGAGATTGACCTCTCGCGTCTTGAAATTCCGAAAGTGGACGGGCCTCTGGTTGTCGAAGGGGCAGGGGGCCTCATGGTGCCGCTGAACCGCCAGTCGTTCTTTCTGGACGTGATTGCCGGATGGCAGGCTCCGGTTGTTCTTGTTGCGCGCACCGCCTTGGGAACGATCAACCACACCACATTGTCTCTAATGGCGCTTCGGGCTGCTGGCTGCGAGGTTGTCGGCGTCGCATTCGTGGGTGACCCCGTGCCGGACGTAGAGCAAACCATCGTCGAGATGTGTAAAGTGCATCATTTGGGACGCCTGCCATTTCTGAGCGACCTGACACCGCAGTGCCTGAACAGCGCATTTTCGGCAATCGATGTGGCGACCATTCGGAGGTTCCTGTGACCCCGTTGGAATTTGATGCGCGCCATCTGTGGCACCCTTATACACATGTGCTTGAACCCGGCCCGATGCACCTGATTACCGGGGCAGAAGGTGTCTGGCTGACGCGTGCAGATGGCATCAGAATGATCGACGCAATGTCGTCCTGGTGGTGTACGGTGCATGGCCACAGGCACCCGGCCATCATCGATGCGATGCAAAAGCAGCTGAATACACTGCCGCATGTGATGTTTGGTGGTCTGACCCACGAACCCGCCGTGGAACTCGGGCGCAGGTTGGTCGACCTTCTGCCAGATGGCCTGGATCGCATTTTCTACAGCGACAGCGGCTCGGTCGCGATTGAAGTCGCGTTGAAGATGGCAGTCCAGTACCAGATTGCCAAAGGCCGGGGCGAACGGTCTGAATTTGCCACGATCCGGGGTGGCTATCATGGCGACACATGGAAAGCGATGAGCGTTTGTGATCCCGTCAACGGGATGCATGGTCTGTTTCGCGGTGCGTTGTCGATCCAGCACTTTCTGCCACGCCCTCACATCCAGTTCGGTGATGAGTGGCTCGACGACCCTTCCGAGAACGGGTTGGAGCCGCTGGAGGCGTTGCTGAACTACAAAGGCAACAGGATCGCCGCGCTGATCCTTGAGCCGGTGGTGCAGGGCGCGGGTGGGATGTATTTCTATCACCCTGCATGGTTGCGCGGGGCGCGCGCCTTGTGTGATGCGCATGACGTTTTGCTGATCTTTGATGAGATCGCGACCGGTTTCGGACGCAGCGGCGAAATGTTTGCAATGGACCACGTCGGAGTGGTTCCGGATATCCTATGTCTTGGCAAGGCATTGACAGGTGGGCATATCACCTTGGCCGCCACCATCGCGACCGAGGCCGTCGCTCGCGGGATCGGGGAAAGTGAGGCCGGAGTTTTGATGCACGGTCCCACCTACATGGCCAACCCTTTGGCTTGTTCGGCAGGGGTGGCGAGCCTTGACCAGTTGCAACAGCGAAACTGGAAGCAGGAAGTTGCATCACTCTCGCAGCAGATGAAGGCCGAACTCGCCCCCGCGCGCAATCTATCCGGTGTAGCGGATGTGCGCGTGCTTGGCGCAATCGGCGTCATCGAGATGGATGAGCGGGTCGACCCCTCCATCGCACATGGATTGGCTGCGGAAACCGGTGTTTGGCTGCGCCCGTTTGCTCGAAATATTTATTGCATGCCTCCCTATGTTATTTCGCCGGACGAACTGAGCAGGGTAACGTCCGCGATGCTGGCTCTGGCTGGGGGGCAGAAATGAAAAGCCGTTGGCTGGCGCAATCAGGTGACAATACTCTAACCCTTGTGTTCGGTGGATGGGCATTGGGCGATGCTCCATTCCGGGGTCTTACGGGGGGCGGGAATATTCTTTTGGCGGAAGGCTACACTAGCCTCGATGATTCCCTGCCCGATCTCTCCCGTTTCGATCACATAGACATGCTGGCCTTTTCCTTTGGTGTCGCGTCGGCTGCGCATTGGCTGGCGTGCTCGGGGTTTCGTCCCGACCGTTTGATCGCCATCAGCGGCACTTTGCACCCGGCGTGCCCGGAGCGTGGCATTGCGCCTGACATGACCAAGGCAACAGCGGCTCAGCTTTCCGAGCGCAGCTTCGCCAAGTTCTGCCGCCGTGCGGGGTTGCCAGGCGAGCCCCCGGAACTGGACATCGCAGCTGCACAACAGGAGCTATTTGCCGTGATCCAACGTGGGTCTGCCCCTGATCCGGGTTTTGACAGGGTGTGGATACCCACAAACGACCGGATCATTCCGACATCGGCCCAAGAAACGGCATGGGCCTCAACCTCGGCCCGAGTCGAGCATGTGGCGGGGCCGCACGTACCATTCCTACGGGGGCAAAGTTGGGCGAGTTGGGTATCATGACAGCGCAACTGGCAGAAAGGGTGCAGCGGAGCTTTAGCCGAAGCTTTCAAACCTACCACGACACGGCAAATCAGCAAGCCTGGGTCGCAGGCAAGCTGGTGTCCGAACTGCGTCGTGCCGGAGCCCCGGACCGCTTTGAAACTGTCTTCGAGCTGGGATGTGGCACAGGGCATCTGACCCGTCTGATGCGACAAAAATTTCACCTGCCAAACCTCATATTGAACGACATCGCGCCGCAGGCTCAGGCAACGGCTGATGCGGAACAGGCCAAGTTCATTGCCGGTGATGCACGTGAAGTTCACTGGCCTTCCCGGATTGATCTGATCGCCTCGGCTTCGATGATCCAATGGATGGAAAGCCCGTTGCAATTGCTTCACAAAGCGATGGACGCGCTGGAGCCCGGCGGGTGGTTGGCGGTTTCGGGTTTTGGCCCTCAGCAATATCAAGAGCTTAGTCAGATTGGATCAACTGCCCGTGCACCGGGACTTACTACTCCGGCTGCTCTTGCCGCGGCTGTCGACGGCCCGATGCAGATATTGGCCGTTGGTGAAAGCCTGAGGCAAACCTATTTCGATACGCCCCGCGAGGTACTTAGGTATTTGCGAAGAACAGGTGTAAACGGCAGGGCGCAAGGGACATGGACCAAGTCCACGCTGGCTCGGTTCGAAAACGAATACGCTAAGGAGTTCGGCACGGATCGCGGAGTCTCACTGACATATCATCCCGTGTGGATCATTGCCCGGAAGCGATAGGTGCTTATTCTGCCGTGGCCTAACGTGATTTGTGAGCCTGCCAGACGGTCGCAATCTCCGCAGCCACGGCCCTCGGCCTTGAAGCGATTGTCACCAGTTCATTTTTTCGGGTTGTTGCAGGCAATCAAATCTCATGTGCCCAGGGCGGTTCTGCCCCGGCGCGTGATACTGTTACGGCGGCAACAGTTGCGCCCAACGCCATGGCCGCCCGCAAGCTTTCAGAGGTCAGATTGCGCAGCCCCTGCTTTGTCAAATGCCCTGCGCGGCTGAGTTCAGTCAGAACACCAGCGTTAAACGTGTCGCCCGCGCCGATTGTGTCGACAACCTGAACAGGTTTCACAGGAACCGAAACCTTGGATCCGTCGGCCAGGTACCCATTCGCCCCGTCGCCACCCCTGGTCACGATGAGGGCTGACGGACCGGTCTGCAACAAAAGAGACGCTTTGGCGGCCTCGGGTTCGGCTCCCGGGATGATCCAGTCAAGATCTTCGTCTGAAACCTTCACAATATCGGACTTCGCAATCATGCGGTTCAGACGGGTTCGATACCGGGTCTGATCCTTGATGAAGCCCGGTCGGATATTCGGATCCAACATCACTGCGCGATCCGCTCCGTGGCGATTCAGAAGTGAGGCATAGGCATCCGCGCAGGGTTCACATGCCAGACTGATACCCCCAAGATATAAGGCGGACACGGCTGTAAGCTGGTCTGGCATGTCCTCGGGTTGCAGCATTCGTCCGGCGGTGTTTTCATCAACAAAGCTGTAAGTGGCGTGACCGTCTTTAAGCTGTACAAAGGCAAGGGTCGTGGGGCGGTCAGAGACAATCACATGTGACGTGTCAACATGGCTTGAATTCAGCGCCTTTGTAATTTGTTGGCCAAACATGTCAGACGACACGCCGGTCAGCATTCCGACGGAAACACCTAGACGACCGACTGCGACCGCCGTGTTCAATATCGCCCCACCTGTGCGCGGTACAAATCCTTGTTCGCCCGACACTGTCGGCTCGGAAATCATGTCGATCAGGGCTTCACCACAGCACAGGATCATTTCGTAGTCCTTTTCAGAGTATTTTGTCAGGGAGACTTGTTATCGCATCAAAGCGTTCTTGCAGAAATTGTTCGCCCCGATGATGCCGAACTCTGCTTGCTCGGAGACATACAGGTTCAACGAGCGGCGCAGCTCGCTGAAACGGCCACCGCCGTTGAACGCTTCCCGGAACTCTTCGCCGAATAACCAGCGATTCTTTTCCGCGACGCCGCCAACAAGAAACACTCCGCCCGAAGGCATCAGTGTGACAGCCATGTCGCCCATCAAAGCCCCCAGATGGGTGTTGAACATCCGAGCGGCTTGTACCGCGATGGGGTCAGAACGGTCGCGGGCATCGAGCAGAATGTCTTTCGCCGAGCGCGTTGGTGTCTGTATATGGCCTGCCGCCAGCCCGATCGCCTGATATAGGATAGGCAAGCCCGTACCGCTCAGGAACATCTCAGCTTCCAGTGCGAGGCTGTCACCAAAAAAACACTCAGGCGCAATGCTGCGGGCTGCTTCAAAGATGTCAACTTCGTCGCGGTGACGCGGATACAGACCCACATGACCACCTTCTCCGGAGACTGTGTGATAGTGGCCCTCGGAAAACAGCAACGCTCCCACGCCAAGCCCGGTGCCAGGACCCACCACCAATCGCGTGCCTGCGGGCGGTGTCGCGTGACCTTGCAAGACGGCAACATCTTTCTGGGTTACTTCTGCCACCGACCACGCGGCAGCGGTGAAATCATTGATTACAAACGTATGACTGGCGCCGGTGGCTTTTGCCAATTCGGCCTCGGACAGGTCCAGATTGGCATTTGTCAGCCGAATCGTGCCATTCCGGACAGGGCCTGCACCCGCCGCCACGACCGCCTGTGGATTTGTTCCGATTTCATCCCGAAGCGCGTGAAACGCTTCCAGCAGATCTTCCAGTGTCCCCGTTGGGCGCTTGCGTAGGGCTGTCAGCTCTCCGTTCGTAACCACGCCCAGCCGCGTGTTGGTGCCCCCTATGTCAGCAACCAGATTCCAATGCTCATGCACCGCACCGAATGGTTGCGCTAACGGCTGAGAGACGTTCTGACCCCCGGAATGGGCAGACTTTAGCGCCATGAAAGACGCTTTGGGTGTTCTCTCAAGCGTTTCAAAATTCACGTTCACCAGTCCAAACCTTTTTCCACATTCGAAGGCCCATTCGCATTTGTCGCAGTAGTGACCAAACAAAACAGCCCTTTACCGGAACATTTTGTGCAAAAGCGTCCCTTACGGCAGCCAGGTGTCGGTCGAGATAATCCATGCGATTATCATTCTGAAGACGTTCTGCGCGCGCCATACCGTTTTTGGTGATACAGATTGGTGGCTCGCTCGTATAGCCCTTCATTGTTCGGATCAGAAATCGGTTGCGGGAAATGGCTCGATTTCCCACCCCATCTGGGTTTTAGGCAAAGGCTCGGAGCCTTATTCAAAGCTGGCGTACGGATCGAATCAATACGGCGCTTGACAAGGATACAGCTCGTAATTCACCATATTTGAAACGTTTCAAAGGTGAGGGATGCGAGTTTCTGCCCAACTCTACACAGTGCGGCAATGCGGTGATCTTGCAGATCAGCTGCAATTGGTTGCGGCCTGCGGTTTTTCAGATGTCGAAACCACTGGCTTGCACGGCCTGACCCCAGCTCAGATGGCGGGCACTATTTACGGGTCAGGCCTTAATGTTCGGTCTGCACATTTTGATTGGGAAGAGTTCGAAGGGCGATTTTCGGATATCGTCGAAGTATTAAACCTAATGGAATGCCGGGTGGCTGTCATGCCTTGGCTGGCGCCCCAGGTGCGGCCCGACACTGCCGAGGGATGGAGGGCGGTGTCGGGCCAGTTGTCCAAATGGGCAAATCAGCTGACAGATCATGATATCAGCCTGGCGTATCACAATCATGATTTTGATCTTATCGGTGAGGCTGGTGACACACCTCTTGACCTGATCCTTGCCGGCGGAGATGTCTTTTGGCAACCAGATATCGGTTGGCTGGTTGCGGCTGGTCTGGATCCGGCGGACGCGATCCGCCGCCACGCCAATCGAATCCTGTCCGTGCATGCAAAGGATATCGACCCAGCAGGCGGAACAGGTGACGCGCGCTGGCGCGATTTGGGCGAAGGCGTAGTTGACTGGAACGCAACCCTGCGTGCACTTGCCTCGACCAACTGCACGGACCTGTTTGTCGAACATGACGAAACCGATGATCACGTGCGCACCCTGCAAACGGGTCGGTCATTTTTGACGGAACAATTGGCAGGGTTTGGGTGATGGCGCGGGCGACGATCAAATCGATTGCCAGAAGTACTGGGTATTCCGTTGGCACAGTCTCGAATGCTTTGCGGGATTCCGTATCGGTGAAACGGGAAACCCGGGAAGAGATTCAAAAAGTTGCGTCGGATCTGGGATACCGGGTGAATCTGGATGGCCTGAAGCTACGCACCAATAAATCCTATAGAATCGGGGTCATGGTCAGTGTTTCGAACGATGCTGCGGAAGAGTGGGAAGGTGTAGAGTTTACGCGTATTCTAGCCGGTATATCCAATGCGCTAATAGGAACACGCTATCAGTTGAGCGTATTCAGCACATGTGATGGCGAGGCTGCGGTGCAGACGTTGAAGTCCATCGTGCAGGAAGGGCAGGCTGATGGCGTGATCTTTTCCGGCACACGTGTTCATGATGAACGCGTCGCGTATCTGCAGGGGCAGGGCTTTCCTTTTGTCACATACGGCATGAGCGACAGCCCCCAACCGCATCCTTATGTGGATCTCGACAGTCAGGCAGCGGCTTATGATGCCACCGCCAGGCTGCTTGGGCTGGGGCATCGCCGCATCGCTTTGATAAACCCGCCGGATGACCTGATCTATGCGCAGCAACGCCGCAGGGGTTATGCTGAAGCGCTGTCAGAATGCGGTGTGGAGTTCGACCCGACACTGGTTTCCACCGGCCCGACCACCGCGGAATCCGGTCAGCAGAAATTTGCTACGCTTATGGAGTTGCCGAAACCGCCGAGCGCCATCATCTGCGCTAATGAGGCCATAACCCTTGGGGCGCTGTCAGCTGCCGATAAAGCCGGAGTGCAGGTTGGAAGGGACGTTGTGGTCATCTCGAACGACGACTTGAAGCTCAGCCAGTATTTTGTACCGCCACCCAGCACTTATTACTTGCCGATTGCTGAAACAAGCCGTCTGCTGGGTGAGTTCATGTTGAAAGCTTTGGACGGGGTCGATCCGTCCGAGATTCAGAAAAAGATCAGGGCCTCATTGATCGAGCGGCAACCTGACACCCCGGCGCCGGATGCGGCGCAAACCACCTGATCCAACAAAGGAGTACCTGAAAATGTTTAAAAACCTACTTGCCGCTGCAACACTCACAACACTGATGGCTCCAGCGGCCTTTGCTGCCGACCTGGAAGGTCGTGTTCTGAAAATCGGAACCGATGCGACATACCCACCGATGGAAACCGTGGATGAAACAACCGGTGAGATCGTGGGCTTTGACGTCGATGTGATGAATGCAATCTGCGCGAAGGTCAATTGCGTCCCCAATTTCGTAAACACCGCCTGGGACGGTATCTTTGCGGCCCTTCAGCAAGGTGAGTTCGATCTGGTTATCTCGGGCGTGTCGATCACACCGGAACGCGAAGAAACCATGGACTTTTCCGAGCCTTACATCGTTGTCAGCCAAGCCATTCTGTTGCAGGTCGATAATGCTGACATGACACTTGAGGACTTCAAAGCCGGTGGCCAGAAACTGGCCGCGCAAACCGCGACGACCAACGCACAATTGGCTGAAGAGCTTGTCGGGCGCGAGAATGTCAGCCTTTACGACAACTTCTCGGCCGCCATTCTGGCGCTTCAGAACGCGGACGTTCAGGGCGTGATCATCGATGGCACTTCGGCGGCGGCCTATGAACAGGAATTTGCGGGCGAATTGACTGTTGGCATTACAGGCCTGCAATCCGACCCGTTGGGTATCGTGTTTCAGGAAGGCGATCCGACAGTGGATGCAATTAACGCTGGTCTGAAAGCCATACAGGAGGACGGAACACTGGACGAGCTGACGGCCAAATACTGGGGCACCAACTGATCCATTAGCGCCCTTTTTTGGTCCGGCGGTCAGCACCGCCGGGCCTTGTTTTAGCGGAGAATTTCCATGTCGCGCCTCAGCACGATCCGCCCGAGTAACATGGTGTTGCTCGCTGCAGCGCCCTTTATTATCTACCTGTTCGCTACATCCTCAAAATACTTGCGGTCGTTGGTTGCAATTCTGGGGATCGGCATCGACGCGGGGCCCATTTTTGTAGGATTTCTGCTGATTGCGACCGTTGCGATCCTTGGATATCTTTGCGCCCGCTACGCGCGGTTTTCACCAAACTCCCCCGGCTGGTTGAGGTTCAGCGCGCTTGCCGCGTTACCGGCGGCTGCGGCGCTTTTGGTCATCAGCTTTGTTTCTCCGCAGCTTCTGATGCCATTTGCCGAGTCTGTCTTCTTTCATGCGCTCAGCGAAAACACCTCGCCCCTCATCGATCGGTCCAATCAGACCTGGGTACTGTTTCCGGACGTGATCGCCAGGGTTCAGACGGGATTACAGGTTATCCTGGCGGTTTACGCAGCTGTAGTCGCGCTTTGCCTACTGTCGGCACGTTTGCAGCCGCCCTGGCGCGGGCGCGTCTTGTTGGGGTTGGAGAGTCTCACAGGCGCGGTTCTGTTTTATCTCATGTTCATGGCTCATTGGCAGTTCGCGACCGGGGTGGCCATTACATTCCGCGCGGCCATCTTTGCCTATATCTTCGCGGCCATTCTTGGTTTGGTCTGGGTCGGGTTGCAATCGTTTAAACCAAAGGCGCGTACTACGGTCGTCTATGGTTCGATCAGTTTGGCATTGCTGGCAGCCTCGGCCTTTTTCTTCATGCAGCCGCAGGTCAGCTTTGTTCTGGTGGGCAGCACCGAGGGGCGTATCGCGGTTGTGCGCGGCACGCCGCAGGCGCAGGCTGACATTATCCGGTTTGGCGAGTTCGAGGGGGCCGGCGGTCAGCAATATCGCATTCGCAGCGCAACCGATGCCACTGCCGCGCTTGAACAAATCGAAACGGTCGACAGTGTCTCGGGCGCTTTTGTCCCGGAGGAGGCGCATTCGCAAGGTTATCCGGTCCTGTGGCAAACAAGATTTCTACCCGACAAGTACCGCAATCCAGCCCTGGCATTTGCCGTGCTCGGGTTTTTGTTGCTGACACTGACCATCGGCGGGGCTCAGCATAAGCTGCATCCGCTTGCGGTCGGGGCTGAGTTTTTCGTGGATACGATACGTGGCATTCCGATGCTGGTGATCATTCTTTATATCGGTTTGCCGCTGGCGGGCGCAGTCAAGGATGTTACCGGCGGCGGTATCGATATGACCAATATGACACGGGGGATCATCGCGATCTCGGTTGGTTATTCCGCCTATATGGCCGAAATTTTCCGGTCCGGGATCGAGGCGATACCAAAAGGCCAATTGGAAGCGGGCAGCTCTCTGGGTTTGTCGCGATGGCATACGGCGCGGCTTATCGTTCTGCCGCAAGCCCTGCGGATTGTAACTCCACCGCTTGGCAATGAGTTTATCGCGATGATCAAGGACACGTCATTGCTGTCAATCCTGTCCGTCCGCGACATGACCCAGAGGATGCGAGAATTTCAGGCGGCCAGCTTTCTGCCCTTTGCTCCCTTCAACACGGCGGCAATCCTGTATGTTGTCCTCACACTCGGCTGCGCCAGTTTCCTGAAGTGGATCGAACGACGCACAGCAAAGGACACACGATGAGCGCGCTAGAACTTGGGGTTTGTTACTACCCCGAACAGTGGAACCCTTCGCAATGGCGAGACGATGCCGCCCGAATGGCGGACATGGGGCTGGATTGGGTGCGGATTGCTGAATTCACCTGGGGCCTGATCGAACCCGTGCGCGGTCAGTTTCACTGGGACTGGCTGGATGAGGTGATCGAGATATTGGGGCAGGTTGGACTACGGGTCATGATGTCCACCCCAACGGCCGCCCCCCCCAAATGGTTGATCGATGAGTATCCCGAAATCCTGCCCGTTGGGCCGGATGGTCGGGTCAGAGGGTTCGGTTCACGCAGGCATTATTGTTTTTCCAGTGAGGTTTATCTGGCCGAGGCGCAAAGGATCGCAACCGAATACGCTCGCAGATATGGTCAGAATTCGTATGTACAAGCGTGGCAGATCGACAATGAGTATAACGACCACGATACAGTTCTCAGCTATTCCGATGCCGCGCGGACTGGTTTTCAGAACTGGTTGGAGGAACGATATGGTGCAATCGACGTATTGAACGACGCGTGGGGAACCGTTTTCTGGGGGTCGCTTTACTCACGGTTTGGTCAGGTCGAACTGCCCAACGGGCTGGTCGCCACGCCCAACCCAGCCCACGCGCTGGATTTTGCGCGCTATTCTTCAGAACGGGTTCGTCTGTTCAACAAAACGCAGGTGGATGTTCTGCGCAAATATGCGCCGGGGCGGGATATCACCCATAACTTCATGGCAAGCAGTTTCGAATTCGATCACCACGCCGTGGCTGCTGATCTGGATATTATCGGGTTCGACAGCTACCCACTGGGGAACCTTTTGGGCTCTACCCTTTCGGATGAAGAAAAGCGCCGTTATTTGCGCACCGGCGCACCGGATTATCAGGGTTTTCATTGTGATTTATATCGCAGTCAGGGGCGCGGTCGGATGTGGGTGTTGGAACAGCAGCCGGGTCCGGTAGATTGGGCCGATAAGAATCCGTCTCCGGCAGAGGGGATGGTTCGGCTTTGGACTTGGGCGGCCTATGCACACGGCGCGCAAGCCGTGATGTTCTTTCGCTGGCGACAGGCAAAATCTGCTCAAGAACAATACCATACAGCGATATTGCGGTCAGATGGCAGCCTGGATCAGGCTGCTATTGAATTGGCTGAGATCGTAAAGGATCGCGCCATTTTGCCACCCGAGAGGCGGGCAAAAGCGCGGGTTGCAATGCTGCTGGATTATACCTCGATCTGGGCGGCGGATATCCTGCCGCATGACAGGGATTTCCCCAATGTCCAGATTTTTCGCGAGTGGCACACTGCTATTCGTGGTTTTGGGGTCGATCTTGATTTTGTTGGCCCTGAAGATGAACTGAGCGGCTATGCCCTCATCGTATTACCGCAAAGCATGATCGTGACGGCTGACCTTGCAGACAAGCTTGACGCTTCGGGAGCCAAGATACTGATAGGTGCCCGTTCGGGCAGCAAGACATCCGGGATGAACACTCCTTCCAATCTGGCTCCGGGCGAACTGGCAAAGTTAACAGGTATCCGTGTCACGCGCGTCGAATCACTCCCTTCACTTGCGCAGGAGGCTGTGATTCTTCCCGATGGTCAGCAACTCGAATTCACGGGCTGGCGTGAAATCGTCGAAACCAAAGAGCACGTTTTGGCCCGCTTCAAGAGCGCTTATTGCGATGCCAGCCCGGCGGTCATCCGTTCTGACCGCACGACCTATCTGGCAATGGTTCCGCGTAATGAGCTTTTGCAAGCGATTGTCGGTGAGGTACTGAACTGGGCTGGGATAAATGCAACGCCTTGCGATCCCGATTTGCGCATAACCCAACGCGGCTCGACCTACTACGCGTTCAACTTCAGTGACGTTTCAAAGCCTTTGCCTGTTGGCCTTGCACGTCAAATTTTGCTTGGTTCAGATCCGGTCAATCCAAAGGACATTACCGTTTGGCAGGAGAATGCGGCGCCTCATAATTCAGCTTAGACGTGTCAAATCGCGAAACTGGACATAAGATTTTCGCAAACTGTCACTTTTGGACTGACGGATGGGCGCAGAAAGTCCTATGAATAGAAAACAAAAAAATCGAGTCCAACAACGGGAGAACACTATGGTTACCAAATCATCACTTTCCAGACGCACTGTTTTGAAAGGAGCAGGTGCCGCTGCACTTGCCGCGCCTCTTTACAGCAAGAGCGCACTGGCGTCGTCCGGTGAAATCAACATCCTGATGTGGTCGGATTACCTGCCGCCCAGCTTTATCGAAGAGTTTGAGACCCTTACCGGCATCAAGGTGAACTACACCGGGATCGGCTCAAACGAAGAAATCATCAACAAGATGAAGGCAACCAAAGGTCAGGGCTTTGACATCGTCTCGCCGACCAACAACCGCTCGTTGCAGTGGGAGCCTCTGGAGCTGTTGCAGCCCTTTGACATGAACAAGGTTCCGGTCGACTTGGTGAACCCTGCCATGGCCAAAATCGGTACGGATGCTTGGAACTTTGGCGGCGCCGGGGTCCACTGGTTGCCGCATATCTGGGGCACCGAAGGTATTGCATACCGCACCGACTTGTGGCTGCCAGCTGGGGACGCACCATCCTATGGCGACGTCTGGTCGGAAGAAAACGCAGGCAAGACCATGGGCCGCGCGCATTCGATGATGCTTGGCGCTGGTCTCTACATGGAGCGTTCCGGCGAGATGGAACCGGGTTCGGTCTGGGCCGCATATGGCGATGAAGAAACCATGCGCAAGGTCTGGGGTCAGATCACCGACTGGTGCATTGCACGTAAGGATCGCATCAAGCTGATCTGGAACGACGCCGACACGCAGAAGAACGGCCTTCTGAACGAAGGTGTTGTTGTCGGTCAAACCTGGGACGGCCCACCACTGGCACTGAAATCGGCTGGTGAACCGGTGCACTATCAGGCGCCTATCGAAGGGGCGATGGCATGGGTTGACGGGATGTCGATTCCATCCGGCGCGGCGAATATCGACCAGATCTATGCCTTCATCGACTTCGCCTATCAGGCCAAACCTGCCGGTGTTGCCATCGACAGCCACGGGTACAACTCTCCTGTTCTGGGGGCTGACCAGTATTCTGGCGACACTTACAAGAAGAACTTTGCCGAGGCCTATCCGGGCGACTCGCTGGCCAACCTCAACCCGTGGCCGGCCGAAGCACCGTGGTATGCTGAAACGCGGACCGAGTTCGTCAACAAGTTCAAGAGCGCATAAGCGATCTGAAACCATGCCCCTCGCGTTCTGCGGGGGGCAACAATCTGTGCGCCGCTCCGGCGTAACGGAAAGCTATGTGGTGTGGTGACAGCACGCACCTCAGGGAGATACCAAAAATGAGTGCAGGGGTCGGAGTCGATCTGGAAAACCTGTGGATCCGCTTCGGTGACTTCGTCGCCGTGCGCGATGCAAACGTCAATATAAACGGGGGCGATTTCTTTTCGTTCCTCGGGCCCTCGGGTTGCGGAAAAACAACGATCTTAAGGGCTGTTTCCGGCTTTCTCGAGCCTAGCGAAGGCAATGTCCTGATCGGCGGCAAGAACATGCGGGGCATCGGACCTAACAAACGCCCCACTGCTCTGATCTTTCAGAACCTGGCGTTGTTTCCCTTGATGAAGGTCTGGGAGAACATCACGTTCTCGATGGAAATCAAAGGTGCCAGCAGCGCCGAACGGCGCAAGCGCGCTGATGAGCTTTTGGACATGATCGCGCTGCCGGGGCAAGGCGACAAACTTCCCAGCGAATTGTCTGGGGGTCAGCGTCAGCGAGTGGCCATCGCTCGCGCCCTTTGCGCCGAGCCGGATGTTCTGCTTCTTGATGAACCTTTGTCGGCACTTGACCTCAAACTGCGCCAGCACATGCGAACGGAACTGCGTGAGATACAGCAGCGGGTGGGCATTACCTTTATCTACATCACACACGACCAGGGCGAGGCACTGACCATGTCAGACAATATCGCCGTCATGCGTGCAGGTGTGATTGACCAGATTGCCGACGGTAAAACCATCTACAACGATCCCAACACGGCTTTCGCGGCCTCATTTGTCGGCGAAAACAACGTTTTCCGTGGCAAGATCAAACAGGTCATGGGCAACGAGGCGCTGATCTCGACCAACCGCTCGGGCGACCTGGTTGCACGGATATCGACCGCCAACCAAGGCAAGATGAAAGAAGGCGATAGTGCGATGATGTTCATTCGTCCCGAAGCCTTCGCCATTGCGCCCGAGGGGGCTTCGGGTGACCATTTTGTTACCGCGCGGGTCAACCACGAAGAATTCGAAGGCAACGTCTTCAACATCTTTACCGAAGGTGAAGGTGGAAAAGAGATCAAGGTGTCGATCCCGAACCATGGACAATCCTTCGAGGACCACACCGGACAGAACATCACGTTGGAATACAAGACGCATAATGCCGTCATCGTTCCTGCGGGTGAACTGGCTGCAGAATAAGGGGAAAAACTCATGCCCCAGTTTCTGAAAGACTTCTTCAATCGCAACGGCACCGGCATGGGAGTGGCGATCCTGGGTCTGGTTCTGTTCTGGACCATCGGCCTGATCATCCTTCCGCAGCTGTCGATGTTGGACTTCTCGTTCCGTCCGAACCTGCCGCCGCCAGAGATCGGCGGACCCAAAGACGTATATACGCTGGAGAACTACAAATATCTGATTTATGGCCCCGAAGGCGGCAGTCAGGACTACAACACCGTTGATCTGAGGGTGTTTTTCCGAACTCTTGTGGCTGCGGTTTTTGTGACGGTTTTCAACCTGATCATCTGCTATCCGATTGCCTATTACCTGGGTCAGGCCGAAGGTAGCCATATTCGTATCTTTGCGATCATGCTGATCATCCCTTACTGGATCAACGAAATCCTGCGCGCCTTTGCGCTACGCATCATCTTTGGGGAAACAGGTGTGTTGAACACGTTGTTCACGGGGTTGGGCATCTGGGATACGCCGTTCGACTTCATTCGCAATGACATCGCGCTCTATGCGGGTCTGGGATACGCGTACATTCTGCTGATGATTTTCCCGATGTATAACGTGATTGAAAGTCTGGACAAAAACCAGATCGAAGCAGCACGCGACCTTGGTGCGCCCTGGTGGCGGATTCATTGGCGTGTGGTCATTCCTTATGCCAAGCCGGGGATCAGCTCGGGCTGTACCATGGTCTTCATGTTGTCCGCCGGTGCGTTGGCTGCGCCGCAAATTCTGGGCGGGCCGTCCAGTTTGTGGTTCACCCAACTGATCTATCAGCAATTCAATGACAACAACGACTGGCCACAGGGCGCCGCCTACGCAATCGTTCTGTTGGTCACTTGTATTCTGTTCGTGCTGGCCATGATGCGCCTGTTCAAAGTGAACATGGGGGATATAGGGAAATGAACAATTCCTTCCTCCGCATAAGCATCTGGGTCTATCTGGCGATCTTCTTCCTGTATTTGCTGGGCCCGCTGGTGATCATGTCCGTCACCGCGTTCAACTCGCCCGGGTTCCCCCGAATGAGCCCATGGGAATGTCTGACATTCCAATGGTTTGGCGAACTGTTTCAGGATCAGCGTATCCTGAACGGTATCAAGAACTCGCTGATCATCGGAATCGGCACGGTCATCCTGTCCGTGGCGATGGGTTTGGCAGGCGCGCTGATGCTGACCCAGATCTGGCCGAAGCTTCGCGCGACCTACTATACGGTCATTATCGCACCGATCCTGATCCCCGGTGTGGTTCTTGGTATCTCGACGCTGGTCTTCTGGGACCGGATCAACCGGATGCTGGGGCTGGGGGCCGACAGTTTCCTGTCAAACGGCATCTTCCTGACGGTGATCGGCCAGTCCACCTTTATTGCCAGTTACTGTATGCTGGTGCTGGTGGCGCGGTTGCAGCGTTATGATGTCGCCCTGACTGAGGCGGCACTGGACCTTGGGGCCAGCCACGCTCAGGCTTTCCGCAAAATCCTGCTGCCGTTCATGCGCCCGGCGATTGCCTCGGCGGCGGTTTTGGCATTCCTCGCTTCTTTCGAGAACTACAACACCACCACTTTCACTTTTGGCGAATACCCGACGCTGACGATTGAGCTGGCTCAGAAGGTTCGCTACGGCATCACGCCTGCGATCTCGGCGCTGGCATTCATCATCGTTGCGCTGACGGTTTTCTTCGCTCTGCTGAACGAAGCCAAGCTGAAACGCCAGGAACTGGTAGCCGCGGCGCGTAAAAACGCAACGGTCGAGGAACTGGCTGGCAAGATCAAGCTGCCGAGTTTCTTTGCCGGTAATATGGCCGCCGTGTTGCTGGTCGCATTTGCGGTTGTAACGATCACCGTTATAGGCACAGCGGCGACCTACAATCCGGCGCAATGCATTGCCGATGTTCGCGAGCAAAAACAGCTGGAAGCGGAACAACGCATTCAGGAACTTCGCAAGCAGCGTGAGGAACGCCGCAAACAGCAGGAGGCGGAAAAAGCCGGGCAGGGTGATGCCCAAACCGCGCCAAAGCCGTCAAATAACAGCGGTTTTGGT
Source organism: Ruegeria sp. O6 (assembly GCF_056535045.1). Taxonomy (NCBI): domain Bacteria; kingdom Pseudomonadati; phylum Pseudomonadota; class Alphaproteobacteria; order Rhodobacterales; family Roseobacteraceae; genus Ruegeria; species Ruegeria sp. O6. The sequence goes on along the minus strand of NZ_JBQERM010000016.1, from coordinate 41,869 downwards.
AATGTCTTCGCTCCGAACTCGCTGGATGGTAGCGAGAATGAAAGCAACGAAGGTACTTCTGAATCCGAGAGTGAGCCATCCAACAACAGTGGTTTCGGAGGGGTGTTTGACCCCAACAGCCTGAAAAGCGACTAATGCTGTGCTAAGCGGCAACCAACGCAACTGCCCGGACAGGATTCAAATCTGTCCGGGCAGATTGCGCTTCAGGATTTTTACATCACAACCGCCGATGGTCGACCCGTTCCAGACCACCGGTTCAGCGTTATAGTTGATCAGGAACACGTGATCGGCTGTCTCACGCAGTCGCAGTCCTGGCGGCATTGGCTTCAGGCTTAATCCCGTTTCTTCCGCAGCCAGGCCGATGACGCGATCCCATAATATTTCGTTTGGGAAGCCTGCAAGATACCAGAGCCCGTCCCCTGCCATAAGCGCAGGCGCTCCGTCGTCAAAACTCAGAATTTCTTCGGCTGATCCTGAAAGGCGATCAATCCAATGTTGTACCGCGCCGCCACCTCGGACAGTCCGGTTGTTTGCGGGGGGCAGTGTTTCGACCAAATCCACGTTGCAATCCAACCCTTTCAGGCCAGGTCGACCGACGACGGGGATCTGGAAATCACGAGTAATTGCGCCGCTGCGCGGGCCGAGGATTGCCAGATCCGAGTTGTCCGTTAACCTACGCTCCAAATCCGGGTCAATCGTTGCCAGTCCGGGGGCAAGGATCAGTGCATAATGCGCGGACAGGTCATTGGACGAAACGAAATCAATCGACAACCCCGCACGGCGCAATGCACGATAAGATGAGAAGACCAACCGGAAATAATCAAAGCCTGCTCCTTGCGGTAGCGATGTCCAGGCCCAGTCCGAGGGGTAATCAAACAATATGGCAACTTTGGATTGCGCCTGATGCACCTCGCCCAATGTGGATAGCTCATCCGCTGTCTGACGGGCCTCGTGCAAGGCAGGGGCAGGGCGATTGTCCGGTGTTAGCAAACCCGCGTGCATCTGTTCCTGTGCAAAGGGGGCTTGGCGCCATCGAAAGTAGCTCACAACCTCAGCACCGTGGGCGACAGCCTCAAGCGACCACAACCGTACCATTCCGGGCAGGGGTGCCGGGTTATAGGGCGCCCAATTCACCGGACCGGGTTGTTGTTCCATCACCCACCATCGGCCACGGCCTACTGCCCGGTAAAGATCATGGTGAAACGCCTGCATGTCCGGATCGCCTTGCTGAAGAAAGGCGGTCTTGTGGGCTTCGTCATCTTCCAATCGGTCCGATAGAAATCCGATCGGATAACTGTCCCAAGTCGCAATATCCATATCTGCGCCAACCTCGAAATGGTCGAAATCCAGAATACGGCCCATGTAGTTGTGCAACAGCGGCGCATCGGTCAAAGGTCGCAATACATCGACCTGAGCTTTGTTGAATGCCACAACCTGATCTGAACTGAACCGACGGAACGCCAGTACATGAGCGGGGTTAGGCTCGGTTACAGTTTGATTGGGTAAATCAACCTCATCGAAGCTACGGTACTCCATCGACCAGAACACGTTTCCCCAGGCCTTGTTCAGCTGTTCTATGGAACTGTATTGAACAGCCAGCCAGCGCCTGAATGCGTTCAGAGCCGGGGTGCTATAGCTGACGGTTGTGTCGTGACACCCATACTCATTATCGATCTGCCATGCCGCCACATACGGGTTGTGACCATAGCGCTTCCCCAGGACCCTTGCGATACGGACACATTCATCGACATAACCCTGGTGGCTAAAGCAATAATGTCGCCGTGACCCGAATTTGCGCACGTTTCCATGTGCATCCACGGCCAGCATGTCCGGATGTTTGTCCAGCATCCAACGCGGTGGCGTTGCTGTTGGTGTGCCAAGCACGACTTTCAATCCCGCCTCGCCAAGTGTTTCAACCGCATGGTCCAGCCATTCGAATTGCAGGGTTCCGGGGTGGGGCTCCAGCCGGCTCCAGGCGAACTCTCCTATGCGTACCCACGAGATGCCGGTGTCCACCATGCGCGCGGCATCTTCCGCCCACATCGCCTCGGGCCAGTGTTCAGGGTAGTAACACACACCAAGTTCCGGCTTCATAATATGATCCTGTGTTCTGCCTGCCCTCGCCCCGCGTTTGGCATTGCAAAGGTCATGCCGTTGGTGGGTTGGGATTCAATATCCGCGTTGCTCAACCCCTGCCGTGCCGAGGTGCAGAACAGCGTGCCCAAGCCGTCGCCACCAAAGGCCGGGCAGGACGTATGTGACGCGTCGAAGGAAATGGCCTTCAGGAATTGACCTTCGGGCGTGTAGGCCGCGACACGTCCAATCCCCCATTGCGCGATCCAGATGTTGCCGTCGGCATCAACCACCGCACCGTCCGGGTTCAGGCCTTCTTTGCGAAGGTCCAGAAATACCGTGCTTTTCCCTTCGGGCCATCCGCTTTCTGCATTCAAGCTCCAGCGCCTGACCTGCCTGACCGTCGTGTCACAGAAATAGGCCACGGATCGATCCGGTGCAAAACAGATTGCATTAGAAATCGTCACACCCGGCACGAGACATCTGAGTGTACCTTTCCAGAACCGATAGATTGATCCGGCCCCGGATTCAGCCTGTTTGCCCATCGTGCCGATCCAGAAACCGCCCCAAGGATCAGCGCGACCGTCATTCGAGCGGGTGATTAGGTTGTCTGCCTCAAGCGGCGTGACCAGCGCTCGATGCCCGGACTTCAAGTCAAACTGCCAAAGACCCGTTTCTGACGCCAAAAGCAATGTGTCACGATCCACCCAGCCTGCGGCAGACACATGTTCATCGAAATCCCAGCTTATCTGATGTTCGCCTTCGCGCGTCATCATGCGTTTGTTGAGAATGTCGAACCAGAAAAGCTGTTGCCGAGCGGGGTGCCATAGCGGACCTTCGCCCAACGCGCATGGGCGGTCGTCAAAGACCGTACTCATCCTGCCGCCTTGTCAAAGGCTGCCACGATTTGCCCCGCGCGTTCTGCGACTTCGACTGTGTCCATGCCGGGTTTGTACAGCGCTGATCCAATCCCGAATCCATCGGCACCGGCTTTGATCCATTGGTCGAAATTTTCGGGCCCGGCACCGCCGACGGCAAAGACGCGTGTTTCCTTGGGTAATACGGGTCGGAGTGCAGCCAACCCTGCGGGGCCTGCCATGACGCCAGGAAACAGCTTTAATCCTGTGGCCCCTGCTTTGAGAGCGGCAAACGCTTCGGTCGGCGTGTAAACGCCCGGCCAGCTTTGCATCCCCAACGCCACAGACCGTTTGATCACATCAGTATCATAATTGGGTGACACGATCAGCTTGCCGCCGGCATTCCGAACTGCGTCCACCTGATCAACCGTTAGTACAGTACCAGCGCCAATCAGGGCGCGATCTTCGAAAGCTTCGGCCAGAATGGAAATGCTGTCGAGCGGATCAGGCGAATTGAGTGGAACTTCGATCCGGTCGATCCCTGCATCGATGATAACTCTGCCAACCGCCTCGGCTTCCTGTGGTTGCAGACCACGCAGAATGGCGATGATGGGGCGGCTCATGCGATTTGCCTTGTCATGTTGCGCGCCAGCGCCAACCCGGCCAGGGTTGTTTCGGTGGCGTTTGCAGTCTCAACAAAAGCGCCCTGTTGTCTCAGCGCTGCCGCATAGACCCGCGATACGGCATCTGCGCCGATGATAGCCAGTTGTTGGCCCAGCCAATATGGACGAGTGGCGGCCAATTCAGCACCGATAAGCAGTCCGGACAGCCGTGCGCGCGCGATGTCTTTGTCCTGATCGTGCAGCAGGTCTGCAGCCCGCAAGCCGAACAGGCGCGCAGCCAACTGTTCGGGTTTGGACAATGTATCCGCCACAGCATCTGCAAAGGCATCTTCATCCCATCCTTCACCTATAGAATGCCGCAGAACAGATTGCGCACTTAACAAATCAAAAAGCTCTCCAGTCATGAGCGTCCGAAAGCTCACGATTTCACCTGCGCTGACCTGAACCCATTTCGTATGGGTTCCTGGAAGGCAGAGGACACCATCCCAGTTCTGGCGAGTTCCCAAAAATCCCGCGATTTGTGTTTCTTCGCCCCGCATCACATCCGGTGGGGTCAATTGCTTTAATCCGGGTATGACGAAGGCCCGGATGCGCGGGTCTGTGCTGGGAACACGGACCGGTACTTGCGGCAAGGGCTGCGACGGAACGGTAGAATAAGGTGCTTCGACCCAGCCTTGGCGTGCACCGACCATACCGCAGGCGATCACATCGATGGGGCCATCCTTCAGCCAGTTTTCAACAAGGTCCAACAGAGCGGGCTGGAAACTGTCGGCTTCGATACGTGCCATACCTTTGTCGGACTGCGCGCAGTCCAGCACCGTGGCCCCCTGCATGGCCCAGACCCGCAGGTGAGATGTGCCCCAATCGGCGGCGATCCATTCAGTATTCATTGTGTCACCCTGAAACCACGACGCCGCCATCAACCGCCATACACTGACCGGTCATCGCCCGGCTGGCGTTGGATGCCAGGAACAATGTCGGTGCAACCATGTCTTCGGGCGTCAAATGTTCTTTCAGGCATTGTCGATCCAAATGCGCGGCCAAATCTTCGGGCGTCGCCCACATATCCAGTTGTTTTTGCGTCAAGACCCAACCGGGAGCCAGCGCATTCACACGTATGTTTTTTGGTCCCAGTTCGCGGGCCAAAGACCGACTCATCCCTGTAATGCCCGCATTTGACGTCGTATAGATCGGATAGCCTGCATTGCCCATCATGTAGCTGATCGAGCTGAAGTTGATGATAACGCCGCCTTCTTTCATTTGCCGGGCCGCTTCCTGACAGGCGAAATAATAGGCTTTCAGGTTTACCTCGATCATCCAGTCCCAGAACTCGGTCGTGGTTTCCTCAAGTGTATGGCGTTGGTCATTGGCCGCGTTGTTAACCAAAACGTTCAGGGGGCCGTGGGCTTTGGCGGCTTTGGCCATTGTCGTGTGAAGAAGCTGGGTGTCGGTCATGTCACCCTGCATGAACAGAGGTGCGCGGCCGTGTTTGTCGCGCATCTCTTCGACAAAACCGCTGGCGTCCGATCTGCCGATAAAAGCCACATTGGCCCCCTGAGCCAGAAACCCATCCGTCAATGCTGCGCCCACGCCCGAGCCTCCGCCGGTGATATAGACGGATGACCCGTTCAAGTCATGAAATGTTGCTGGTTGGGTCATCAGTGGCTCTCTCTGGTCACAAGGCGGGTGTCTTTGCCGACAAGGAAATCCAGATCGGCACCTTGATCGGCCTGCAGCACATGATCGACGTAAAGTTTGGCATACCCGCGGGAATAATGCGGCTTGTCTGGTTTCCATTGAGCTCGGCGCGCGTCCAATTCTTTTTCGTCCACCAACAGTTCAAGCTTGCCGGCGCTGGCAGATACGCGGATGCGGTCGCCGGTTTTCACCAGCGCCAGCGTGCCACCCGCCTGTGCCTCAGGGCTGACATGCAGGATGACGGTGCCATAGGCGGTGCCGGACATGCGGGCATCCGAGATACGGATCATGTCGCGAACGCCTTCCTTCACCAATCTGGCCGGAATCGGCATGTTTCCTACCTCGGGCATCCCGGGATAACCCTTGGGTCCACATCCCTTGAGCACCAGAATGCTTTTGGGTGTGACCGGCAGATCATCCCGGTCGATATTGGCTTTCAGGTCTTCGATGTTTTCGAAAACGAACGCCTCACCCTCGGTTTCAAGAAGGGCATCTGTTGCGGCAGAAGGTTTGACGATGGCTCCGTTGGGCGCAAGATTGCCGCGCAAAACACGAAGGCCAGCAGCGGGCTTCACCGGATCGTTGAAGGGGCGGATGACGTCGCGGTTGAAACATTCGGCACCTTCGAAATGGGCCGAGATGTCCTTGTTGAGAACCGTTCTGGCCGGGCGCAGGAAAGGTTTGAGTTCGCTCAACACAGCCGGAACACCGCCAGCGTAACAGAAATCTTCCATCAGGTATGTGCCCGAGGGCATGCAGTTCACCAGAAGGGGAATCTCTGATCCGATTTCAAAGTCCTTGAGCGTCAGGTCAACGCCCACGCGACCTGCGAGTGCCAGTAGATGCACAACGGCATTGGTCGATCCCCCAACGGCTGCATTGGCGAGGATTGCATTCTCGAAGGCTTCCCTGGTCAAAATGTCCGATGGTTTCAGGTCTTCGTCGACCATTTCGACAATCCGCTTGCCGGTCAAATGGGCTAGGGCCATGCGGCGGGCGTCAACGGCGGGCAGGGCGGCATTGGTGGGCAGGCTCATGCCCATCGCTTCGACCAGAGACGCCATGGTGCTGGCTGTCCCCATGGTCATGCAAACCCCGGCACTGCGGGACATCCCGGATTCCGCGTTCATAAAATCCTGAAGGGTCATCTCTCCAGCACGCACGGCCTCGGAGAACTTCCACACATCGGTTCCTGAGCCAATATCCTGACCGCGATATTTTCCATTCAGCATAGGGCCGGAGCTGACAACGATCGACGGCAGATCGACCGAGGCCGCGCCCATCAATTGGCCCGGCGTGGTCTTGTCGCACCCGCCCAGCAGAACCACACCGTCAATGCCATATGCGCGGATCGACTCTTCGACATCCATGGCCAGCAGATTGCGAAACAGCATGGCTGTGGGTTTCATCTGGGTCTCGCCCAGCGACATGACCGGGAATTCGACGGGAAAGCCCCCGGCCTCCCACACACCGCGCTTTACCCCTTCGGCCAGATCACGCAGGCCGGAATTGCAAGGGGTCAGCTCCGACCATGTGTTGCAGATTCCGATGATTGGCCGCCCATCGAAGGCGTGATTAGGAAAACCCTGATTTTTCATCCAGGATCGATGGATGAACCCATCCTTGTCGAGTTTCCCGTACCAATGCTGTGAGCGGCGTTTTGACATTGTTCTGTGATGCTTTTTTTAGGTCTGGGTGGATTTGAGTATTTGTAAAAAGGTGAAATTCAAGCGGCGCGAGATGGGCGGCACCAATCTGGCAGCCAGTCGGCATGGGCAGACAGAAGGTCGTTCACCAGATTTCGAATTTGGCGCAGGTCCAGTTCGGCGGCGGTGTGCGGGTCCATCATGGCTGCATGATAGATATGCTCGGGGTTCTGGTCGACCAATGCCCTGACTGTGAGTTCCTGAACGTTGATCTGGGTACGCATAAGGGCGATCAGCTGCGCTGGGACGTCTGTGATGACAGAAGGCTGAATGCCATTTGCATCAACCAGACACGGTGTTTCGACAGCAGCCCCCATAGGCAGCTGAGGTATCTGGCCGGTGTTTGGCAGATTGCCATAGGCCACGTAGGCGGTGTCAGAGATGATTGCGTTCATTATGTCTGCCGCAAACTCATGGCTGCGAGTGACGGCTATGTCGCGCCCGTCAGTCACGGTTTTGGCCTGCTCTTTCCAGTTGCTCATCTGTTCCACACAGCGGGTCGGGTATTCATCGAGTGGGATTGAGAATTTCTCGATCAGGTCCGCCCGCCCGTCTTTGATGAACCATGGCACGTATTCTGCCAAATGCTCAGAACTTTCGGTGCAGAAAAAGCCAAGGTGATCCATCACTTCGTAGCGCACCTTGTTGGGGCAGCGCGGCATCAGCAGCGGTGCCTTGGGGATCCTGCCGCTGACATAACCTTGCCGAAGGGCGGGGTATAAATCATGGCCCTGATGCTCAAGCCGCAGGAAGAAGGCGACGTGATTGACGCCCGCGACCTTGTAGCGAATGTCGTCTTTTGACAGGTCCAAATCATGTGCCAGTTCCGCCACCGTGTTCTGAACCGAGTGGCACAGGCCGACCTGCTTCAATGACGGGTATCTCTCGGCCAGTGCCCAGGTGTTGATGGCCATCGGATTGACGTATTGTAGTAGTGTCGCATCAGGGCATAGCTGCATCATGTCATGCGCTACGTCCCACAAGACCGGCACAGTGCGCAGCCCCCGCATGATGCCACCCACGCCCAGCGTATCGGCGATGGTCTGGCGCAGCCCGTATTGTTTGGGGATCTCAAAATCAGTGACGGTACAAGGCTGGTACCCGCCAATCTGAAAGGCAGTGATAACGAAATCGGCACCATCAAGTGCCGCGCGTCGATCCGCATGTGTGGATACTGTCGCGTTTGACCGGACCGAACGGACCATGGCGCGGGCTACAGATTCGCTTTCCGTCAAGCGTACGGGGTCGATATCCATCAGCGCAAAATGACTGTCCGCCAGAGCAGGCGTTAACAGAACATCCCCCACGATGTTCTGCATAAAGATCGTGGAACCTGCTCCGATAAAAGTTATCTTTGTCATTTTACAGCTCCGAGGGTCAGGCCCGCGATAAAGTGCTTTTGCATCAGGAAGAACATGGCAACCGGCGGCAGCGCTGCTACGATCGAGCCCGCGCTCATTAATTGGTAGGCGGCGCGGAACTGGGCGTTGAAACTGGTGATGCCTGCCGTGACAGGTTGGCTTTCCGCGCCCTGTGTCAGGACGACCGCCCAAAAGTAATCGTTCCAGATGAAGGTAAAGATCAGCACGCTGAGTGCGGCTATTGCGGGTTTCATCAACGGCAGCACCACGTACCAGAAGATGCGCCATTCGCTGATACCCTCGACTCGCGCGGCCTCGATTAATTCAAAGGGCAGGGCCCGGATAAAGTTGCGCATGAACAATGTGCAAAAGCCGGTCTGGAAGGCGATGTGGAACAAGACGAGGCCGGTTTTTGTGTTGTAGAGGCCTAAATCCAGTGTCAGGTCGCGCACAGGCACCATCAGGATCTGGAATGGCACGAAATTGCCGGCTACGAACATAAAGAAAATCCATAGGTTCGATTTGAATTTGTAGATGCCTAGTGCAAAGCCGGTCATGGAACTGAGAGCAACGGCACCGATTACCGTAGGAATGGTGATCATGAAAGAGTTCAGCAAATATCGCGGCATGTCCGAGTTGAAGAACACCAGCCCGTAATTGACTGCACCTTCAAAACTGGATGGCAAGCCCCAATAGTTGGCGTTGGTGAAATCCGCCGCTGGTTTGACCGAAAACAGAGCCACCGCCAGCAGGGGCCCCAGCCACAGCAACAATGCAAGTGGCAGCATCGCCTGATAGGTGATCTGCGCGGCGCGAGGTTGTTTTTCGATGGGTTTGGGAAACATCTCAGTGCCCCCTTTCTTCGCGATACATCGACCAGAGGAAATAGGCGATGAAGCAGAGCATAATCAGGAAAAGCACCACAGCGATTGCCGCGCCATACCCCATGCGGAAGCCATATTCAGATAGGGCGACTTCGAACATGTAATAGGCCAGCACGCGGGAGGATCCGAACGGCCCGCCCTGTGTCATGATTGAGATCAGGTCGAAACTGCGCAGCGCTCCGATGATTGTCACGACGAATGCAATGAAAGTCGCCGGGCGCAACTGTGGCAGAATGATGTGCCACAGCATTCTCAAGCCTTTGGCACCGTCCAGGCGTCCGGCTTCGATCTGTTCGGGGTCGACGGCATTCAGACCGGTGAGGTAGAGGATCATGCAATAGGCGGTTTGCGGCCAAAGGCCCGCGACGATGATGCCGTAGGTAACCAAACGCTCGTCGCCCAGCACGTTCAATGGACCCATTCCGAGAAAGCCGAGAAACTCATTCAGAAGACCAAATGTCGGGTCATAAAACCACGTGAATACAAGGCCAACAACAACCTGAGAGATGACAAATGGAAAGAAAAACAGCGATTTGTAAAGGCGGATACCCCAGACCGTCTGGTTCAGAAACAAAGCGATGAAAAGGCCCGCCGGAATGGCCAGAAGATACAGGATCAGCCAGATCAGGTTGTTCTTGAGCGAGATATAGAATGCGTCCCGGTCAACCCATTCCCAATACAAATCTTCATAGTTACGCATGCCGACATATTCGGCGGCACCCAACCCATCCCACTCGTACAGTGACAGGTTGAAGGACTGGAAGACCGGAATGATCACATAGACCATGAAGAACAGCAGGCCCGGAGCAAGGAATAGCCACGGGGCGATGCGTTGTTGGTTTCTGTGGAACCAGTTCTCCTGATCAGGGGCGTCAGCGGCAGTGGTCATGGGTGTCCTGGGTTTGTTTGGGTAAGGCGGGTTGAAACCACCTTACATTCTGTGGCGAGGTAGGCCGGGCCCGAGCCCGGCCCAAGCCTGATTAGTTGTCGTAGATACGCTCTCGCGCGCGTTCCAGCTTGGCCAGAATACGGTCAGCATTGTCTGGTTTAACCATGAATTCCTGGAAACCTTCCATTGACACTTTGGCCATTTCAGCCGGTGCGTCGCGGTCCCAGAACTGAGCCACTCCGCCGGGGCTGTTGGTCGAGAGCATCGAAAAGCCCTGCTGCAGGAATTTGTCATCGTCTACTGAGGATTGCGCGTTCACCGGCAACTGACCGAGGTTCGATCCGTTGTTGATCTCGGTCTGTTCATCCGACGAGACAACAAAGCGCAGGAACTCTCGTGCGGCTTCTTTGTTCGAGGCGTTCGCCGGGATGTGGAACGTATCGGTCGGTGCGTCTTCAGCCAATTCGACATCAGGGTTGATTGACACGAATTGGTAGAAATCCAACTGATCATCTGTCAGCCCTGCTTCACGCAAAGGCGCGACTGCAAAATTTCCCATCAGATACGCAGCGGCTTCTCCATTGACCATGAACGGCAAAGCCTCCTGCCAGCTGTAGGTCTGATGGTTGTCAATGAAAGCCCCCATGTCGATCAACTGCTTCCAGTTTGCAAAGGTCTGCTTGACCCGGTCATCTTCCCAGCTGATTTCACCATTGGCCAGTTGATTGTGGAAGTCGAACCCGTTGGTGCGCATGTTCAGGTAGTCAAACCAACCGCCAGCGGTCCACAGGAACTTGGTCCCGATGGTATAGCAAGCACGGCCTGAATCGACGATCTTCTGGCAATTTGCCAGCTCTTCTTCCCAGGTAGTCGGTTCGCTGAGGCCTAATTCGTCAAAGATATCTTTACGATAGTAAACGCCCCACTGGTAGTAAGTGTAGGGGACGCCCCATTGTTTGCCATCGATGGTCATCGCGCCTTTGGTTGATGCCAGGTTTTCAGCAATTTCAGGTTCCGCCCAAAGATCCGAGACGTCTTCGAACAGACCGGCCTCAACATATGGTTTCATACGGTTGGCGGCGTACCAAGTGGCCACGTCAGGTGTGTCAGCCGTCAGAAAGTTGCGGATCTGGGTCTTATACGCTTCGCGGTCGATAACCGTGGTTTCGATCTCTAGGCCGGGGTGCTGCGCTGCAAACCGCTCGATCATCGCTTCCATCGTTGCGCGCGGGGCCGGGTTAGACGTGTCCAGGAATATCCGAAGCTCTCCATTTAGGTCAGCAGCCACCGGTGCCGCCATAGCAACGCCAAGTGCCAGCGCAGCGGTTGTGCGCTTGAAAGTGGAATACATGGTTTCCTCCCTGTTGTTTCCACAAAAGTTCCAAATAATGAAACAATGTTTTATATATTGAAAACTACACATCGACTCGGTTAGTCTTGTCAAGACCCTCGTGCGAACTGCGATGGGCAAGCGGAGGAGAACGGACGCCCGTGTCAGGTGACGGAACTATTGGCAAAGCATGTGACGTGCTGGATCAGGTCGCCGCATTTCAGCGCCCTGTGCGATTTTCGGAGTTGCTGGACGGCAGCGATTTTCCGAAAGCAACATTGTATCGGTTTTTGCAATCATTAACCAATCAGGGAATGCTATGTTACGACCCCGAGCGCCAAACCTACGCGCCGGGTATGCGTTTGGTACGGCTTGCGCATGCAGCCTGGACCCAAAGCTCACTGGCCCCTATCGCACGTCCGTTCCTCGATATTCTAAGCCAGGAAACTGGAGAGACTGTGCATTTGGCGCAGCTCGATGCTGGTCAGGTTCTATACGTAGACAAACGCAACGCAGCGCAACCGATTGAGATGTATTCTCAGGCGGGTAAGGTGGGCCCTGCCTACTGCACGGGTGTCGGCAAGGCGATGCTTGCCTTTCTGAATGAAAGTGACCTTAACCGGGCAATTTCGCAGCAGAGTTTTCATCGCTTTACCGACAAGACCCTGACGTCCGACAATGACCTGCGCACGGATCTTGATCGAATTCGCAGCAAGGGTTTTGCCGTTGATGACGAAGAACATGAACCCGGAATTATTTGCGTCGCCTGCCCTGTTCTTACAACAAACGGCCGTGTCCTGGGCGCAATCTCAGTAACCGGCTCGACCCAGCGAATGGATTTTGAACAACTCGAGGCATGGGTGCCTCGTGTGCGGCGGGTGGCTGAACAAATCAGCACCGAGGCGCAGGCATGGCGTTTCCCTGAAACGCGACCAGACCTCGGCAATGACAGGATGCAAGCGACATGACAGGTGTAACCCTGAATCAGGCAATCAAGCGGTACGGCCAGACGCAAGTCATTCACGGCATCGACTTGCAGATCGAAGATGGTGAGTTCTGTGTTTTCGTTGGCCCTTCGGGATGTGGCAAATCCACATTGCTTCGGATGATCGCGGGTTTGGAAGAAACGTCGGAAGGCGAGATTCACATTGGGGTGCGAGACGTAACCCACATGGACCCGGCCAAACGTGGTGTGGCGATGGTGTTCCAGACCTATGCGCTTTATCCGCATATGACCGTGGCGGAAAATATGGGCTTTGGGCTTCGCATGAACGGTGTCCCAAAGGCCGAGATCACCAGAAAAGTGCAGGAAGCCTCGAACATTCTGAAGCTTGACCAGTATCTCAAACGCAAACCCAAGGCTCTGTCGGGTGGTCAACGGCAGCGGGTTGCGATTGGCCGTGCCATCGTTCGCGGCCCCGACGTTTTCCTGTTTGACGAACCCTTGTCCAATCTGGACGCCGAGTTGCGCGTGGAAATGCGTGTTGAGATCGCGCGCCTTCATCAGGAAATCGGCGCGACAATGATTTACGTGACCCATGATCAGGTCGAAGCCATGACCATGGCCGACAAGATCGTCGTGCTGCGGGATGGTCGCATTGAACAAGTTGGGGCTCCGATGGATTTGTACCGTGATCCCGACAACCGGTTTGTCGCAGGCTTCATCGGTTCGCCTGCAATGAACTTTCTGGAATGTGACTATGGGGATGGCCATGTCTCCCATCCCGCGCTAGGCAAGCCGTTGCCCGTTTCTGCGACTATCCCCTCCGGTCGGACCAAGGTGACATTGGGCATGCGGCCCGAACATATTCAGATTGACCGTTCGGCCGATACTTGCACCGTGGACCTGACCGAAGCCTTGGGCGGTGTTTCCTATTCATATCTACGGACGCCAAATGGTGATAAGCTGATCATTGAGGAACGGGACGACCAACGAAGCAGAACCGGGGATCGGATCGGCATCGCCATACAGCCAGATCGTGTGATGTTTTTTGATCCAGAGACCGGGCAACGGTATCGTTAGCCACGACCTTCCAGCCCACGGGCAGGCTTACCCGTCCCAAGAGTTACACGACACTTTATCTGACCCGTGGCAAAACGCGCGGGCAGATGCGATTGATTCCAAGTCAAACGTGATTTAATGGAAGCCCTGTCAAAACAGAGTCACCCAGGGGCTGTATCGTGGTTTAGCCCCTCTCACGCCACGCAATTGTGGTTGCAACTCTTGGATCGCACGCCCCGAAAGGCTTAAAAAAGGTAAAAGAATATGGCAGATAAATCGAACTTCGACATATTGTATACCATTGTAGACGAAGCGCCAGAGCTGGCCAGCGCTTCGTTCCTGCCCATCATCCGCAAGTTCGCATCTGCTGCTGGCGTCCGCGTTGGCACCAAAGATATTTCTCTGGCGGGACGTATTCTGGCAGCATTCCCCGAGAACCTTACCGACGATCAGCGTGTAAGCGACGATCTGGCTGATTTGGGCGATCTGGTGAAGACACCTGATGCCAATGTCATCAAGCTGCCAAATATCTCTGCCTCGGTTCCACAGTTGGTTGCGGCCGTCGAAGAGCTGCAATCGCAGGGTTACGACATTCCGACCTACCCTGCAGAACCTGCAACGGATGAGGAAAAGGCGATCCGCGCCCGTTATGACGCGATCAAAGGTTCTGCTGTTAACCCGGTTCTGCGCGAAGGGAACAGCGACCGCCGTGCGGCGCGTGCGGTGAAAAACTATGCTCAGAACAACCCGCATTCGATGGGCGAATGGGCGTCGGACAGCAAGACCAAAGTTTCGTCCATGCCAGCCAATGATTTCTATGCAAACGAGATTTCGGCCACCATCACCGCAGCACAAGCAGGCGATGCAAAAATCGAGTTTGTAGGTAAAGATGGTGACGTCACCGTTCTGAAAGACGGCTGGTCGCTGGAAGAAGGAACCATAGCCGACGCGACTTTCATGTCGGTCAAGGCACTGTCTGCGTTCCTTTCAGATGCCATTGAGGACACCAAAAAAGACGGGACCATGTTCTCGCTGCATATGAAAGCCACGATGATGAAGGTTTCAGACCCGATCATCTTTGGATATGCGGTCAAAGCCTGGCTGGCCCCCGTGTTCGAAAAGTTCGGCGCGGAACTGGATGCGTTGGGTGTGAACCCAAATTCCGGTTTGGGGGCGCTGCTGGAGCGCGTACAGGGTCACGCCGACATCATGACGGCCATCGACGCGATCAAGGCGGACCGCCCGTCCATGTATATGGTGGATTCGGACCGCGGAATCACGAACCTGCATGTCCCATCGGATGTAATCATTGATGCCTCAATGCCTGCAGTGATCCGCGCCGGGGGTAAGGGCTGGGATGAGACGGGTGCCAAAGGTGACACCAACTGTGTGATCCCTGATCGCTGCTACGCGACCGTCTATGATGAGGCCATTAAGTTCTTCAAAGCCAATGGCGCGTTGAACCCGTCCACTGCCGGAGCCGTGGCGAACGTGGGCCTGATGGCTCAGAAAGCCGAGGAATACGGTTCGCACCCGACAACTTTCGAGGCACCGGCGGATGGTACAATCCGCATCGTTCTGGCCAATGGTGAAACGTTGCACAGCCACGGTGTTGAGGCCGGCGATATTTGGCGCGCCTGCACCGTCAAAAAGGCGCCAATCGAGAACTGGATTCAGTTGGCCATGGACCGTCAGCGTCTGACGGGTTCCGAGGCGATTTTCTGGTTGGACGCAAACCGGGCCCATGACGCAGAGCTTATCAAATATGTCAAACCGGCGCTTGAGGCCGCTGGGGTGGCCGACAAGTTCCTGATCATGGCCCCGCGCGAAGCGACCCGTCAGTCGTTGGAGACGATCACAGCAGGTAATGACTCGATTGCCATCACCGGCAACGTGCTGCGGGATTATTTGACTGACCTGTTTCCAATCCTGGAACTGGGTACCTCGGCCAAAATGCTCTCCATCGTCAAATTGATGAACGGTGGCGGTTTGTTCGAAACTGGAGCCGGTGGTTCGGCGCCCAAACATGTGCAGCAGTTGGTCGAAGAAAATCACCTGCGCTGGGACTCGATGGGTGAGTTCTGTGCGTTGGGTGAATCGCTGAACTTCCTTGCTGACAGCAAAGGCAACGAGAAAGCGGGCATTCTGGGTGCGGCGGCCGAAGCAGCGACGCAGGGTATTCTGGACAACAACCGCTCACCCAGCCGCAAAGTTGGTCAGCCGGACAATCGCGACAGCCACTATTGGTTTGCACGCTACTGGGCTGAGGCTTTGGCCGCCCAGTCCGAAGATACGGAACTGGCTGCCGAGTTTGCATCGCTGGCCAAGGATCTGGCCGTCAACGAAGGGCAAATCCTGTCGGAGTTGGCCGCAGCGCAATGTCAAGCTGCGGATTTGGGCGGTTACTATCACACCGATCCGGCCAAAACGGCAGCGGTTATGCGGCCCAGCACAACGTTGAACGCAATCATCGGCTAATCGCTAACGGCAAAACAGGTGATCCTTTGCCTGTTCAAAACACGGAAAGGGACCGGCACAGTTGTGCGGTCCCTTTTTTGTATCGTCGACACTGTCACGGAAAGTGGGTCGAGAAAAGTATTATTCATTTACAATGCTTTATAATGAATTTGTTTGTACTTACGGGATTCCCCTAATAGCACGGCAGCTCTGACTGTTTTAAACCTTGGATAACACAGAATTTCACTGGTGATGCCTCAGGGCCTTATCACTCACTCAGAGAATGACCAGCATTTGGGGTGCTGGTCATTTCATTTTGGTTCTCAGAATTTGCTGGGCAGCCAAGCAGTTCAACCATGGTTGAACACGAACACTATATCGAGTGCTCACAATTATACTGGAGATTGGGTCTTAGCCAACGCGCCGGGGTTCTGGGTTGGCAATCGGCGTCTGTGTTCTTTTCGTTCCGTACGCTGCAACACCTTTGTGTCGCAGATAAGACAGGCGACGCGCCTCACGCCGGGCAAGTGCCAGAGATTCCAGGATCAGCGCGCACACGATTGACAGCATGGTTCCGACAAAACCGGATACCGCGACAACCAAGGACGGAATTCGGTCAACCAAGCCAGTTTCCAAAAACTCGCGGAAAACCGATACGAATACGGACAGCGAAGGTAAGAATATCAACAATGCCAAAGACAGGAAGAACGCGATTGGCTTTTCGTCTTTGATCAAAAGGCCAATCATCTTGAGAATTCGCCACCCATCTGAATAGGTGGCCAGTTTTGAGTTCGAATCCGGAAGCCGTGAGACGTATTTTGTCTCAACTTCTCCAATCGGCATGCGCATCTGCATCGCGTGCACTGTAAGTTCAGTTTCAATCTCGAACCCGTTGGAAACCGCCGGAAAGCTTTTGACAAAGCGTCTGCTGAAAACACGATAACCGGACAGCAGGTCGTTGATTTTGCTGTTAAAGAAGAATTTCACCAGCCCGCTGAACAAGGCGTTTCCAAACTTATGACCCCGTCGATAGGCTTGAATGTCGTCGTTCACCCGTGCGCCATTGACCATATCAAGGTTTTGCGAGACCAGCAGATTGATCATTTCAGGTGCTGCCATACTGTCGTAGGTCGCATCCCCGTCTGCCATGACGTAGACATCCGCATCCACGTCAGCAAACATCCTGCGGACAACGTTACCTTTGCCCTGATATGTTTCAGAGTAGACCAGCGCGCCAGCTTCTTGCGCCACTCTCGCCGAGCCGTCCGTGGAATTGTTGTCGAATACGTAAATTACCGCCTCCGGCAGGGCGGCGCGGAACTGCTTGACTGTTTCACCAATGGCAACGGCTTCATTGTAACAGGGCAAGATAACAGCAATTTCCAAACCCGGCCACGACGCCCGTGTCAGAGATCCACTTTGGATATTCAAGGCACACTGTATCATATGTCACTCTTGCTCGCTCGGACGTGTCACTTGAGGGATGATTGCACTTTGTTCCCAAGATGCTGCGCGTATGAGGTATTTCTGAAGCAGATAAATGGCCGAATTTTGGCATCCGATTGAATCGCGCCGATAATTCAGCAAAAGGGGGCCGGTTCAAGAACCGGCCCCAAAGTTTCAGCTGAACCGAGGGATCAGTTCGAAGCTGCGTTCAACTTTGCGTTTTGCTCACGCAGCGTATCCGAGATGATCGCGTACCATTCACCGGATTGACGCATTTCGATCAGACCCTTGTTCATCATAGCGATGTATTCGCGCGCGAACGGGTTGGTGCGGTGCGCAAGGAAGCTCATCGACGACAGTGTGGACACATAGGGGTTCTCAACGATGTCAGCCGAAGTCAAACCCATGTCTTTCATTGTCGATGCGAACAGATCAACTTCGAATGCCGCAACATCTGCGGTTCCGGTCAATACAGCGTCAAGACAATCACGGGCCGAGCTGGGCTGAACCACAGTCGTGTTCTCGCGGTTCAGTCCCTGTTCTTCCAGAACAACCATACTCCAGCCTGCCATACGGCAAATGGTCGAGCCTTCCAGGTCCTTGAAACTGGTCGCGCTTGCGTATTCGCTTTCCGGCAGTGTGAAGAAGCCGCCGACGATATCATAAACCGGGACCGAAGCTACGAATTGAGTGCAGCGAGCTTCGGTTTCAGGGGACCATTCGTATGTACGGTTGGTACAATCAGGAACGGTCCATGCAATTGAAATATCAAAGGCACCAAGCGGCAACAGTGTATCCAGATGCGAACTCCAGTCGTCGACAAAGCTGACTGAATACTCACGGCTGTTTCCTGCCCGCTGAAGGCTGGTCGTTGCCAGACGAGTCATGATGCCCCCGCCATTCAGTGTTTCGGTTGTGAACGGTTCCCAACCGTTACCAGCCACCATTTTGATCGGCGGCGCATAGACATTCGACCGCTTTACGCTGGCGGCGCGCTGTTCTTCAGCAGCGATGATTTCCTGCGCGCTTTGGCCGTTCGGCAAGCTACCGTCTTCACAGGGCAGGGCCAGCACCAGCCCAGGATTAAGAGCCCCCGGGTTTGTGATCGCGTTCCTGTTCGCGTTGAAGATCGGCTGGTAGTTCGAGGTGCCATAGGCGGCGATGGCGATGGTTGCCAATGTGTCACCATCTTGCACGGTGTAGTTCGTGCACGCTTCCTGTGCAGCGGCGGCTCCCGCACTCAGAGCTGTGATGGCAGTTGCCGACAGCGCCAGTTTCTTAATTTTCTCGTTAAACATTTCCACTTCCTCCAGACTTTTGTTTGTCAGGCCAGACGGGGCCTTATCCATTTTCCATTTGGTGACGCAGGGCGGTCGACACGATATCGCGCCATTCGCCTGACTGCTGCATGATTGCCAGACCCTGATTCAGCGTCTCTAAGATCGCTTCCCCATCAGGATTATCTTTATGGGTCATGACATTAAGCGACTTGATCGCCGCCAGGTTGGGGTTTTCGATAATCCGGTGTTTATAGCCAAGCCGTGCGATGGCTTCCTCTGCCAGATGCGCTTCGATTGCCACGATATCGGCAGTTCCGTCCATCACAGCATGAAAGCAATCATCAGGCGATGTTGGCCGCATCAGCTTGATGACGGGTTCGTAAAGACTTACCGCGTCCATATGTGAAAGCGACCAGCCTTCCGGGCGGCAAATTGTTGTCCCGGCAAAGTCGGCATAGGTCAGCGTCTGCTCGTACCCCGATCCATCGCGCGCAAAGAATGTATCCACGACTTCATAGAACGGGTTTGAGAAATCGTAGGTCTCACAACGATTGCGGTCACTTTCCGACAACGCTGCTGCATCTTCGCAATTTGGGCGTGACCAGGGGAAGGTGCCGTCAAATGCAAGTGTTGGCATCAAGAGATCCAGGTGCGACGACCAATCGTTCACGAACTGAATTTTATACGCTTGTTCCGGCGCGGCACGCAGCATCGCTGTCTCAACCAGATGCGTGTAAAGCCCCCGGTTGGGCAATGCTTCGTCCGTAAACGGAGCGTAGTTCCCACCGGTAATCAACAGCAACTGACGATCACGAATTTCCGGGCGCGTTTCAGCGTTAGCATTTCTGATCAGTGCGGCGGCTTCCGAGCGGGCTGCCTCAATCTCTTCTTTGGCAGCGGCCCGTGCAGCGACGACTGCATCTTCACTTGCCTTCTTTGCCTCAGCCTCTGCCGCCGCGACACGGGCTTCCGCTTCGGCCACGGCTTTCTCCGCGCGTTCTTCTGCCGCTTTTACCAGTTCTGAGGCCATTTCAGCCGCGAGGCGTCCTGCTTCGGTGTCGGGCAACTCGGGCGCGCGCCCGACATCTTCCAGGCAAGGCAATTTCAAAACATCGCCGACACGAATGATATTGGGATTTGTGCCGATAACATCCCTGTTCGCATCGTAGATTGGCCGATAATCTTCGGTCGCGTAAACTCGGATTGCCAATTCCCGCAGACTATCGCCACGCTGAATCTCGTAGCTTGAACATGCCTCTTGCGCTGACGCCGCGCCTGTGGCGGCGGCAAGGGCAAGGCTTGATATGAATAGGTGTTTTCTCATGGGTCCTGTTGCTTTGCCTGGTTATTTTCTCGTAAGTTTTGCGACTGCGATCGACAGATTGTCCTGATCGGGGTCGCCCTTGGCCTGCACTGCCAGTTGCAAGGCTTCGGCGATTTCCTGTGCTAGCTCCTGCTGATGCAGGCGCAGAACATCCTGAATCTCAGCGTCGCTAAGATACTGAAGCCCGTCGCTGCCAAGGATCAGAATATCAGCCGGAGACACGATCAGCGGGTCTTCAGGGCAATCCACTTTTGGAATAGCACCCCCCATGATCACCGACGTCAGTTGGTTCCTGTCCAATCCCCGTGCTTCAGCTTCCGAAAGCTCACCAGCGGCCAGTTTTGCGTCGATCACGGGGGCCATCGAGTGGTCTTCGTTCACCTGTGTCAACTTGCCTTCGCGGAACAGGTAAAGGGGGCTGTCTCCGATCGAAATCCTGAACACACGCTGACCCAGAAAGAGGACACCCAACAAGGTGGAGCCCATGTTGAAACCCTGGCCCTGTGCCTCGTTATGGTCGGATATCGCTGCATTGGCTTGCATGGCTGCCAATGGCAGCGCGTCAATTGCGGCGCCTTCATTCAAGGTATCGGCTTCTAGCTCGGTATCCAGCGCGTTCCGCCAAGCGGCAATCACCATTTCCGAAGCCACTTCGCCCGCCTCGTGGCCACCCATACCGTCAGCAATCGCGATATAGCCCGCGTCCGATGCGTCGAACATGCGCGCAGCAATCGCGTCTTCCTGCGTTTCCCGCTGACCCTGGTTCAGGATCAGCGCAACATCATATGCCGGAGTAGCCAGCATCTATCAGGAATCCCGCCAATCAAAACCTTCATCGCAGAAGGCCATAAATCGGATTGATGTTTCACTGATGCGGATCAGATCACCGCTGGAGAGTGCGATTGTGCTCAGAACGGGTTTACCATTCAGGCGAACAAGGTTGGCCTTACCGCCATGCCCCAGATAGCATTTCCGATCTTCCGGGTCATAAGCAATAACAGCGTGGTTCGAACGTGAAATGCCCGTGTCGCCGAAATCCAGTTGGATCGCTTGATCATCGTTTCGGCCGATTTGCATCAGGCCTTCGGTCAGGGTGATGCTTGCGCCCCGTCCGGGACCTGCCGTCACCACCAGCCAGCCAACCGGGAATGTTTCCTGAGCGGCTTCGGTTTTTGAGACAGGTTCTGATGTTTCGATCAATTCCTGAACATGCGTGTCCGCACGCTCAAACCCAAGGAACGTTGTTTTGACCCGCGAGCGACGGTCCTCGGCTGGGGCGGCAGGCGTGGGTTGAGCCTGTACGGCACCCTCTTCCACCACTGCCGGTTCTTGCACGGACGGGGCTGCAACCTCAGCTTCCACCGTTTCCGGCGCGCTCATTTCAGCTACATCCAGAGGCGGCGCAACTTCATCCGGTGTTTCGGCAAGCTCGTCTGCTACATGCAAAGTGATGATTTGATCGTCCGAGATATCCTCGTCATCGTCGGGGTCGGCCATCAAGTTCTTGGTATCTTGGTCGTCCTCGTCAGTTGCATCTTCAACGAAGATGGACACTTCAACCGGCTCTTCCGTGTTCTCCGCCGCAACTTCGTCGAATTCCGGCATTTTCTCTTCAGGGATAAGCTCGTCTGTTTCCTCATAGGATTCAGACGTCATGTTTCCACCGGCCAGTGCGGCACGCAGCGCGTTGAAGTCTGCGATAGGCTCCTGCTTTTCGGTTTCAGGTGCCGCGCTGTCAGCTGCATGAGCGTTTTCAGCAACATCATCTTCTTTGGATTTGCCGGCACCTTCGAGAAGCCGGCTCAGAGGGCTTTTGTATTTGAACATGGTGTCGACACCTTCGAATTGTTGGCACGGACCTTTTGTGCCATGGGGCTGCTACCTAACCCTGCGTGGAACAACGCAGAGACACTCAATTGAAAACATGGAAACTGGTACTCTCTGCGGCGGGCCGGTTCCCGCCGGGCGGCAAACTTAAAGCCACCCTCAGTAAACACACACTGGCAGATCAAAATTGAACCGGTCAGATCACTCCTGCGCTAACTGCATGGTCGCAGCTACCTCAGCACCGTTGCGCAATACGGTCAGCCTTGCCTCTGGCTGACTGTCGGAAACCAGCGCAGCCAGCATGCCATCAAGGCTTTCGGACGTATTCAATGTCATGTTGGTCTGGCTTTCGCTCAACAGAACATCGCCTTTTTGCAAGCTGCCTGTCGCCTCGGCTGGAACCGAGCTTACTTTTGTTTGCCACCCTTCACCTCCCGAGCTGCTGACTGTGAACGAGTAACCGTTCTCCAATCCGACCGAGCGCAGAACAGGCAGTGCCAGCAGGCCATTCTGCGCGCGGGTCTTTCCAAGCGGCCGGTAGCGGGCTGCAACCCGTGTAAAGCCGTCTGGGTCGACGCTTAGCTTGTCCAGGACTTGCGCCGCGAAAGAGATGTCCTGACGAACCGGGTTGCCGTTCAGAGTAAAGATCACAACTCCGGGTTCCACCCATTCGCCGATAACGCTCATGTCCTGTTTGGCGTCCACACCGGTTACCGCAATTGTTGCACCTGTTGCGGTGCGGCGGCGGGACGTCTGGAAGGGGATTTCAACATCCCAATGGTGGAAAGATACCTGTTGTTCGACCGGAGTGCCGGAAGCGGCATCGGTTTTGGGTTCGTCCACAACGGCCGCAACCTCTTGTTCTGCAGGTTGTTCCTGGGCACCGGCAGTCTCGGTAGCTTCGGACGCTGTTTCTGTAGCGGTTGGTTCCGCAGGTTCAACTTGCGCCTGCTCGACAGGCTCTTCTGGTTCAGGTTGTTGCTCTGAAGCGACCGTGACGTCGGGTTCAGGTGTTTCGGCCACGGGTTCTTCCACCGCGGGCGGGTCTGCTTCGGCAGTTTGTGTGGTTGCTTCAGGCAGCGTCGTCGTAACCTCAGCTTGTTCTTCACCTTTGTCGCCGGACATCACGAAGAAACCGCCTGCAGCCAACGCTGCCACAAGCACTGCTGCACCAGCGATCATCTTGCCGCTGCCACCGGATCCGCTCTGAACCACGGTATCAACTGCGACCGGTGTTTCCGCTTTTGCAGAAATCTTTGCCATCTCGGGTTCATTCTTTTTTTCGGTTTCGCGAACAATGTCCGAGTTCCCGGCGAGCAGAGCCGTCACAACCGCTTCGGCATTTTCACTTTCGGCCTTGATCCGCGCCTTTTCTTCTTCCTTGTCCTTGCGATCCATGCCGACAATCACGGAAACCGGGCGATAGGCGAAGGTATCAAACATCACGCCAGGGCCGCGGAACATGCGCAGCCAATCCAGGGCTGTCTGCAACCGGTCCGTTGCGTGTACTTCCATTGCCTTGTCGATTGCTTCGAGGAATCCATCGGGGTATCCGTCAAAGCGGCCTGCCAATGGGGTATAAGGGTCGTCCTGCCCGTTGTTGAAGGCATTCAGGCGGCTCTGGCCGTCTACCGGGCGTTCGCCACTGATTGCGTGATACAGAGTCGCGGCCAAGACATAGAGGTCACTGCTGGGCCCTTGTTCGGCACCACGGACGTAAAACTCGTGCGGCGAATATCCGTCTTTTATAACGCGCAGGGTCAACAATGCGGCCGACTTGTTTGCGGCTTGCTCACGCGCGGCACCGAAGTCGATCAGGACCGGGTTTCCGTTTTCGTCAATCAGGATGTTATCGGGTGAAATGTCACGGTGCAGCATCCCGCTTTGGTGGATGAACGACACCGCGGACAGCATCTTTTCCGTGACTTGCACGATAAAGTCAGGACCACCGTCGTTTTCCGGATTCTCAACATAGTCCAGCAGGTCGCAACCACGGATCAGATCCATAGCGATATAAGCTGTGTCGTTGTCTTCGAACACCTGATGAACGTCGACGATGTTCGGATGCACCAGACGCGCATGATTGCGGGCTTCCTGAATAAACAGGTCGATAATGGCGCGCAAATCATCCTTGTAGGACGGGTCGTTCGGCTCAACCAAGTCCCCGTTGCGACGGCACAACGCACCGGGGAAACATTCCTTGATCACGACATCACGCTCCAGGCTGTCGCGTGCTAAATAGGTGATCCCAAATCCGCCGTTGCTGAGATATCGGAGGATCTCATACTGCCCGCGCAACAGCTTTGCGCCCGGTTGCAGTCCTTCAATTTTTGGTTCGTCGTGCGTTGCACCGACAGCCTGGTTGTGGCTCATTTTAATCCGCCCGTTCTACTCATTTTGCGGCTTAATTAAACAGGGCCGGCAGCCCACGAACTCACAACCAAAAACAACCGCAGGACACTTGAGAACGGTTAGACGTTTCAAATTTGACTTTAATGGGGCCGCCTGATGGCTTCACTAAGGATCGTTTTTTTGATTATGGCATATATGGCGTTAGTTCGAAGCAATAGCACAATATATTGATTAACGGGGTGGAATAAATGAAAACTGACGACCCCAAATCGGTCTCTTGGTCTACGAATTCGAAACAATAAAGTCCCGATTCTTCGGCCCTTCGAATCGCTGAACAGCGCTTCAATCCTGATGGAATGTGCTAGGTACCGGTTTTGGATTGTGCTGCGGCAACGGTACTGCCAGCCCAGGCAAGGTTGTCACCAAGCTGTACAAGTATGCTGATTGCGTCTTTCAAAGGCGCATCTCCGCTTTCAAACTGAAGCAACAACAACAAGTCAGTCGCTTTTTCGAACTCGGCCGGAATCCAGTCAGCATCCGGATCGATCTCGCCACCTTGGTCCAGCCGTTCCGCGAAATCTTCGACGATTTCCTGGCAGCTTTGCAAAAACGCTGCGGGTTCAATGGCGGCGGTGTCACGCAGATCTTCATAAATGCTGGCAATGGCAGCCAACCAGTCTTCAAGAATTGGGTTGTTCAGTGGCGGAAGGGCAGACCCCAGCGTTGACTGCATTGACGCAGCATCGTTGACGGAAGGTTCCGGCTCTGGCCCATTCAATGTTTCCAGGAATGGCAGAAACTCGTGCTTCAGATCCTTCCGGGCAGCGTCAAGGTCACTGCGCCGCCGGTCAGACGCCGCATCAAGGACCTTTTCCGCGAGTTCCTGGCCGCCACAGTTTTCCCAAAGATCAAAATCTGGTTCCGGCTCTTGTGCCATGGCGCGCACCGCGACGGGCGTGCCAATTGGGACCACAGCGCGAAACAGTCCTTCTTTTTCTTTGTTCAATCGAGCCAGTACCCGATCCAGAGCGGCCTGCACCGGGGGCAAATCAGCATGTGTAACTGCCAGCAGGCTGTTGGCTCTTAGCTCGGGCGGCACCTGCGCCCACAAATGCCGTTCTGTTTCACGCCATGCGCTTGTGCCGTTGGTACACCAGATGGCACAGTCGACGAATTTCAGCAGGTCCAGTGTCTGTTTGTATGTATCATCCAATGCGCCAGAGCCGGGAAGATCGAACAGTGATATCTCTTTGAGAGCAGGTGTGTTCAATCCAACCGAAATAAAGTCAGGCTCATCCGCAGCGGCCTTTTCCAGTGCTATACCAGAATATGTCTTTGGCTCCTTGTTCCACCAGCCGACTGTCGTCTCTGGCGTATCCGCGTAGGCAACGATGACAAGTGGCAGCTTCAGGTGCTGCGGACCGGTTGGAAGAATATCCGCCCCTGCCAGCATGTTTGCAAGGCTTGACTTGCCCGCCCCGAACTCTCCGGCGAAACCGATGTTGACCGCGTTGGAGAGGCGTTCGGCGTGGGCCAGAGCCCGTGCGCGCATATCTTCCAATTTCGGGTCCGACGACAGTTTTTCTGTCGATGTCAGAAAACGCTCCAGCTGGCGCACTTCCTGTTCGGTTCCGGGAAACTCAATCATTCCGCAGCCTCTGCTTGTCGTTCGTCCACGTTGCTTGTTCCAAAGACACTATCCAACTCGTCAGCAATACGGCGCGCCCGTTCGAACGCAGCTTGTGCTTCCGCCTGAGCATTCAACTCACCCGCTCCGGAACGGTGCTCAAGATGGCCTGCCAACAGGGCCAAGTAATGATCCAGAACAGTTTTCAACCGTTCCAGAAGATTTTCACGCGTTGTGTCGATCAGGTCATCGCCAATCAGTTCGAATTCCTGCACGATCATGCGCTCGGCCCGCGCCACAACGCTGTTGCGCGATATCAGACGCGACAACCAGTTTACACGCAGCTCAACGGTAATGCCACGGGTCAAGGCGGTGGTGTCCGGACGGAACCAACGCACTGCACTTGTGTTCATGCGATTGTCGACTGGTTCCTGCCACCCTGGCAGTGCCCGCAAAGCGGCGTTGCATTGCATGTCGATCGCGTAAAGTTCGCTCAACATGCGTTGCCGCACCACTTGCGACGCGCCCTGCACCAACTCGCGCATTTGTTCGCGCAAAGGAGTGAAATTCAATTCGGTCGCGCCGCCTTTGGCAAGCAATGGGGATTGTCCTTCAGGTCCGCGCACCACAACAAAGACGGATTCAGAGACTGTGTCATCCATGACCCCACGCAGGTTTGACAGAACATCGTCCATGTCCTTGACGATGTCTTGCGATTTGTCCGCAATCAATTTGCGCAGATCACCAAGCGTCTTGTCGCTGTCATCCGGGCTGTGCGCCCCCGCGCTGCCTTCGTCTTGCAGCGCACGAAGATGTACCTGTGACCGCTCCAAATCGCCACGCGCGAAGCTGTCGAGATGCTGCCACGCCATCCTCAGCTGTTCGTTTATCGGCCCGTCCGCCAACGCCTGAGTGACATGGCGGCGCAAGTCGGGCAAGCCCGACGCGATCATCGCGGCAAACCGTAGTACAGCCTCGCGGCTGATGGGTCCCGGGCCTTGTTTGATCTCGGCCACGCCGTTCAGGTACTGTTGCATCTGTTCCGGGTGCGCCCGCAACCAAGCCAGAATATGATCGTGGTTCACACCGGTTTCATCGCCGGTCAGTGCATAATGCGCCCATTGTGCGCTTCCCATCAGTACATCGATATTCGACGTGCCTAACGCTTTTTCGAGCCCGTCTACAACATCCAGACGCACCTTTGCCGCATCATCGGCCCCGCCGCCCAATTCATCGACTCGGTTGATGAAGACAACGATCTGTCCAAGTTCCAATGCCTGCATCAGCCTGAACAGTTTCAGGTCCGCACGCGACAACGCCTGATGCGCTGACAGAACCACCACAAAGAAATCGGATTCTTTGAGATACTGACGCGAAATCTCCTCACGGATCAGCAGGGGGTCATTTACTCCGGGCGTATCAGTGACGGTCAGAGGGAACGGGAAATGCCCGATGTCGAAATAGACCTCGGCCTTGCGCGTGATGTCGCTGTAAAGTCCCCGATCACTGCCGGGGTCAACTGTCCCGTCTTCCGCGGGGTCGTCCCCGGCGCACACGTAACGCGCCAGATCATCGGATGTCAGTTGATCCAGATCGTGATGTTGACCCAACAGCTGTTCATAACTGTCCCCCAGTCGCCGACGCGCCCGGGTCTTCATGGCTTCGACCTGCTCTTCGATCATCTCGCGCTTGTAGCTGTCCTCGTCATCCGGGAACATGTTGCGCAACTCTTCGCCTTCGGCGATCAGTGATTGCCACTGATAGTTGTCGAAGAAATGGAACTCGGCCCCTTCGGTTCGACCGTTCGGGTGCCCGAAATGCATGTCGGTGATCACGGTTGTCCACGGGTTCACGTCCGACGGCAGGTATTCTGCCTGACCGGTGAAGCCGTTGATCAAGCGCGACTTTCCTGCCTTGATCTGCCCGACAAAGGCAACTGACGGTTTCAGTTTTCCCAGATCACCAATGATGCGCGATATGAACTGACGTGTTTCGTCATTGCTTGTCCCGTTCATGTCTTCTGCGATGCGAATAAGCTCGCGGCGATGTGTTTCACTCATTACTCTTTACCCTGACTACAAAAAAACAACGCATTGAATTAGTCGAAAATTTGAATGCTTTGGGGGCGGTCATTCCTCAGCCTCCTCCAAAGATTTCCAAAGATTGATTACCGCACCAAGTTTGCGGGCATCATGAATGGCCACAGCAATCTGTTCGTTGTCGCCCAGAACAGCCATGCCCGCACCCTTACCACCCGATGGCCGCATGACGATCAGATGTGGGCCTTCGAATTCGTCCCGGGTGTCGTTGTTCCAACCAGCAAGATCTGAAACAAAACGTGTCAAAATCTCTTGATTGGCGTGCATTCCCTCGGAAGGTTTACAGGTTCCTTCGCAAACCAGTGCAGTGTTTTCCATACTGTCCACAAGAACACGACCTGTGGCAAAGCGTGCAGCCCCGTCAAAAAACTGTTGCGCCAACGAATTGCCCGACCCTGCTGCCGGGGCAGGGCTGTTGTCTGAAGGTTTTTCAACGTCCGGAACGACAGACACAATGGGCTCAGAGGAAAGCTCAATTCCGGCGCAGGCGTTCTCGATCTCACTCAGCGTAATACCAACATCATCAGCCTCCAGCGTCGAGGCGGGCTTTCCAGACATCAGTTCCAGTGGGGCAGGGGCGGCTGAAATGTCAGAAATCAGTTGGGCCAGTTTGTCGACCAGCGCGGTACGTGATTCCGTTTCGAAATCGGGGATCTGCCCGGACGGCACCTGAAACACATCCGTGATCCGGGAGCTGTTTACTTCGATTTTCAGGCAGCTTCCGTTGGCCGCGGTCAGCTCGAGTCGTCTGGGCAATATCGTTCCGCGAATGAAACGCAACACAGCCGCCCGACGGGCTGTAGCAGTTTCACCGGGGACAATAACCGTCGGAGACAGGCGGGCAACCGAAGACCGCCCGATATCTTCGAGCATGTCGAGAATGTCTGTGTCCATCATACCGTGACCCCCTCTGGTCCCGTTCAGACTGCGGCCGCAACCGGCTTGAGACTGAGATGCGATTTCGTGAGCGCCAGCCCTACATTCGTGCTGTTCCGGCAGATATAGCAGACCACATGATCAGGATATTCCTTGGTCCGCAAAAAGATGTTCAACCGGTCTTTTGAAAACACCGCGATTTCCCCAAACCCGGCGTTTTCCTCATCAGTGTTTCCGGCCTCGTGCAAGAGCGCTTCAAATGCAGCGACACCCCGCCCCTGAAACAGATTGGCCACTGCTATTGCCAAAGTCTCCAGCGATTCAGCGCAATCAGAATCAGAGACACTGCTGCCCAAAAGCATGCCGGTCTCCATGTCGATATACCCGGCTGCAATGCAGTCGGGTATCGTTTCAATCGCGGTGTTCAATGCATCCTGAATGGACATTTAACTCTTTATCGTCCTTCTTTTCAGCGCCTTGATTAAGGCATCCTTATAAAACATGCCATTCTGCATTGCTGTTTTCTTTCGTTTTTGGAATGGCTTGCGGGGCGTGTCTGGACTGTTTCGCACTATATTCAACTGCGATCTGGTCAAATTCGGCAAGAAAGGCTTTGAATACATTCTGAAGCCCGACTGCGTCCTTTGGCAGGTCCTCCTTGATTGTAATTTCCCGCCACATATCCGACGCGCTAAGCGGCGACCCGGCTGCGGATTCTGGAAGATCGATGTGCGCATCGTGGCGGATATCGCGGGCGTCTTCCTCGACTGAGGCTACGACTTCTATCAAGCCGTTTGTCTCAGGCTCAGGTTCGTAATCCTCGGCGTTGTTCTCGGGCTGAGCCGCCATCAGAGCCGCAATGGAGGATACCGAGACTTCGATACCCCGATCATCACGCGATTCAACTTCCGGCGTGAAAACTTCGACTTCGTCCGCTTCGGCCGCGGCTTCACGCAGAGTCGTGTTCAACGAGGTCAGCACGTCATCAACGGACTTGTCGCCCGTTTCAGCATCTGGAGCGTCACCCAGCAGGTCGTCAGCATTATCGGCAGCACCGAATTCACCGGACAGGTCGAACTCGTCCACGTCTTCTTCCAGACCGGCGACATTCTTCAACTCAAGAGGATCGCTCGAGGTGTCCTTGAAGAAGGCACGCAACTCGTCGCTGGTATCGGTTTCCTCAGGCATCTGCTCGGTGTCTGATACCATTTCTGCCCGCAGCCGTTCAGCGTCTTCCGGGTTGATCCGAACCCGTTCGCCTTCGTCAACGCGTCGCTCTACACGGGCTGGCCGGATGGGGAAGCTTGTTACGACATTATGATCGTCGGCTTCTGGTTGCTGTTCGTTTTCCAGCGGATTGACCAGCCGCAAAGGAGTAGCTTCGATGCCGTCCGCCAGTGCCTCTCGGTCGTCTGGTTTGCGGGCGGGGCGCAGTGGTTGAACCTTGAATGCGCCGGACTGGCTTTTGTCGATCTGGTA
The DNA here is from genome assembly GCF_056535045.1 of Ruegeria sp. O6. Classification (NCBI taxonomy): domain Bacteria; kingdom Pseudomonadati; phylum Pseudomonadota; class Alphaproteobacteria; order Rhodobacterales; family Roseobacteraceae; genus Ruegeria; species Ruegeria sp. O6. The sequence continues at coordinate 11,679 of NZ_JBQERM010000016.1, read as the reverse complement.
CCGCGCCAGCTGATCGGCGCGATTGTCCATGATCTGTTCTGTGATTTCCAGAAAACTGTCGATCATCTTGCCGCCACCGCTGCGCGACCACATTTCGGCGTCGCCAGTCTTGTCGCGGGCATTGATCGCATCCCGGGCGGAAAACAAAATGGACCGGTTGAACAGATGTCCGGCTTCGCGATTGACACGTCGCAGAACCTTTTGACGGTCTTTAAGGTTTAGTGCATCCGCCCGCGTCACCAACAGCAGCGAGTTGTGTTGCAAGCGGTCCGGCAGCGAAACCCACGTTGCACGTTCGGTTTCGCGCCAGGCTTGTGTCGCATGGGTGCACCAAATGACGCCGTTTGCCTGCCCGACTGCGCGCTGCCAGACATCTGTCGAAATTTTGGGGTCCGAGATGCCGGGGGTGTCGATCAGATCGACGGCTTCCAGAATATCGGCTTCAAGGAAGATACGAATGAACTGCGCGTCATTGACGCCAACAGTCTCAAGCTGATCCAGCTCGATTGGTTCGACGCTTCCGTCATGCCGCTTGATATATGGTTTTTCACTGCCCCAGCTAAACCAGACCGGTGGTAACTGGGTTGCAGTAACCTGCGTTGGCAAGGTTTGCGTTCGCAGTAAAAAGTTCATCAGTGTGGATTTGCCAGCGCTGAATTCACCCATCAAAGCGAAAACCGGTTTGCGGCGGGACCACTGCTCGATACGTTCCCATGCTTTCGGTGAAACAAAGCGTGTTTGTGAATCTTTTGCCATTTTTCTACTTATGCCGCTTCGTTGCTTAGGTCTTTCAGGATGTCACCCAGAATCTCGTCTCGCGATTTCTGAGGTTGCAGGCCCGCCATCGCTGCCGAGGTCTGGCTGGAGTTTTTGTCTGCTGATGATGAGATGCTCAGCAACGTTTCCTTCTGTTCCCGCATGAAATCCGCCAGAATAGCGCGGACGTTTTCCAACACGGCCGCAATCTGGTTTTCCTCGATATCCTTGGTGATCGAATTCGCCTCGGACGCGATCAGGCGTGTGTAATCGGCAGCGTATGCTTCAAAACCTTTGCGCTTTTGCCACCAGCGCCGCCACCAGGTACTTTGCAAGTCCAGAGCGATCGTCCGGCCGATCCCCAATGGTGGTGGAACGCGCGGCACGATAGGTGCTTCGATGCTGAATTCGCCCAGGTGGTTGCCAAGAATTTTGTGATACAGCGCTTCGACATCCGCAGCCGCAGTTGAGTAGAGCGCGCCAGCATCCTTACGCATTGCGCGGGCAAAACTGAAATAAGCGGCTTTTTGCAAAGTCCTCAATCCAGCAGGGTCGTATTGCCACGTGCCTTGCTCGCCATTCTTCTCAAGGTGCGCGATCAGAGAATCCGTGGCGCGCTTCACAAAATTCGCCTCGGCTGAGTTCAGGCGCTCCAATACTTTGTCGCGTAATGCATTGGTCAGTTCGGCTGCTTTCTTTTCATATTCCGCAGAAACTTTCGCAATTGCATCTTCCGGAGAAACACCGTCAAGATCACGCGCAACGCCTTCACCCTCTGACAGAGTCTTTGCCACGGCGGTGGCACGAATCTGGCTGGCGATGTTGCGGGCACGATGGCGAACCCGATCCATCAGCCTTGTTCCGGCACCTTCTGCAATACGCTCGTTTATCGCCAGCAGCAGGTCAGGCAAACCGGACAATGCCCAGATTTTATCCAGCGAGGGGGCCTGATCACCGAACCCGGCAGCGAGGTAAAATGTATTGAGTGCTTCGCGGGATTCCTCGTTCAGAATTTCGGGGTTCCCGGTCAGCGCTGCCTCGGCCCACAAGGCACTGCCGAACACGACACTTGTCTTTGCGTCGATGTTGTTCTGTTTCAGAGTATCCAGAATCCGGTCGCGGATTTCGGGGACTTGATTGACCGGGTCTGACAACTCGTCAATCCGGTTCACAAACAGGACAATCTGGCGGTTCTCAAATTGGGCGATGATCCGCATCAAGGCCATGTCCATGGTGGTCAGGGCTTGGCTTGCGGCAAGCACCACAACACAGACTTCGGACCCGCGCAGGCTGCGCAGGGTAATCTGTTCACGCACCATGAAGGTATCGTTGACACCCGGCGTATCACAAAGCTTCAGCGCAATCGGGTACTGAGGGATATCCATGTACAACTCGGCCGACTTGGTCACATCTGCGAACCGGCCTGTTTTTGGATTGATATCCGGGTCGTCCTCATCGCCCAGGCAGACATATCTTTGGATCAGTTCTTCATCGAAGTGATCGTATTGGTGGCTTTGGCCAAGTATCAGATCGAAGTGCTTTCCAAGACGCTCTTCCGACTTTGCTTTCATCTCGCCGATCTGACGGCGAATGTCCTCCATCTCGTCATCTGCACCGGCTCGGTTGGCCAGTTCGCCCAACCGGCCGCCCCCGACCATCAGATTGTCCCATTCTTCCTGCTCAAAGAAGGTGAACTTGGCCTTGGTATCGCCCGGTGGACGCGTGTTGATATTCAGGGTTGTGACGACCGACGTCCACGGGTTCACATCCGACGGAAGCAAAGATGGGCGCCCCGCAAGAATGTTTACAATCGATGATTTGCCCGCTTTTACCTGACCGACCATAGTGATGCTGGCGGTGAAGTTTTCCATCCGGGTCTTGAGTGTTGCCAGACGTGCCGAGGAGCGCGCATCAGCCACCTCAGTCAATTGATCAATCTGCGCCGTCAGTGATGACATTGCCGAAGTCATTGGCGCCAGAGCTTCGTTGCCTACAGACAACAGGTGATCATTGCGCGCCATGCTTAACCTCCGGTTCCCGTAGCTGCGATGCGGGGTTCATGCGAAGGACGGCCCGTTGGAATTCCTGTCAGCGTGTCGATACGTGCGATCAGGTCCAAAGCGTTGCCCAGAATGTCAGCCTCGGCGCGCGGGCTGATGGTTTCGTAAGCCTTGGCGTCAGCCAGCACTTCGATCGAGCTGAAGCGATCGCCGTTTTCAAGGCACGCAACGCGGCGTCCGGTCGGGAAACCCTCGGATTTGACCGCGGGCAATGGCATACGCGCATTGGCCAGCAGGTAGTGGTCTCCGGAATGGGTTCGGAGCGATATCCCAAAGCCCGTGTTCGGGTGGTCCCGGTTCAGGATCTTGAGTTCGCCAAGAAAGCTTTCGCGAGCAAAGAAGACAGCCTCTTGCTCGGCAGTAGCGGAGGGATTCAGATCGGTCACAGCAGTAAACCTTGTACTGGAGTTGAGCAGGAAACTCGTACCGGCGCCAAAGTGGCAAAAAAGACTCATTAACTCCTGCTAAACAACAAGACCCTTCAAGGCGGTCTTATTTTGACGTGAATAAGATTTTTTGGCGTTTGAAATGTGGCAGCTTTGTGGTGGAGTTCTCTTGAGAATGCCTCAACCTGCGCGGGAATGCCTATGACGCAAGAGCCATTCCGCACCTACTGTATGAAACCGAGCGGAGACCGGCGGAACACAATTGCCTGAACCTGACGGTGCGGGTTATTCAATAATCTGTGTGGCCCTGAAGGGCACTTTAGTCGGATAAGTTATTCTTGTTGTTTCAGAAACCTGAAGTTGCTCTCTGAGTTGGAAAGGGTCGCAGATGCGTTTTCTGGGGTGTCGTGGCGAGTAATCCCGCGCCTCCTCCCATGGATTCAACTATGAACGCGCAAGGGCAATGAAGTAGGATTTCCATGTTCGCCAGTGGTGATCTGACAACAAGCTGTCGGCTTTTTCTAGGACTTTGGTCAACGTAAGAGCGATATTTCGCAGGCTAGCTGGGTCAAATTTTAACTTCGGCACGAATGAAGAGCTCTTCCAAAATAGCGTGGACATTGTCCCGCAGGATATCGGGTTTCACGGCCACTGATGTTCCCATCAACTTTCCACTGACAAGCCTCTTGGGGCTATACATCTTCATAAGATAGCGTGGTTGCCCCATATCTCATCAGAGGATCTACAAACTTGGCGATACATGTATTTTACCCCTCGCGCTCGGAAGCAAGCTTTGTTATTGACCGCTTCAATCCAGCGCTGCGGCGCTGAGTTGCGGGTGTGGCGAAATTGGTAGACGCACCAGATTTAGGTTCTGGCGCCGCAAGGCGTGGGGGTTCAAGTCCCTCCACCCGCACCATATCCCCAAAAAATTCATCTAATTATCAATGCGTTGTGTTTTTGATTCTATTTACAGCCCACCCCTTGGCCCACCTTTTGAAAATACCATTCTCAACTTCCTTGTTTGCTATCCGAAAAATCGGCGCGAGTGCCAACTGTGGTATACGAAATTGGTTTTCTCGAAGCCTTGCGACACTTCCACCTCAGAATTGGCAGGCCTTAACTGACTGAAAAGTAATCTGATTCACGGGGTTCGATACCTCAAGCTAAAGGACTTTCCTTTAATTCTCACTTTCGTCCGAAACCTAAGCATTCTGAAAAAATGTAGGTGGTGCTATATTGAGCATCCAAAATCAGAGCTTTACTTTAACCGCTACAATTTCTCCCACACCGATTAATCACTTGTGTCGCTACAGTGATCGAGTTGCACAACAAAGGGGTCGGGTTGCGGGCATAAGGAGCGTTGGCTGCAGCAAAAAAGTAGGCAGCTGGCACATTACAGCTAAAGGTCACAATAAGGAGATGAGGTTTTTCGGTGAATACCCAATTCCCAGAGAAATCGCTGGTCGCTACAACCCAATCCATGCAATGCTATTCAGGTGAAAAACCCAGCTAATACAAACGTTCAGGTGCTAAAATGTTAAAGCGGATGTGGGCGATGATCACCTGGAAACCATCGCGTAAGCATCCGCAAGATTTCTATTGCCTGACACCCTATCTGAACAGCCTAGACCCGATTGAAAATCCCCGCACCCGGATCCGTGACGGACAAAAGGAACGCGAAGCTGGTCGAGACAGAAGGACCGGCAAAACAATCTGGTTGCCGCTTTCTGATTAAGCGTCCTTCGTGCAGCAAACACAGCGACCGTGATTTGCGTAACACAAGCGGATGGAGTGCTCTTTATCAATTTCTTTTTCTTGTTCTTTGTCTATGTCTTGATGGAAGTACGTTCGCTTCGCGTTCGTAGAAACCGCACATTGATTTCATTACAAAAACTCAAATCCTTTCGGTTTTAACGATCACTGATTGCTACTGAAACCGGTGCGTTTTTTCCAACCTTGTATTCATCCGGAAGTTCCAATGGCCCTAACCGGCCATTAACCGTCGGCAACTGGTGCTGTGACGCGGCCCGCCGAACCTGCCGTTCGCTGCAAGCGCAAATTCATCGGCTGGCTGAATTCACACAATGCGGACAAACCCGCCTTTTGCCGATGCTGCTTTTGCTGACGCAGAAAGCACTCGCGGGCGCGGAGGGATTTTCTCTGTGAAGCAGCAGGCGCCGTGAGAGCGGTCATTGAGCGGCACAAATTTGAGCGGATTCCGAAACGCACTTTCGCCGCGGCTGGAACCGGCAAACAAGACGCGGGACTTTGCGGCCTTCCGCATTTTTAATCCAAAGGACCGCAGTCAGCCCCGAAGCGGACCTTCGCAACCAAGCTTTGCTAACTCCGAAATACACAACGAAACGGCCAGTTGCAGAGGTTGTATCGGCGGTGGCAACCAACCATTCATGTCGTCGACTAACCTGTTCAACGTGGCACTACAACTTCTCCGAACTGATCCCACGAGGACCTAATCTTCGAAGCGTTCATTTGGCTCGACCACATTTACTTGCTTCGGAACTTGGTCGGTGTCATTCCGGTTTGACTTCGGAAAAAGCGAGTGAAATGGGACTTGTCAGAATAGCCTAGCATCAGACCAATCTCCGCAATTGTCATCTGGTCTTCTTTGAGGTGCTCCTTGGCGACATCGATACGCAGCCGTTTGATTTCGCGCGGTAACGTTGTGCCTTGTTTTTGAAGCGCTTTCAGGAACCGTTCCCGCTGTATTCCCAGAAACCCGGCCACCATCTCCGGCCCCAAATCGGATTCATCCAGTTTGCCGCGCAAGACAGAGCGCAAAGCTGCCACCACGGATACCTCTTGATCTTGGCGAGGCGAGGCTATGGGTTTGGCAGAGCCCTCAGAGACATGATGCAAAAACAACCATTCCACAGGAAAACTGATTTGCATTCCGGGATCGGTTCCAAGGCCAACCTCGATCCCTTTGTAGTTGAGAGGCAAACCATTGATGTATCTGCTTTCCCACCGCACGCGCGAAGGGTCCCAGGATTCGCCGACGACGGTCTGCAACAGGCGTACATAGATTGCAGCACCAAAACCTGTTACCTGAACGGGTGGGACAGTTGGTTCCTGTTGTCTATCGATACGATAAGTCGCTTTGTCCGCTTCAATGATAAGGCTGTGCCGCACAGAATTGGACTCCTGAGGTACGAGCCCAACAAAGCGGGTAAAAAACTCGAACAGACTCGTTGTCGATTGCAAGGCTTGAGCGAACGGAGGCCATCCTTGCAGGTCAAACGACTCCCCTACATTTAGTCCAAGGTATCGATCCCCTGACACTTCTGAGAAAGCATTTACCAAGCCGTAAACCAGCTCGGAGTGAACGAACACGGATGGGTTAGTCAACAGTTCGGCTTTCAAGCCGACCTGATCCAATGCTGGTTGCGGATTGATCTTACGTTCGGTGAGATATTGCAGAAACGGAGCAGCTAAAGAGAGGCGAACAAAGCCCTCGCTATGCTCTCGGGAGGCGGAGTTGAAAGGCAAGCTCATAACCCTTGTTTGGATTAGTTTTAAGAAGTGGCCATTTTAATCATCATATTCGTACATCCTAATTAAAAAGGGGCAACCGCGTCGGTGAATTCCAGACTATAGTTGGCAAAACATGAATATGAAGGGGGTACTTATGTCCGGCTTACGAATGTCTCTTTGCTCGACGGCAATTGTCGCGGCAGTTTTTTCTTTTTCGACGACCGCGCAGGCTCAGGATCAAGAAGAACCACAAACGCTGTTTACCAACGTGCATATCTTCGACGGTGTGAATGAGCAACGCATTGAGAATGCCAGTGTTCTGGTTGAGGGCAACCTTATCAAGGTCGTCTCAACTGATGCGATCGATGCCCCCAATGCGGAGGTGATCGATGGCGGCGGTAGGACACTCACACCGGGCTTCATCGAGCTTCACGCACACCTCATGCTCATGGGACCGTCTATCGCTTCCATGGAAACGAACTCGACCTGGGAGGATTTTGGCATCCATGGAACCAGGATGGCCGAGATGTACCTGATGCAAGGATTTACGACTGTAAGAGATGCTGGCGGCGCCAACGGCGGTCTGCGGAGGGCCATCGACGCCGGACAGATCGTCGGTCCACGTCACTATGCGTCAGGCGCGTTCCTCGGGACACGCGGCGGCCACGCTGACTTCGCATCCTTCACCTCGCCGCCGGGCGGACAGACCAACTTCGGTAATCTGAACATGGCGCAACAAGTCAGCGGTGTCGATGATGTCTACCTGTATGGTCGTAATAACATGCGCATGGGGGCGACACAGCTGAAATTCATGCAGTCGGGTGGGGTGATCTCGGCGTTTGACCCATGGCAGTTGCTCGCCGGCTCCAAGGAAGAAATCGAAGCTGCCGTTCAGGTTGCCAACGAATACGGCACCTATGTCATGGCGCATTCTTACCGCAAGGAAGCAATCATGAACGCCCTTGAGGCCGGTGTAATGTCCATTGAACACGGCTTCTCCTTCGATTGCGAGATTGCCGAGATTATGAACGAGAAAGGGGCTTACATAACGACTAACCTCACGGCTTTTGATCCGGGTTTGTTGGATATCCCATCGGTCAAGAACGAGCCCAAGAGCCTCGCGAAAGCGATATCGGCGTCCGCGACTTTCGCGAACTACATTCCGAATATGAAGGAATGCCCGGTAAAACGCGGCTTTCAGACCGATTGCGTGGGATCAGTGGAAGCATGCAACATCCAGATTGCTTATGAAAAACATCTCAATAACGAGTTCTTCGGACCGTACCAGTCGATGGTGACACTTACGTCAATCGGCGGTGAGGTCGTAGCATTGTCAGGCGATTTCTCGAACCCTTACACATCTGGCAAGCTCGGTGTGATCGAGGAAGGCGCCTATGCGGATATCCTGCTGATCGACGGCAATCCGCTCGAAGATTTCTCGGTGGTTGGTACGGGTGATCAATGGTTTGGGGCCGACCCGAGGCCTGAAAGCCCAGAAACAATCCGCCTGATCATGAAGGACGGTGTGATCTACAAAAACACACTGGATTGACCAGATAAAGCAGCCGGAGAGCATTCATGCGAAATTGGTTTTGCTCCGCAGTATTCGCAGGGTTGGTTTTGTGCGGTTATGATGCTGCGGCGACGCCTGGAACCGCGTTGGACTGGGCAGACCTGCCAGATCCGTCTGCGCAGGTCTTTGATGACCCCTATCGTGATCTCAGCCCCGAACAGTTCGACGATGTTCTTTTCGTTGTGCGTATACGCGGCAGGTTGCAGCAGGATGGTGGTAGTGAAGACGAGCGGCAAAAGTGGCAAATGCTTCTGACCGAGACTGAGGATGCTTTGGCAGCTGATGGAATTGATGTCGACTGGCTACTCGATCAGCGAGAGGTCGTGACGGAACGGCGAAGAAAGGCTGGCACAAACGGAAATCCGGAATTCGACGGTCAAACAATCACACTGACGGGCTTTGCCATTCCTGCTCCGAATGATCCGGACGGGAGGCCTGTCGCGTATTTGGTGCCCGAACGAGGGATGTGCAGTCATATGCCTCCACCTCCGCCCAACCAGATGATCCGTGTGCGGTTGAACGGGGACTGGGCGCCCCGCTATTTCCATGAACCCGTTCGGCTGACGGGCATGCTGACTATCGATCCTTCTGTTCAGAATATGATGGTTGTGGATGGTCTCATGCCTATGAATGCGACTTTCCAGCTAGAGACAGAACGTGTCGAAACTCTGGAAACCGAGGCAGACAGGTTGGAATGGAAGCAGCGTGCTGCTGATCGCATCCGCGCGGCAGGAAATCGCAAGACCGGTGGGGCACAGGCGTCAAAATGATAAGACTTCTGGTTGCCGCATTGAGCATTGCATTTGCTGGCGCAGCGTCGGCTCAGGGACTATCCGGGCCATCTTCAGTCGAAGCCGATCTTGCGCCCGGAGACGGGCTCACCGATCCGCAATATCGTTCCGATTTTCCACGCAACATCGCACCGGGTTGGTTTCAGTGGAAAGACCGACTGGCTGAGGGTGGTTTTCGGTTCAACATTGACTACCTGGCATTGGGCCAAACCACGGATGCTGATCTGGGAACCGGCGAAGCAGCCAGCGGAATTGCGCGGTTCTACGGCAGTTGGCAGGCAACTGAACGGGGGTCTCTGACATTCAAGATCGAAGACAGGCACAGTTATACTGACGTTGCTCCGCAATTTCTCGGGCTGGATGGCGGAGCCCTTTCAATCACGGGAACAGCCTTCAATGACAACGGTTTGCTTCTGACCAATTTGTTCTGGACCCAAAGGGCTGAGAATGGGTCGTGGGCGCTGCAAGTCGGCCAGATTGATGTAACGGACTTTGTGGATATCTACGGGTTGGTAAGCCCCTACAGTGGTTTTCAAAACCTGTCTTTCAATACCAACCCGACAATCAACACGCCCAACCAAGGCCTTGGTATTGCCGGTGGGGTAAAGCTGAGCGAGAACCTCTACGCCGTTGCCAGCGTATCAGACGCAAACGCCGACCCGTCCGATCCAAACTTTGATGTGTTTAGCGACGGCAATCTCTTCAAGTCGCTCGAACTTGGGTACACGTCCGGCTTTGATCGCATCTACTTCGACAATATCCATCTGACCCTCTGGCATGCGGATGCGGCTGACGATGGCAGTCGAGCAGAAGATTACGGCGCAGCGTTTTCCGCCGCATGGTTTGTTGACAATAAATGGATGCCGTTCTTCCGTGCAGGGGCCTCGAAGGGAACCGCAGCGCTTTATGAACGGTCGATTTCTGCCGGTCTCGGTTACTATGGTCGCAACACCGATTTGGCCGGTCTGGGCCTAAACTGGGCCGAAGCAAGAGGCATAGATGGCGATCAGTTCACGCTTGAAGCTTTCTACCGCTTTTCAATCTCACCCGGATTGCAGATCACGCCATCGGTACAATTCATTTCCGACCCGCTTCTAAATCCCGATCAGGACCGGATTACCCTGTTCGGTCTAAGAACCCGGATCGTTTTCTAATGCGGGGTGAAGGCAGTCACTAAGGGGTGTGCCAAAGGGCAACTAAAAGAGATCAAGCGCGTGCCGGAATTTTCAACGCCGGTCGAATGAAGTTGGGAAGCAAAGGAACAATCTATGAAGATTGCATACGGAATTCTTGCAGCCTTAGCAGTTGTGTTTTTCATCCTTGGAGGCAGCGATGCCTATGCCAAAGACAACAAGGGTAAAAAGCCGAACAAGGGGGGCAAGAACGGTGATGTCAGCATTCAGATAGAAGACAAACCCGGCAAAGGCCCAAAAGCTGTACCACCTGGACAGATCAAGCGCTACACGCGCGGTGCCAAGCTCCCATCTGACCTGGAGTTCGAGGATATTGGGGACCTTTCCAAATGGAAGCTTGGGGAGCCGGGCAAAGGAAACCGCTACATTCTGGTCGATGACGAAGTCCTCGAAGTTACGAATGACCTGTCTACCGTGGTCGATGCCGTCGGCATCGTCGGTGATCTTCTAAATTAGGCGAAAGTACGATGTTTCAGGGCAAGAACTACCTCGTTTGCCCTGACGCTGGCCGGGGCGATCATTTGTGAACCCCGGCCCAAGTTCAAAACCCGAATCCGAGGCGCTACGATGATAAAGGCCCTTCTTGTTCTTTTTGCGCTTGCTACCTTTTCGTCAGCACGCGCCCTACTCGCTCAGGAAAACGGTGCAACTGAAGTCCCGCAAACAATACGCTTTGAGGGCTATGTATAGCCCAGTCGCTGTCCGCCATCAGCACCCATGGAACAGACTAGGTTGATTGCGTAGCGGAGGATTTCAGGCTCATCGTAACCATCAGAGAGTGGAGATGAGAATGAAATCCGGGAAACAGAAAGCGTCAGCAGAGAGAGTTGTCAAAGACATCCGCAGGAAGACACGGCGCCAGCATTCGGCAGAGGAGAAGATCCGTATTGTGTTGGATGGGCTTCGTGGTGAAGACAGCATAGCGGAGCTGTGTCGCCGTGAAGGAATAGCTACGAGCCTGTATTACAGCTGGTCGAAAGAGTTCCTTGAGGCCGGTAAGAAGCGGTTGGCTGGCGATACCGCACGCCAGGCTACCAGCTCTGAGGTGAAGGATTTGAGAGCGGAATCGTCGGCGCTGAAAGAGGTAGTCGCCGACCTGACCCTTGAGAACCGGCTGCTCAAAAAAAGCATGTTCGAGGATGGGGGAGACGACGAATGAGATATCCCGCATCCGAAAAGCTTGAGATCATCCGGCTGGTTGACGGTTCGCACCTGCCGATCAAACGCACACTGGAAAAGCTCGGCATTCCCAGAACGACCTTCTACCGCTGGTACGACAGGTATCTGTCTTTCGGCGAGGCCGGGCTTGAGGATCGCCATTCCCGGCCAGGTAGGGTTTGGAACCGCATCCCCGACAAGGTGCGCAAGCAGATCGTGGAACTGGCTCTGGAAGAACCCGAGTTATCGCCCCGCGAGCTTGCGGTG